>JAZRUG010000037.1:0-36429 GCA_045652425.1 Eubacteriales bacterium
CACCACAGCGAAAGCTGATAGTTAGTGTCTATATCGTACAGGGTCCACCCGTTCCCATTCCGAACACGGTAGTTAAGCTGTACTGTGCCGACGATACTTGACTGGCGACGGTCCGGTAAAATAGGTCGATGCTAACACAAATATGGCAAATGACATTAAGTTATTTGCCATTATTCCTCCTTAGCTCAGTCGGTAGAGCGCATGACTGTTAATCATGATGTCGCTGGTTCGAGCCCAGCAGGGGGAGCCAGAAAAAAGCACTTGCTTTTGCAAGTGCTTTTTTCAACGAAATTCGCCTGCGGCGAGTGAAATATGGCTTCGCCATGTGAAATAGCTACGCTGTGAAATATTTGCTTCGCAAATGTGAAGAGGCGAATTTCATTTCACATCGAACGAAGTGAGATATTTCACAATTTTCGCAAGAAAATTATTTCACATTCGGCAATGCCGAATATTTCACTAAATTCAAGAGTTGCATTTTTGTTTGTATTATTCATTTTTCAATATTCATCATTCATTATTCATTAAATAAAGAACGGATTTTCGAATGAATAATGAATAATGAATAATTATTGCCCATCCAACAATTTTATGATATAATACACCTAAAAGTAGGTGATTTTGTGGCAAAAAAAGTTTTTTCTATAATATCTTTTTCTGTTTCTGTTGTTACATTTAGTACTTTGGTGCTATTAACATATTATATGATAAAAGAGTTTAATTATATAAATAGTTTACCAAGTATAAGTGGTTCTGATTATTTAGGTTTTTTGTTTTATCGAATGTTTTATTGTGTTACTGCTTTACCTGGTATAATATTTTCATCAGTTTGTTTGAAAATTTCTTCAATCAAATCATTAAAAATTATATCAATTGTTTTGTTAGCAATATTTATTTTAGTATTTGTTGTATTTGGTATTGCTTGGCTAAATTTATTATAAAATCCTTGGTTTTTAACCAGTTTTTTGGGGGACACAAGAGTCTTTTCAGTTATATCCGTTTTTTACGTATTTTATTACTATGGCGTAGGGCATAACATTATTTTTGCATAACCAACATTATACTAAAATTAACATATTTTTGACAAATTATAAAATATGTGCTATAATCTTTTTGAGGTGAAGATATATGTTAAATCCGGAGAAATATAATATACAAATTGAAAAACTTAAAAAGTCATTAGAATCTATTACGAAGAAAAAAGACGAACAAGCGAAAATAATAAAAAAGGCGAAGAAGGATAACAAAAAATGTTTGTTTTCGCTTTTATTTATTATTGCATTGTTTGGTTTTATTGCCCTTGCAATTTTTTACGTCCCGGTAAGAGATTATTGTTTAGAGATATTAAGAATTGATTTGAATAACATTTCTACTACTTGGGATATTGTTAAATTCTTTGTTGTATTAGTTGCAGTAATTATTTTAGAATTGATAGCCGTTGGTATTGCTGCCGGCGGAGATGCAGTAACAGAGGTTATACATATTAGTTTGATGTTTGCCGGCACGCTTTTTTTGCCCTCGGGAATTTATATGATTTTTGATGCTATAGCTGACAATAATAGAAGAAAAAAAGATGCAAAAAAACTGATTAAAGATATTAAGAAACAAATAAAAAAGATAGAAGATAATCTTAACTCAATTTTGAAGGAAAAAGAAGAGGAAACAAAAAAACTAACAGAAACCAATGTAATGTATGAACGCGGAATTTCTGAAAATAATATGCAATTAGTTCAGCAGGCAGCAGATTTAGGAAATCCCCAAGCTATGTTGGCAGAGGGAAAACGTTTGTATGAGCAGGCAAAACAGACGGAACAGCCTGATAAAACATTGTTAGAAAAATCTGCAAAATACGGTAATTCGAATGCGATTTTTGATATAGCAGAGATGTTGTTAGATGAAGCGACGTTCGGCTTATTGACCAAGACTGAAAAAAGTGATTTGCTAAAAAAAGTAGATAGCTATGTGCTTGATGCTGATTTCACAAATCATCCTGACGGAAGAATATTGCAAATTTCAAGACAAGTTTATAATACCAAAGAGAAAGATTCTTATAAACTCTTGGAAGATGTCAGAAAACTGAAGAATGAAAAACAACTTTCAGGCAAATACGAGGAATTTGCTGATATACTTATAAAACAACTTGTAACGGAAATCGACCGTATCGAGCGATTTAAATAAGACTAATGTTTATGGAACCTTTTTAGGTTAATAATTTAATTTAGCGCATTTTTAATTTAGCCCTCAAAAGCACTTGTTTAGGATAAGACCGAAGCGAGTGCTTTTTTGTATTAACATTTAATTATTTGGGAGTTTGTGTGCAGTGCCTATCGGGAAAAACAAATTTTAGGCAAAAAAGCCTTGCTCAAGCGTCAAAATATTCGTTAATACCTAAATTAAACAAAATTGGACTATGCTTTTTGTGCAGTTTTGGGGTTGACAAATAATCAGTATACAATTATACTGGTGGTGTAGTATCGAATAATCTGCCCTTATATCATACGTCGATGCGATTTTTGATGCGTATATTTTGAGAAATACTATGAAAAATTCATTCTTTTGTATTAGGAAAAATAAATTATAAATAAAACCACACAGTGAAGGAGAAATATTATGGAAATTAAAAAAATATGTGTTGTCGGCGGCGGCTTGATGGGACGTCAAATTGCTTTGTGTGCATCTATATACGGCTTTGATGCTACCGTTTATGATTTGAAGCCCGAGGTTTTGGAGGCTGTTCAAAAATGGGAAGACGAATATTTGGCAGGAAGAATTGCCAAGGGTCGTATGACAGAAGAACAGGTTGCTGAAATCAGAACAAAATTCCACATTGAATCGTCTTTGGAAAAGGCGGTAGAGGGTGTTGATTGCGTTATTGAAGCTATTATAGAAGTAAAGGAAGTTAAGGAAAAATTCTTCCGTCAGCTTGACCAGCTTATTGATGAGAATGTAATAGTTTGCACAAATTCCAGCTATATGGTTTCATCATTGTTCAAGGATTGCTTGAAGAATCCTTCGCGTCTTTGCAATATGCACTTCTATAATCCTGCATTGGTTATGAAGTTTGTTGAAGTAGTTCAAGGTCCTCATACAAGCGAAGAGACAGCACGTGCAGCTTACGAGTTCTGTTTGGCGATTGATAAGAAGCCTATTTGGCAAAAGAAGGAGATACCCGGATTTGCAGGCAACTATTTGTTGGCAGGCTTGACCGAACGTGCAAAATATTTGGTTCAGAACGGTTATTGCACACCTCAAGAGGTTGATACTGCATTGGAATATGGATTCAATCATAAGATGGGTGTTTTCCGTATGCAAGACTTGACCGGTATCGATCTTTGTTATACGATTTCTAAGAGCAATTACGAAAGAACAGGCGTGAAGCCCGATATGTACGACGTATACGAACAGATGGTTAAGGAAGGCCGTTTGGGACGCAAGACAGGTCACGGCTTCTACGACTATGAATGATTAATAAAATAAATATTTTTAAATTCATACATATTTTTAAGGAGAAACATAACTATGAGAGAAGTAGTATTTGTTGAAGGCATGAGAACTCCCTTTGGTAAGATGGGCGGTACTCTTAAAGACATTAACGGCTCCAACTTGGCAGCTATGACTGTAAAGGCTTTGGTAGCCAAGACACAGATTTACGAAAAGGGCGGAAAGGTTGACTCTTTGATGTGCGGTTCAGCTTCAGGCTGTGGTTACAGCTGGAGTAACGCTCGTTACATCACGATGGCAGCAGGACTTCCTTTTGAAACTTCTGCATCATTTGTAGAAATGCAGTGCGGTTCTGCTATCGATTCTATTAACCATGCGGCTTGGAAGATTCTTGCAGGCGCAGCTGACGTTATTATCGCAGGTGGTTTCGAGTCTCACAGTAATAAGTCTGTTAGGTTCTCAACTACAGTACAGCCTTACAAGGGCATTGGTCCTCAGGCGTTGATTCCTATTATTCACGCAGATCCTAAACAGAGAGCATCTATGATTGAAATTTCCGATATTATGGCTGAGAAGTGGGGAATTACCCGTCAGGCATGTGACGAATTTGCATATCGCAGCCAGATGCGTGCAGCAGCTTCCACAGAGAAGGGTTACTTCACAGAAGAAATCGTACCTATTACAATTCCTGCTACAAAGAAGACTCCCGAAGTTATTTTTGCAACTGACGAACACTTGCGTCCTTCTACAACCATGGAAGATTTGGCAAAGCTTCGTACGGTTCGCGGAACAGAAACTTCTGTTACAACTGCAGGTAACGCTTCCGGTTTGAATGACGGTGCGGCTTTTGTAATGATGATGACAGCAGAAAAGGCAAAGGAACTTGGTTATGAGCCTTACGCTCGTTGGGTTGTTGGCGCTGACTACGGCGTTGAACCTCGTTTGATGGGTATCGGTCCTGCATATTCCAATATGTTGGCAATTCAGCGTGCAGGTCTTACAGTTGACGATATTGACGTATTTGAATGTAACGAAGCTTTTGCAGCTCAGAACTTGGGCGTTATCAAAGAAATGGAAATTCAGTCCGGCAAGACTATTAATCAGGATAAATGGAATCCCAACGGTGGTGCTATTTCCTTCGGACATCCTAACGGTGCTTCAGGCGCTCGTATTGGTATATTCTGTATGAAGGAACTTGCACGTCAGGGTGCACGTTACGGTTTGTTCTCCTCATGTTGTGGCGGTGGACAGGGCGTTACCACTTTGATAGAAAACTTGCGTCGTTAACAAATTCCTACAGCCCGAGACGCATAATACGGCTCGGGCTATTTTAGAGAAAGGATAAAATACTATGAGACAAGCGGTACTTGTATCTGCAGTTCGTACTCCTGTCGGCAAAAGAGGCGGTGTATTTAAGAACCTCAGCCGTCAGGAATTGGTTACTCCTGTTATTCAGGAGGCCTTGCGTCGTGCCAATATTGAAGGCAAGGACGTTTATGATGTAATCTGGGGCGCCCATGCCGAGGGAAGAACACCCGGCAGACTTGCTTGGCTGGCAGCCGGTCAACCGGTTGAAACTGCCGCGTTAAGCATTAATCGTGCGTGCGGTACATCTTTGAGTGGATTAACTCTTGCCGGAGCTTTTATTAAGGGCGGCTTCGGTGACGTATATATGTGCGGAGGCGTTGAATTTGACTCTCAGCCTGTTTATCTGGTGGGAAGCACTAATCCCTTCAGTGGCGGCGGTGTTAGTATTATGAAGCGCCCCTCAAGCCCCGAGAAGTTCGGTAATCCCAATATGGTAACTACAGCTGAAAACGTAGCTAAGTATTTTGGTATTACCCGAGAGGAATGCGATGAATATGCTGCAAGAAGCCAAGCGTTGGCTTTGCAGGGATATGAAGAGGGAATTTATCCCGAACATATTGTACCCATAACCGTTCCTCAGAAGAAAGAAGATTCAATTATTGTTGATACTGACGAAATTCTTTGTCCCGGAATAACTATGGAAGAGTTGTCTAACCTTCACGCGGTAGCCGGTGGTGTAGTTACAGACGGTAACGCATCTCCTTTGAATGACGGTGCGGCTGCAGCAATTATGATGGACGAGGAAAAGGCGCGCAGTCTTGGACTTAAGCCTTTGATGAGATTTGTTGACTATGCCGTAACAGGTGTAGATCCTCGCTATATGGGACTCGGTCCCGTTAATGCTATGCGCAAGGTTTTGAAGCGCAACGGAATGACAATTAACGATTTGGATTTTATCGAATGTAACGAGGCATTCGCGGCGCAGACCTTGGGGGTTCAGCGTGAGTTGGAGATTCCTATGGAAAAGCTGAATATCAGAGGCGGTGCTATTGCGTTGGGACATCCCTATACTGCTAGCGGTGTTAATTTGGCGGCTAAGGCGGCAGGCATTTTTGCCCGTAACGACTTTGAGCGTTGTGCTATTACCTTCTGCTGTGACGGTGGACAGGGTGTTGCCGCTATTTTTGAAAAATGCTAATGAGGGAGGAAATAAGAATGGCTAAACTTACAGGAAAGATCGCCGTAATTACCGGCGGTGTACAGCCTCAATCTCTTGCTATAGCAAAGAAATTGGCTTCAGAAGAAGCAAAGGCTGTCATTGTTTTGACAAATAATGCTGCCGAAGATACCGCAGTGATAAAGGAGCAAGGCGCTGCTTGCTGTGCTTATCAGTGCAACATTGGCAACTTTGAAGACGTAACCCGTTGCTTTAATGCTATTAAGGCAGAGCAGGGCGATATCGATATTCTTATCAACAACCCCAATGCCGTATGCCGCAAGAGTTTGCTTGAAATGACTCCCGAGGAATGGAGCGAAGTGCTTGCAGTTAACGTTCACAGTATGTTTTACTGTTGCAAACAGATTTTTGCTGATATGAAAGCAAGAAGAACAGGAAAGATTATTAACTTCTCCGACAACGAGATGTTGGGTGTAGCAGGCAATGCTGCTTATGCTATTACCAAGGCATCCGCTATGGGCTTTACCGGTACTTGTGCAAGAGAGTGCGAAAAATATACAATTACAGTAAATTCTTTGACTCCCAACGGGAACGCTACTCCCGAAGAAGTTGCAGATACCGTAGCACTTTTGGTATCCGAAGAAGGCAGAGCCTTCCATGGACAGCATTTAAAGGTTACCCACAGTTGGGTAGAGGTCTAAGGGAAGGAGAATAAGAATATGAGTAACTTTACTGGAAAATTTGCAGTTGTAACCGGTGCTGCAAAGGGTATAGGCGCCGGAGCCGTTAAACGTTTCCTTGATGACGGCATTGAAAAGGTAGCTCTTGTTGATATGAATTTGGAAGCGGCTGAAGCTACCGCAAAAGAGCTTGATCCTACAGGGACACGTGCTTTTGCTTTTAAGTGCAACGTTGCTAATTATGAAGACGTAGACCGTTGCTTTGATGAAATTAAGGCAAAATTCGGTCGAATTGACATTTTGGTTAACAGTGCAGGTATAGTTCGCGATAAATCAATTATAAACATGCCTGTTGAGGACTGGGATTTGGTTTTGGCAGTTGACTTGACCAGCTTGGTTTATTGCTGTAAGAAAGTACTTCCCGATATGATAGAGCAGGATTACGGCAAGATTGTAAATATATCTTCTATGGGATTTGGCGGTGCATTTGGGCAGAGTAACTATGCTGCTGCTAAATACGGAGTTATAGGTTTAACTCGTGTTATCGCCAAGGAATGCGCTAAGTACAATATTACTGCAAATTCCGTATGTCCCGCGGCGGTTGATACAGATATGATTAAGACGATTCCGCCCGAAATTTTGAAAGTAAAAATGGCGGCATTCCCCAGAAACCGTGCTTGTAAGGTTGAGGAATTGGCTTCCGTTATCGCATTTTTGTCATCTGATGATTCTTCGTTTGTTAACGGCGAGAGAATAATCGTTACAGACGGCAGAATGTGCGTCTGATCCAATAGAAAGGAGAAAGCATTATGAGAAATGCAGTACTTGTTTCTGCGGTCAGAACTCCCGTAGGAAAGCGCGGCGGTGTATATAAGACGTTGCAGCGTTTGGATTTGACTACTCCCGTAGTTAAAGAAGCGTTGAGTAGAGCGCAGATTACTTCTAATGAAGTAGAAGAAAATATTTGGGGCAATATTCCCCATTATTTAACGCCCTCCCGTCAAGTTTGGTTGACAGCTGATGGTGACGTGGATACGGGTTGTCTCACCGTTAACCGCGGTTGTGGTACAGGCCTTGCGGCTTTGACTACTGCAGGGGCTTTGATTCAGGGTGGCTTTGGTGAGATATATACTTGTGGAGGCGTTGAGCAGGACTCCCGTCCCGCATTTTACCTTCACAACAACCGTCCTTATGACGGCGGTACACCCTACATTGATACTCTTTTATCCAGTCCCGTAGAGGTTTACGGCAATCCTAATATGGTTCAGACTGCTGAAAATATTGCCAAGAAGCTTGGTATAACCCGTGAAGAATGCGACCAATACGCTTATCGTAGCCAGATGCTTGCAGCAAAGGGTTACGAAGAAGGCTTGTATCAGGAGCATATCGTTCCGATTACCGTACCTCAGAAGAAGGCTGACCCTATAATTGTTGATACCGATGAAATGTTCCGTCCAGCAACTACTCTTGAGGGACTTGCAAAGTTGAAGCCCGTTATGGGCGGTGTTGTTACCGCAGGTAACGCTTCTCCCTTGAATGATGGTGCATCTTGTGCAGTTATGATGGACGAAGAGCTTGCACGTGCAAAGGGACTTAAGCCTTTGATGAGATTTATCGATTTTACCGTAACGGGTATTGATCCTCGTTATATGGGACTTGGTCCCGTAGAAGCTATGAGAAACTTGATTAAGCGCAATAAGATGGAATTCTCCGATTTGGACTTTATTGAGTGTAACGAAGCTTTTGCATCTCAGACTTTGGGCGTTATCAGAGAGCTGAATCTTGATATTGACAAGGTAAATATCAGAGGCGGCGGTATTGCGCTCGGACATCCTTACTCTGCAACAGGTATTAACTTGGCTGCAAAGGCGGCAGGTATCTTTAAGCGTCAGGGCGGCGAACGTTGCGCTATTACGTTCTGTGTAGGCGGCGGTCAGGGTATTGCGGCTCTGTTCGAAAATTGCGATTAAGGAGTAACCGATATGTGCGAATATGTAAAATTTGAGGTCGTAGACCATATAGGAATTGTGACGCTTGACCGTCCCCCCGTAAATGCAGTTTGCGAATCTATGCGTATTGCCATTCGTGAGATTTTTGAATCTTTGAATACACGTACCGATGTATATTGTGTAATATTGCGTGCGGAGAATCGTTGCTTTACTGCAGGTCATGACTTAAAGGAAGCAGGTCAGTCTAAGGATCCCGATTTTCGTAAGCGTGTTAATCCTACTATCGATGCATCATTTAATGCAGTATACCGTTGCCGTGTACCGATTGTATCGGCTGTTCACGGACACGTAATTGGTATGGGATTTGCTTATGCAAGCTTAGGTGACGTAATCGTAGCATCTGATGATGCTTTGTTTAACTTCCCCGAAATCAGTGTTGGTACCGTAGGTGGTCCTTTCTGGCTTAAGAGAGTTATTCCCGATAAGGTAGCACGTTATCATTTCTATACGGCTAAACCCTTTACTGCCCAGGAAATGGAGCGTTGGGGTGTTGTTCATAAGATTGTTCCCAAAGAAGAGCTTTTTGATGCCGCTATGGAAGTTGCAAAGGAGATTGCCAAGTCTTATCCGCCTGCACTGTGGGCAACCAAAATGGTAATTACCGAGGGCGAGCTTGAGCAGTACGACGTTGTTGATTTGTCTTCTCGTAAGCGTGAGCGTGGAAACAACGAGTTGTTGGGCCCCGATCCCAACCGTACAGAGCTGGCTCGTGCAAGACTTGCGCACCGTGAGCCTGTATTTGACCTGGAACCCCTCAAGAGATGGGAGAACTTGAAATGAAAGAATACAAACTCTTGACGATGGAAAGGTTTGATGACGGCGTAGTTCTTATGGCGTTGAACAACCCGCCGCTAAACCTTATAACACCGGATTTGATGTTTGAGCTGAGGGATGCTTTAAATGAACTGTCCGCCGACGATACTATGCGTGCCGTTGTGTTGACCGGTTCGAAGAGAAGCTTCTGCGCAGGTGCCGACGTTAATACGTTCGGTGTGTTTCCCAAAGGTACAAACACTATTATCGGACATAATATTTTCAACAGCATTGAAAACTGCCGACTTCCCATTATTGCCGCTATTGACGGTCATTGCTTGGGTGGCGGTTTGGAAGTGGCGTTGTGTTGTGATATCCGTTATGCTTCCGAGACTGCAAGTATTGGTTTGACAGAAGCTAATCTTAGCTTGATTGCGGGTTACGGCGGTATGACACGTTTGCCTTGGCTTATTGGTGAGGCTAATGCAAAGAGGATGTTCTATACGGCTGCTCGTCTTAAAGGGGAAGAGGCAATGCGATACGGCCTAGTTCAGGAGGTTTATCCGTCAGAAGAGCTGATTGATAAGGCATTGGAGTTAGCTCACCTTATTGCTGAAAAGGCACCTAAATCTATTACAGCTGCAAAAAAGATTTTTAATGGTTTCCGTCAAGATGCTTTTGCAGCCGGTTTGTATCGTGAGAACGAATGGAACGGTTTTGTTGCCCGTTCAGAAGATGTCGGAGAAGGTCTTAGAGCTTTACGCGAAAAGAGAAAACCGATTTTCAAAAATAAATAAAACTACTTTTAAAATAATTAATTTATCTAAAGGAGACTTTTATTATGAAAAACATGAAAGGTAAGTATTGTATTGTTACTGGTGCAGGTAAAGGCATCGGAAAGGCTATTGTAAAGCGTTTCTTGGAAGAAGAAGCTGCAGGCGTTGCTATCCTTGAGTGGGATTTGGAACTTGCGGAAGCTACCGCAAAGGAACTCGACCCCACCGGTAAGAAGGTTCTTGCATTTAAGTGTAATGTTGCTGATTCCGATATGGTTAAGACTGCTGTTGATGCTACAGTTGCAGCTTTCGGCAGAGTAGACGTTCTTGTTAACAATGCAGGTGTTACCCGTGACCGTATATTCCACAAGATGACTGACGATGAATGGTACACAGTTATCAACATCAACCTCAACGGTATGTACAACCTTTGTAAGTTCGTTGTACCGTTGATGAGAGATCAGGAGTCCGGTTCTATTGTTAACATTTCCTCTACATCATTGATGGGTAATCCCGGTCAGGCTAACTATGCTGCAACTAAAGCTGCTATGCAGGGCTTTACTCGTACAATGGCAAAGGAATTGGGACGTAAGAACGTTCGTATGAACTGTGTAGCTCCCGGTCACATTGATACAGATATGATGCGTGCAGTTGGCGAAGAAAAGTTTAAAGCAGCTATTGCTTATCACCCCATGAAGCGTATGGGTTCTCCTGATGAATTGGCTGCAGTTGTTACATTCCTCTGCACAGATGATTCCAGCTGGGTAACCGGTCAGACTATCGTTGCAAGCGGCGGTTCAATCTGTCTGTAATCCCTTGTAATCTCCATAAGGGCTTGCCCGTGCAAGCCCTTATTTATTTAAGGAGTCAATTTATGATTGAGAAAATAAAACCATATTTAGAACATGTGAAGGGAAATACTTACTGTATTGTTACAAGTGGTTGTCGTATCCCATTGTATAAAATAAACGAAACAGATGCTATTATGATAGATTCGGGCTACAAAAGTGACTGGGACGGCATACTGTCTTTATTGCAAGAAGAGAATTTGAATATTACCTCGCTTTTGATTTCTCATGTGCATCCCGACCATATAGGCAATAACGTAAATCTGCGCAATAAGTTTGGCACGAAAATATATACCTCGTTGTTTACGGCGGCAGTTTACGCCAACCCTTTGAATACGATGACTCTTACCTCGGGGAATATTACTTACCGTACGTTGAAGTCTACCAGGAATTTTTATATGCCTGATGAGATTATTGACTGGACAGCCCCTTCCGTAACGGTTGACGGAATTGAGTTTGGGATAATACAGCTTCCGGGACATTGCGCCGAGCAGATGGGATTTGTTACTCCCGACAACGTAGCGTATATCGCCGACCAACTTCTCAGCAATCAATTGATTGAAAATATTAGTATTCCTTATTGCACGTCTCTCGAGCAGAGCTTGGAATCTACCGAAAAACTGCTCGAAATGAACTATGATAAGTATATTTTAGCGCATAACGAAGTTGTTGACGATATTAGAGAGCTTGCTGAAAAAAACCGAAAAAATATGTTTGAAAAAGCAGAGTTTATTGAAAGTCTTGTGGAGTGTTCCGTTACGAAGACCGAATTGGTCGCAATTTTTTTGAAGAAGACGGGCAAAGCGCTTGATGATTTCAGAAAGGTTAACGGAATAATGCATAACCTTACTGCTGTCGTTGGATATTTAGTAGACGAGGGCAGACTCGTTGAGACGACTCGTGACGGCTCGGTATATTATTCGCGTAATACTCACGCCGACTCTCAAAAATAAGTTGTAAATTTGTGTTTAGAACGAAAAAAGCACTTGCTTTAAGCAAGTGCTTTTTTAAATGATATGAGCGAAGCCCATATTATTAATAATTATATTTCTTTGCAGATACCCGTTTTGACGTATTTTCTGTAGACGATAGACGTAAAGAGCATATAAAAGATTAGATTTAACGTCCATGCGACCGTATAACAAAGCATAATAGTACTGAATTTTTGACTGTGCGGATAAACGAGTTGCATCCAAAGGACACGGAAACCAAGGTTGAATGCGATGTTTGTTATACTTGCCAACATAGGATATCCAAACGCCTTCATCGAGCTTATCAATATACTGCTGATTGCATGGATAAACACGAATAAGATTACGTAAAACAGTCGCAACATTCCGTAGTGAATAGCTTCGGTAGCCGCCGCGCCGACGATAATACCGAGCCAAAACTCGCCCGTGAGGTAGGTAAGAACGCCGAGAGAACCGGTAATCAAAGTGTTGTAAAAGATACAGAGCCAAAACGTTTTTCTTACGCGGTCGACGTTTTTAGCGCCGATATTTTGTCCCATAAAGGTCATTGCGGCACTTGCAAAGCCTCCCGAGAATGCATAGGAGATGTTTTCAATTGAAAGTGCAGCCGACTGGCCTGCCATAGCGCTTGGACCGTACGAGTTTATCGCCGCTGTAATTTGTAAATTTCCCAGCGGGAGCACCAAGTTTGATATTGATGCGGGAATACCGAAGCGGAGTATGCACACGAAAGATGGGTAATCAAAGTGCATTTGAGAAACCTTAACCTTTATACCGTCGTCAAGATGACATAATCTATTAAAGACAAGTAAGGCGCTGATGAGATTTGCCGCGATTGTTGCGACGGCAACGGCAATTACTTTTTGAGAAAGAACGAGGCAAAGGATAACATTAAGAGTAACCTTTATAATGCCCGAAATGGTAATGTAAATCAAAGGTCTTTGTGAGTCGCCGAGAGTTCTTAATATTGCCGAGCCGTAGTTATAGAATAGGGTTGCGGGTGCGGCGACAATTATAATTCGCATATAATATAAAGCGCCATTGTAACATTCTTCGGGACAGTTGGTAACCGTGAGGAATATAGGGGTTAAAAAGAAACCTACAAGGGCTACGAGTAAACCGATAGAAAGGCTCGTGATAAGAGACGTATCAATTGTTTTGCGCATTCTTTCGTTATTTTTTTGACCGACGAAGCGGGCAAGAACGATTGACGTACCGGTAGAAAGACCGACGGCGCCGCTTATAATAAGAGAAGAAACTGTTGTTGTCGCAGCGATAGAAGCAACGGCGGTTGTTCCCGCCATATTTCCAAGCACGGCTTTATCTGCGATGTCAAACAGTGATTGTAAAATAGTTGAAAGAACCAATGGGATTGTGTAAATAAAAATTTGTTTTGTCAAAGAACCTTGAGTAGCATCAACACGTTTCATCATATAGCCCTCCTTTCTTTTTGTATTATAGCACTTGCGGTAGAACAAAGTCAATACGAACACCCAAAAACCGATATTTTGGCTAAAAAAATGCAGATAAATCAACATAATAAGCATTATTTTAACTTATTATCAAAAATTGTATTACACTTTAGATTTAATAAGATGAGAGTATACGAACGTTATCTATTTGTTTGTTTACAATTACCAAAATTATTGAAGAAACGAAGCGGAATTGAGCAAAAATACATATAAATATACCATTTATCCATTGACAATATATCTATATAGTTTTATAATGAATATAATAGGCAAAATTTTAAAAAAGTTTACCTTGAATTTCAACATTAATTTATAACAAGAAAGGAAGACTTAATTATGGCTGTTGAAAGAAAAAAGTATTGTGTTAATGGTGAATGGAAAGATTCCAAAACTACAAAATGGATGGAAGTAACCGACTCATCTACAGGTGAGGTTATTGCAGAGGTTCCTTGTTGTACAGAAGAAGAGGTTGAAGAAGCTATTGCTTCTGCAGAAGCTGCATTCAAAGAGTGGTCTATGCTCTCGTTGAGTAAGAGAACACAGATGATGTTCAAGTGGCGTGACGTTTTGGTTGCACACCTTGATGAACTTACAGTTCTTTGTGCAAAAGAGCTTGGTAAAAACCTTGCTGAAGCAAGAGGTGACGTTCTTAAGGCAATCGAGCCTACAGAACTTGCGTGTGCTACTCCTTACGTATCACAGGGTACTGCATCTTTGCAGGTAACATCAGGATTTGATACCGCGTCATACCGTATGCCTTTGGGCGTTGTTGCAGGTATCGTTCCCTTTAACTTCCCCGCAATGATTCCTTGGGGTTGGATGGTTCCCCTTGCAATTGCAACCGGTAACACAGTTGTTCTTAAGGCTGCATCATATACGCCCCTTACATCAATGCGTATTCTTGAGCTTTTCTACGAAGAAGCAGGTTTCCCGAAGGGGGTTGTAAACCTTGTTACATGTTCGCGTAAGGAATCTGAACTTTTCCTTACAGACCCTCGTATTAAGGCTGTTACATTCGTAGGCTCTACCGATATCGGTAAACACATTTATTCCGTTGCAGCAGCGCACGGAAAGAGAGTTCAGGCACAGACAGAAGCGAAGAACCATGCACTTGTTCTTGAAGACTGTGACCTCGAAAGCTCTGTAAACGCTATTATTAACTCTACATACGGTTGTGCAGGTATGCGTTGCATGGCACTTCCTGTAATCGTTGTTCAGGAATCTATAGCTGACAAATTTGTTGCACTTCTCAAGAAGAAGGCACAGGCTATGAAGATTGGTTGTGCGTACGATCCCGAAACACAGCTTGGTCCTGTTGTAACAGCAAAGCATAAGCAGTCTGTTTGCGATTGGATTCAGAAGGGTATTGACGAAGGTGCTGAATTGGTACTTGACGGACGTAACGTTGTTGTTCCCGGATGTGAAAACGGCTTCTTTGTAGGTCCTACAATTCTCGACCACGTTAAGCCCGGTATGTCAGTAGGTGACTGCGAGATCTTTGGTCCTGTTACAGTTATTAAACGTGTAAAGACATTTGAAGAAGGTCTTGAAATAATGAATGCAAACCGTTTTGCGAACGGTTCTGCAATATTCACACAGAACGGCTATTATGCACGTCAGTTTGAACTTCTTTCCGACGGCGGTATGGTAGGTATCAACGTTGGTATTCCTGTTCCTTCCGCATACTTCCCCTTCTCCGGAAACAAGGATTCATTCTTTGGTGATCAGCACGTTCTCGGTCTTGACGGCGTACGCTTCTACACACGTGCAAAGACAGTTACAAAGCATTGGTATGATGAAAACTCCCGCAAGAAGACTATGGATACATGGGAAGGTACTGTTGAGCGTCTGTAATTGAATTACAGACCTCCTCAGGAAAGGAGTTTGACTGATATGGTAACAAATGCTTATCTTAAATGGCTTAGCGAAACAGACGGATATTGGTGGACTGATACGGCTGTACTCAGCACAATGGACCAGGCAATAGAAAACGGCGCTACGGGTGTAACGACGAATCCTATTCTCGTTATGAAATCTCTTTATGACAACCCCGAATTCTGGCGTCCGTATCTTGATTCTGCAAAGGGGCTCAGCGGAGACGAAAAGGCAGAAGAGATAATCCGTTGCATAACCGTAGAAATTGCGAAGAAATTTCTTCCTATATATGAAAAGACAAACGGAGTACAAGGTTACGTATGCGCTCAGGTTAACCCGAAGAAACAGGGTGACACAGCTGCTATGATAGAGATGGGACGACGCCTTGCGGCGTGGGCTCCCAATATTGCAGTAAAACTTCCCGCAACAGCCGCAGGTATTCGTGCTATTGAAGAACTTGCCGCCGAGGGTATTACTACCGTTGGTACAGTAAGTTTTACAGCATCACAGGTAGTGGCTATAGCTGCTGCGCAACAGCGCGGTCTTGACCGTTGCCGTGCCGCAGGAAAGAAAATAGGCGCTGCGTTCTCCGTACTTATGGTAGGACGTATTGACGACTATTTGCGCGACGTTGCAAAGGATATGCAGTCCGACGTACCGGAATCAGATATTATTTGCGCAGGTACAGCGGCTATAAAGAATGCATATAAGGAGTGCAAGGCTCGCGGATACGAGGCAAAGATTATGCCTGCAGGTATGCGTGGTGCATATCATGCAACTGCTCTTGCAGGTTCTGATATGTCATTCTCATTGTCTGCAGGAATAGTTGACGCTTGCGGAAAAGAAACCGAGTTTGTTGAACATATTAACGACGAAGTTCCCGCAGAAACTATCGAAAGACTTCGCACTATCCCCGAATTTGTACGTGCTTATGAGATAGACGGACTTAAAGAATGTGAATTTATCCGTTTCGGCGCATCGCAGAGAACCCTTTCCCAGTTTGTTGAAGCAGGTTGGGGAATGGTTGTAAACTTTAAACTTTAATAAGCGGAGAGGAAAAGCGATATGAACTTTTTGCAATGGATGACAAAAGAAACCCCAACAAAATTCTGGCACGATTCCGCTATTCCTTCCGAAATAGATGCTGCAATAGAAAACGGCGCATTAGGTGTTACCACAAATCCGGTACTCACTTATAAGACACTTCAGGCAGTTCCGGAGTTCTGGCAGCCTATGGTAGACAAGATACCGAAGGATTTAACACCCACCGAACATGCAGAAGCGTTGCTTGAGATAGTTGCGACTTATGCCGCAGGAAAATTCAAGAAGATATTTGAGGAAACGAACGGACAGCACGGATATGCATTGGGACAGCTTGATCCGACGATATGTATGGATGCAGAAAAGATGTTGGCGCAGGGACTGCGTTATGCATCTTGGGCTGACAATATATCGGTAAAGACACCCTCGATAAAGTCTGCGCTTCCGCTTGTAGAAGAGCTTTCATCACGGGGAATTGCCGTATGTACTACTGTAAACTTTTCTGTTTCACAGGCTATGGCAATGGCTGATGCATATATGAAGGGCAGAGCGAAGGCTATTGCTAACGGTATCGCACCGAAGCCGCTTTTTGTAGTTCAGCAGGGCGGAAGACTTGATGAGTATCTGTTAGAAACTGCGACGGACAGCCGTATAGACATAGCCCCCGAAATTATCGCGAATGCGGGTAACGCTATATGCAAGAAAGTTTACAAGATATTCAAAGAGAGAAATATTCCCGCGACGATAATGCCTGCAGGACTCAGAGGAGTTCACCATTTGACTTCAATGGTAGGAGCAGATATGACGTTTTCGCTTCAGGCTCGTATTCAGCAGATGACTATAGAGGCTGATCCCGAGAGAGTGTGTCATATTGATGATGAGATTTCCGACAGCATAATCAAAGAATTATATAAGCTTCCGGAATTTGTAAAGGCTTATGAAGAGGGTGCATTAAAGCCCGAAGAATTTACAACTTTCGGCGTTACACAGAAGACTATGTCTCAATTTTTGTGGACAGGTTGGGTTCCGCTTGAAAGCTATCAAAAGGCGCCCACCGGTGCAAGATGGTTTTAATTAGGAGGAGTGTAATGAAAGGTTTAGTAAAATATGCTCTTGGTATGGAGGGCGTTGGACTTCAGGAATTACCCGAGCCTACAGCCAAGGAAGGCGAACTTAAGGTAAAGGTATTGGCGGCGGGTATTTGTAACAGTGATATTCACGCGATACACGACGAGAGATCGGTAACGATGCCGGTAGTAATGGGCCACGAGTATGTGGGAAGAGTAGAAGAATGTTGCGGAGACGTTGGCGATTTCAAGGTCGGCGACTGGGTAGTAACACTTCCCGCGTGCTACAGTTGTGATGAGTGTTATCTTTGCAAGGAAGGTTACGTAACCCTTTGTAAAGAACGCAAATCCATAGGATCTCACCGTAACGGAGCTATGGCGAACTACGTTGTAGTTCCTGCAAAGTATACCTTTAAGATTTCGGATAACGCGAAGACGTTGGAGCAGAAGATGAGTTATGCTTTGGCAGAGCCTCTTGCTTGTATGGTTCGCGGAGTATACGAAAAGATTGACGTAAAGAAAGGCGACACAGTAGTAATAATCGGCCCCGGTATAATGGGACAACTTGCGGCGCAGCTTTTCAAGAGAAGAGGGGCATACGTTATAGTATCGGGACTTCCCGCAGATGCAGATAAGCTTGAACTTGCGAAGAAGCTGGGAGCAGACTGTTGTGTAACGAGCTTTGAGGAACTGCAGAATGCAGTATATGCAAACAATCCCAAGGGAGCAGATATAACCTGCGACTGTACGGGAGTAACACCTGCGCTTGAAAACTGTATGAAGGTTATACGTCCGATGGGAACGCATTTGCAGATAGGACTTTTCGGCGGAAAGGTACCGTTCAGACTTGACTATATGTTTGACCGTGAGGTTAACTACGTACCGTCAAACTCGTCGGCGGTATCTTCGTGGGCTCTTACTATGGAGCTTCTTGAAGAGGGCAAGATAGAACTTGCGCCGTTCATTTCGAAATGTTTTTCATTAGATGAATGGGAGAAGGGCGTTGAAGCGGTTTTGTCTAAAAACGCATACAAGGTACTATTAATACCCGACAACAAATTTGAATAATAAAAAATATACACGGGCTTTTGGCTCGTGTATATTTTTATTATTGATTTTTGATATACAATATGTTATAATCAATATTTGTTGGTTACAAATAGAAAAAATAGGTGGAATTAATATGAAAAAAAGTAATGCATTAGCTCTTATACCGATAGGGGTATTTATAGTCTTTTATCTTTCGCTCGGCATAATATTTGAATACGTAATGAAGATGCCCATGGGATTTTATAACGTTCCCGTAGTGGTGGCATTTCTTATTGCGCTTTTTGTAGCGATAATCCAGACGAGAGGTGAAACTCTTGACAAGAAGTTTGAGATTATGGGCGAGGGCGTCGGGGACAAGAATATAATAACGATGCTATTGATATTTCTTCTTGCGGGAATATTCGTAGGGGTTGTAGGCAGAAGTTCCGCGGAGAGCGTAGCGTATTTTATGTTGTCGGTGACGCCCCCGAGATTTGCGGTTGTGGTAATATTTATAGTAAGCTGTTTTGTATCTACGGCAATGGGGACATCGGTTGGAACGATTACGCTTATAACACCGATAGCGGTAGCGATATCCGAGGGGACGGGCTTTTCGCTTCCCCTTTGTGTAGGCTCTGTTGTAGGCGGGGCTATGTTTGGTGACAACCTTTCGTTTATATCGGATACGACGATAGCCGCATGTAACGGTCAGAGCTGTAAGATGAAGGACAAATTCCGCACGAACTTTGAGATTGTACTGCCCGCGGCAATAATAACACTTGTTCTGATAACCGTATTATCGCTTGGTGCCGACATATCAAGCGGTATAAATAAAGAATACGATATGCTTCAGGTAATTCCGTATGTGTTGGTTCTTTTTTGCGGAGTGGTTGGCATAAACGTATTTGTAACACTTATAGTAGGTATTGTATCGGGAAGCGCAATAATGCTTTTGACCGGAGCTGTGGATTTTCCTGCGCTTCTTAAAGGAATGGGAGAGGGAGCATCGGGAATGTTTGAAACGTCGATGGTAGCGATACTTGTAGCGGCTTTGTGTGCGCTTATTCGTTATAACGGCGGCTTTGAAGCGCTATTAAGCGGAATACGTTACGTATTTAAGGGCAAAAAAGGCGGACAGCTGGGCATAGGACTTTTGGTTGGCTTAATGGATATAGCGACAGCGAATAATACCGTTGCAATAGTGATGGCAAACCCGATAGCAAAGGAAATGTCAGACGAATACGGAATATCAAACAAAAAGACAGCTTCTATTCTTGACACGTTTTCGTGTATATTCCAAGGTTTTTTGCCGTACGGTGCACAGATACTTGTGGCACTTTCTGTTACAAGTACGCTCGGCAAACCCTTGTCGGCATTTGATATAATATGTAACCTTTTCTATCCTATGATGCTTATGGTAAGTTCAATTATATTTATATTTTTTATTCCGGAGAGGAAAAAATAATTAAAAAATATGGGAAATGACGTTAAAGAAAAACCGTTATTTTGGCAAAAGGCAGTAAGCTTTATAAAAAAGAACGCTGTAATGTGTATAGCATTTGTAGCGGCGTTAGCGACAAGCTTTATTATACCGATTGACAGTGAATACAAGAATTATTTTGATTACAAGACGTTGACCTGTCTGTTTTGCGTACTTGCCGTGGTTTGTGCATTGAAGAATATAAGATTTTTCTATATGCTTGCAAGAAAGGTAGTTCAGCTTTTCAAAAACGCGCGAATGAGCGTATTGGCTTTGGTGTACATAACCTTTATAGGCTCAATGCTTATAGCAAACGATATGGCGCTATTGACGTTTTTGCCGTTAGGGTATTTGGTTTTGACGACGACAGGCAAAGAGAAATATATGGCGTTTACGTTTATAATGCAGAATATAGCCGCAAATCTTGGCGGTATGCTGACGCCTTTTGGGAATCCGCAGAACCTGTATCTTTACTCGAAGTTTGAGATACCGAATCTTGAATTTATGGCTATAATGGCACCGCCGTTTATATTGTCGGTAGTACTTATAACCATTTGTTGTATAATATTTGTAAAACCCGAGCCGCTATTCTTGGCAGACGAAAAAATTAACCTTGATCCTAAAAAGACGGCACTCTATCTTGCTTTGTTTGCACTTTCGATAGCGATAGTTTTCAGAGGTATTCCGTATTGGATAGGGCTTATAGTTATTCCGTTTGTGCTTATATTTGCAGATAGAAAAGCACTGAAAATGGTTGATTACGGACTCCTTTTTACATTTGTGTTTTTCTTTATATTTTCAGGAAATATGGCAAGAATAGGAGTGGTCAGAGAACTATTTTCGACGCTTCTTAATAAGAGTACGTTGCTGTTCAGCGTTGTGTCGTGTCAATTTATAAGTAACGTGCCGTCGGCGATATTGCTCAGCCAGTTTACAGGCAACTATTCCGACCTGCTCGTAGGGGTAAATATCGGCGGAGTGGGAACTCTTATATCATCACTTGCGAGTTTGATAACATTCCGCGAATATGTAAAAAACAACCCCGGAAAGACTGCGTATTATATAGGAATGTTTTCGGCGTTTAACTTTGGATTTTTGATAATTTTGACATCGTTTATGTTTCTTATAAAGTGATTAAAAATAATATATACGGAGAAACGATATGGAAAAATTGAATCGAAAGGAATATTTCAAAAGGCTGTGGCAGCTTTTTGCGACATTTTTCAAAATAGGCGCGTTTACCTTTGGTGGCGGCTATGCTATGATACCGCTTATTCAAAGAGAGGTGTCCGAAAAAAGAAAGTGGATAACCGACGAAGAGATACTTGAAGTTGTTGCGATTGCAGAGTCCACCCCCGGACCTATTGCGATTAACTCTGCAACGTTTGTAGGATATAAATGTTGCGGATTTTGGGGTTCATTTTTCTGTACCCTCGGCGTTGTTTTGCCCTCGTTTTTGATAATACTTGCGATTTCGGGTATTCTCGAACTTGTGCAGGATTTGAAAGCAGTAAAATACGCATTTATGGGCATCAGAGCAGGTGTTCTTGCGTTGATAATAAAAGCGCTTGTAAAGATGTATAAGGCTTGTCCCAAGGGATTGGTTTCATATATTGTTATGGGACTTTCATTTATACTTGCGGCAATTGTAAAGATAGACGTAATAATAGTGGTTATTTGTTGCGCGATAATAGGACTCGTATCGTCTATAGTTGCTGAAAGGAGGGCAAGAAAATGAGCTTGATTTTGAGTGTATTAGAGCTTTTCTGGACCTTCTTTAAGATAGGCGCGTTTACTTTTGGCGGTGGGTACGCTATGCTTCCTCTTGTTCAGGCAGCAGTGCTTGAACACGGTTGGCTTGCCGAAGCGCAGATAGTTGACTTTATAGCAGTAAGTGAATCGACACCAGGACCTTTTGCGATAAATATAGCTACTTACGTTGGCTCACAGCGGGGATTAGCACTTTTTGGAGATTCAGCGTTGGGAGCAATATTCGGTGCGTTTGTTTCAACCCTCGGTGTTGTGTTGCCTTCATTTATTATAATACTTATAGTTGCGAAGTTTTTTGAGAAATTTAAGAACAGTAAGACGGTAAGCGGCTGTATGTCAGGATTAAAACCCGCCGTAATAGGTCTTATTTCATCGGCAGTAATATCAATCGGAACAACGGTATTTTTCCCCGTGAACATTACTCTTGACATTGTAAAGACTTCGGCATTCTATGTTTCTCTTGTGATATTTGCAGTGTCGCTGTATACTGTTTTGAAATATAAGAAGCTAAGCCCTATATATATAATAGTAGGCTCTGCAGTTCTCGGCATTGCCGCAGGCTATATATTCAACATACCGGTGTAATAATATTAAATGAAGCACAAACAATAAAATTTGCAGATACATTGTTAGCCTCCTCCTGACGGGGGAGGTGGATCGGCGTAGAGAAAAATAGGCATTTCCTACATTTTTGATTAAGTATCAAGTAGGAAATGCCTATTTTTTAGCCGAGACGAAGGGAGAGAGAATGTACGAATTTCCACAACTTTACCTATGTGATGATATAAAGGAATAATTGGTTAGTACATAGAGTGTTTCTTGTTCTAAACATAATGCCCTCTCTCCTTCCCCCTTGGCTAAAAATCGGATTTTTCCACCAATGTAACTCAAAGGAAGAAAAATCCGATTTTCTTAACGCCAATTCCCCGTCTACTGCGGTTCGGTCACGCTCGCGTTCTGACAGTCCACCGGACTGTCATTCATTACGCTCACGCCGCTTCGCTACCCCCGTCAGGAGGAGGCTTAAAAAGACCCTACTTACTTCATATTTCTGTACAGAGATAATGGGATTTCTCGATTCCGCTTCCTTCGGTCGCTCCACTCGAAATGACCATTTAATATTGTTTGTACAAACAAATCTGCACAAATAAAAAAACACCACAGATTTAAAAAGTCTGTGGTGTTTTTTAAAATTTAAAAAATACATATTATTTATAAGAATTGGGATTATCAGTAATTCCGGCTAAATAATCTATGCTTGTATTATAAAATTCCGCAAGCTTTATAAAAACATCAATAGGAACGTTTAAATTTCCAATTTCATAATCCGAATATGTTGTTTGATGAATTTTTAAATAATTAGCTAATTGAGCTTGAGTTAAATCTCTATCCTCGCGCATATCTCGTAAACGTTTAAACATTATAATCACCTCATAAGACAAATTATGCCTTAAGGGAATATGCCTTATTGACTTTTAAGGGAAATTCCCTTAAAATAGCTTGTGAGAGGTGGTGTAAATTATGCAAAGTTGTACTTTTATAGGTCATAGAAATTGCCCGAGCGAAATTAGAAATATCCTTTTACATACAATTGAAGAACTTATTGTATACAAAAACACTAATCAATTCTATGTTGGGACACAAGGCAATTTTGATAAATTGGTATATAATGTGCTTTGTGAGCTTGAGAAAAGGTATAGTATACAAATTTTTGTGGTTTTGGCTTACTTAAACCGAGTATCAGACGTTGAATACTATGATTCTAAAAAAACAATATTTCCCGACGAGTTAACCAAAACGCCGTTGCGTTTTGCCATAAGACGAAGAAACACTTTTATGATAGATAAATGTAATTATTTAATTACTTATTTAAACACACCTTATTCTAATGCTTATAATAATGTAGAGGAGGCGTTTAGAAAGAAAAAGCAAATTATAAATTTAGGGAATTTTGATATAAAAGATATAAGATTATAAATTTGCACAAGCAATAATATATGCGGTAGGGGAGGGGCTTGCTCCTCCCGCAAAATATGAAAAATAACAAATTTTTTTCCAATTTACTTGACAAAACAAAATCACGGTGTTATAATACCCACAACTTAATAAAAAAGGCTATGACGAAGACGGTTGAAAGATTTTATGCGCAGAGAGTCGGTGGTTGGTGTAAACCGATAATAATTATTTTTCAAGAACCCATCACTTCCGAGCCGAAAGTCCGAAAATTATTTTTATAATCAGTAGGCGCTTTCCGTTATTGCTGCGTAAATGCATAGGAATTATTAGATTCCGAGAGTGGCAGTTATTGTTTTAACTGCAATTTGAGTGGTACCGCGGATGTGAAAGATATTTCACACTCGTCTCAAAAATCTTTGAGGCGAGTGTTTTTTTATTAAAAAAGCCCCCTCACAAAAGAGAAAGAGAGGAAAAAAATATGTCAACTTTTGAAACAAACAAGCTTATGGAAGTAGCGGTGCGTATCCGTGAAATGCGTGAGATTTTCGGTTTTACCATTAAAGAGATGGCAGAGAAGACCGAAGTTTCCGTTAACCAGTATTTACAGTATGAGAACGGTCAGCTTGACTTTCCGTTTACGTTTATACACAAGTGTTCACTTGCATTCGGAATTGGCATCACCGACCTTTTGGAAGGTAAGTCGGCGCATCTTTCGTCTTATACCGTAACAAGAAAGGGCGAAGGACAGGAAACTGCAAAAGAAGAGGGCATCAGTATCAAAAACTTGGCGCCTATGTTCCGTAAGAAGATAGCAGAGCCTTATTGGGTTCGTTACGAATACGATGAAGAATTGCAGAACAAGCCTATCCATTTGGCGAAGCATTCAGGACAGGAATTTGACTTTGTAATGAGTGGACGTTTGAAGATTCAGATAGGTGATAATATTGAATATTTAAGCGAGGGCGACAGCATTTATTATAACAGCTCGACACCTCACGGTATGATAGCTGTTGACGGAAGAGAGTGTTTGTTCGTTGCGGTAATTCTTCCCGGTGAAGAAGAGGAAGAAACTCTTGTAAGAGATACGCTTATGCGTTCTCACAGAATGGAAAAGCACCTTGCCAGTGAAAACTTTATTACAACCGTTGAAAATGAGAACGGATATTTACAGTCTATCGACTTTAAGAACGAAGATAAGTATAACTTTGCTTTTGATACTGTTGACGCTATTGCGGACAAGGCTCCCGACAAACTTGCTATGATACACCTTGACGTTAACAAGTTTGAGCGCAGATTTACATTTAAGGATATGAAGAAGGCGTCTGCGCAGTGCGCAAACTATTTCAAGTCCCTTGGAATAAAGAAGGGCGACAGAGTAATGCTCGTTTTGAAGAGACATTATCAGTTCTGGTTTGCGATACTTGGACTTCACAAGCTCGGTGCTATTGCTATTCCCGCAACGCATCAGTTGCAAAAGCACGATTTTGAATACAGATTTAATTCTGCAGGAGTTAGCGCTATTGTGTGTACGGCAGACGATGGCGTTGCAAATCAGATAGATTTGGCTCAGGTTGAAAGTCCTACTCTCACGACCAAGATTTTGGTTGGCGGTGAAAGAGAGGGCTGGAAGAACTTTGATGAAGAATATAAGCTTTTCAGCACTCATTTCGACAGAACAGAAGATACTCCCTGCGGAGATGACTTAAGCTTAATGTTCTTTACGTCGGGAACTACAGGATACCCCAAGATTGCGGCACATAACTACAAGTACGCATTAGGTCATTATATTACGGCAAAATATTGGCACGGCGTAAGCGACGACGGACTTCACTTTACAATATCCGATACCGGTTGGGGTAAGGCTTTGTGGGGTAAATTGTACGGTCAGTGGCTTGCAGAGGGAGCAGTATTTACATACGACTTTGACAGATTTAACGCGGCTGAAATATTGCCTATGTTTGCGAAATATCAGATAACGACGTTCTGTGCGCCTCCTACAATGCTTCGTATGCTTATAAAGGAAGATATTTCAAAATACGATCTTTCTTCAGTAAGACATATGACGACTGCGGGTGAGGCATTGAACCCCGAAGTATATAAGCAATTTGAAAAGCTGACCGGACTTCAGATTATGGAGGGCTTTGGACAGACAGAGCTTACTTTGGCAATTGCAAATCTTATGGGCGGAACGCATAAGGTAGGTTCAATGGGTAAACCTACACCGCTTTACGATATAGACATTGTTGATGAAAACGGTAATTCGGTTGCAGACGGCGAAACGGGTGAAATCGTTGTAAAGATAAGCGAAAAAGTTCCTTGCGGCTTATTTGCGGGATATTATAGAAATGAAGAAAAGACGAAAGAAGTTATGCACGATGGATATTATCACACGGGCGATACGGCTTGGCGTGATGAAGACGGTTTCTTCTGGTACGTGGGCAGAGTTGACGACGTAATCAAGTCTTCGGGATACCGCATAGGTCCGTTTGAGATTGAAAGCGTTATTATGGAATTGCCTTACGTTCTTGAGTGCGGCGTATCTGCAGTGCCCGACGAGGTAAGAGGACAGGTAGTTAAGGCGAGTATCGTTCTTGTGAAGGGCGTTGAACCGACAGAACAGCTTAAGAAGGATATTCAGGCATACGTTAAGAAGAATACCGCGCCTTATAAGTATCCCAGAATAGTTGAGTTCAGAACCGAACTTCCCAAGACTATCAGCGGTAAGATTCAGAGAAACAAGCTTTAAGTTTATTTACAATCAAAAATTAGCGTAAATTAAGTAGAGGCGAACTTATGGGTTCGCCCCTACGCTGTAATAATAATCTACGCACAAACCGGTAGGGGACGGCGCCTCGACGTCCCGAAAAAAACGAACTTATGTTCGGAGGCAAAAAATAAAAAAGTTGTTGACAAAATAACAAAGTTGTGATAAGATACTTACATATTTAATAATAAAGGCTTCGACGAAGAGGGCATAAAGTATATTTTTACCCAGAGAGACGACGGATTGGTGCGAGTCGTTTAAAAGTTTTTTGTGTTTGTAGCTTCCGAGCCGGAAGAAAGAAAGCTTTTACAGAGAAAAGCAAGTAGAATCTTCCCGTAATTGTCGCGTCAAGGCATAGGAATTGATGGATTCCGAGAGTGGCGGTTAAAATAATCGCAATTTGAGTGGTACCGCGGGTGTATAGGACAATCAGCACTCGTCTCAAAGTCATTAACTTTGGGATGAGTGCTTTTCTTATCCCGGAACGGAGAATGATTTATGCAACAGATGACAGGTCTTGATTTCAAGATAAGAGAAATGGCGGGGCGTATTAAAGAGCTTCGCGAACTCGAGGCGTTAAGCCCCGAAGATATGGCGCAAAAGACAGGCGTTACAGTTGAGGAATATCTCCTTTGCGAAAAAGGAGAAAGCGACTTAAACTTCGCATTTATTTACAGATGCGCCCTTGCTTTGAACGTAAACGTAACCGATATTATTGAGGGTTATTCGCCGAGACTTAAGTCTTATACCGTGACGAGAGCAGGAACCGGACAAAAGGTATCTCAGGCGCATGGTATGACGTATTTTAATATGGCGTATTCGTTTACAAACCGTATAGCCGAGCCCTTGTTTGTTAAGAGCGTATATGACGAAGAGGCGCAGTCGAGAGATATTGAATTAACGAGCCACGAGGGGCAGGAATGTGATATTATTATTGAAGGAAACCTGCTCGTTCAGATAGGTGAACACAGAGAGATCCTCGGCCCCGGCGACAGTATTTATTTTAACAGTACTACACCTCACGGTATGATTGCGGTTAACGGAAAGGACTGCTCGTTCTATGCGATTGTTCTTAATCCGACAGGAGAGCCTATTCCCGAACTTACGCCGTCAAAGCTTATCAAGAGTAATACGGTTGTTGAAAAAGATACCAAGGACAGAATATATAAGAAGTTTATTGACGTTACCGAAAACGAAAAGGGAACGCCTACTTCTATAACTTTCAAGAATACAGAGAAATTTAATTTTGCATTCGATCTTGTTGACGAGTTGGCGGCAAAAGATCCGGACAAACTTGCGATGCTCCATATATCCAAGGATATGACCGAAAGAAGATTTACTTTCAAGGATATGAAACGTGCATCGGCACAGTGCGCGAACTACTTTAAGTCCCTTGGAATAAAGAAGGGCGACAGAGTAATGCTCGTTTTGAAGAGACATTATCAGTTCTGGTTTGCTATGCTTGGTTTGAACAAGCTCGGCGCTATAGCTATTCCCGCAACCAATCAGCTTGTTGAGCACGATTTTGAATACAGATTTAATTCGGCAGGGGTTTGCGGTATAATTTGTACGGCAGACGGAGATACCGCTCATCAGATAGAATTGGCGGCAGAAAAGAGCCCGACACTCAAGCACAAGATTATTGTAAACGGAGAAAGAGACGGCTGGAGAACGTTTGACGAAGAATATACTCTTTACAGTTCTCATTTTGACAGAAAAGAAGATTCACCCTGCGGCGACGACTTGATGCTTATGTTCTTTACTTCGGGAACGTCTGGTTATCCCAAGATTGCCGCGCATAACTATAAATATGCTTTAGGTCATTTCCATACTGCGAAGTATTGGCACAACGTTGATCCCGACGGTTTGCATTTTACAATATCCGATACAGGTTGGGCAAAATCTATGTGGGGTAAACTTTACGGTCAGTGGCTTTGCGAGGCGGCGACGTTCGTTTATGACTTTGACAGATTTAACGCAGCTGAAATATTGCCTATGTTTGCAAAGCACAAGATAACGACGTTCTGCGCTCCTCCCACAATGCTTCGTATGCTTATAAAGGAAGATATTTCAAAATACGATTTTTCATCTGTAAAGCATATGACGACCGCGGGCGAGGCATTGAACCCCGAGGTTTACAAGCAGTTTGAAAAGGCTACGGGATTACAGATAATCGAAGGCTTCGGTCAGTCCGAAAGTACTATGATTATAGGTAATATGGTAGGCGCACCGCATAAGATAGGTTCTATGGGACGCGCTACTCCCGTATATGACGTTGATATAGTAGATGCAGACGGAAATTCAGTTCCCGTCGGTGAAACAGGCGAAATTGTTGTTAACGTTAAGAATGGAGCGCCTTGCGGATTGTTTACGGGATATTACAACGATCCCGAAAAGACAAAAGAAGTATGGCACGACGGTTTCTACCATACTGGCGACGTTGCGTGGAAAGACGAAGACGGCTTCTTCTGGTATGTGGGCAGAGTTGATGATGTTATTAAGTCTTCGGGATACCGTATAGGTCCGTTTGAAATAGAAAGCGTAATTATGGAATTGCCTTACGTTCTTGAGTGTGGTGTATCTGCTGCGCCCGATGAGGTAAGAGGACAGGTAGTTAAGGCAAGTATTGTTCTTGTAAAGGGAACAGAGCCTACAGATGAACTGAAGCGGCAGATTCAGAAGTACGTAAAAGAAAGGACAGCGCCGTATAAGTATCCGAGAATAGTTGAATTTAAGGACGAGTTGCCCAAGACGGTAAGCGGAAAGATACAGAGAAATAAACTGTGAGGTGGCAAAAGTAATGTCAAATAAATTGAAAGTATCATGTATACAGATGGATATGGCTTTCGGCTCAAGTAGTGAAAACTTTGTAAAGGCAGAAGAGCTTATACGAAATGCCGCAAAAGATAACCCTGACGTTATTGTGTTGCCGGAAACGTGGAATACGGGTTTTTTCCCCGAAGAGTCGATAAAGGATTATTGTGACAAGGATGGGGAGAAGACGAAGAGGGTTATCGGCGGACTTGCCAAAGAACTGCATATAAATATTGTTGCGGGAAGCGTGGCAAACGTAAAAAATGACGAGATGCATAACACCTCTTATGTGTTTGACAGAGAGGGGAACTGTATTGCCGAATATGACAAGGCGCATCTTTTTTCGCCTATGAAAGAGGATAAACACTTTGCAAAGGGAAACAGTATTTGCAAATTTACCCTTGACGGAAAAAGCTGCGGTGTTATAATATGTTATGACATAAGATTTCCCGAGTTTGTCAGGTCAATGACCGTAACCGGACTTGACTGCTTGTTTGTGGTTACACAGTGGCCTTCGGTTCGAATAGCTCACTTGAATACACTTGCAAAGGCGAGAGCGATTGAGAATCAGATGTTTGTTTGTTGTTGTAACAGCTGCGGCAAGGCGGGCAGAAACGTTAACTCCGGTTGTTCGCGTATTTTTGATCCATGGGGCGAAGAACTTGTATCGACGGGCGAAACCGAGGCTATTATATCGGCAGAGCTTGATTTTGGAGTTATTGAAAATATAAGAAGCACCATAAACGTGTTTGCCGACAGACGTCCCGAGCTTTATGACGTTAAATAATAATCCATAGAGAAAGGAGCATCAGAAGATAATAATGAAAAGAGTTACAATATTTTCAGGACATTACGGAAGCGGAAAGACCAATCTTGCCGTAAACTATGCTTTGATGCTTCGACAGATGGATTACAAGGTGAGCATAGCCGACCTTGATATAGTAAATCCGTATTTTCGTACCAAGGACAGCGAAGAGTTGTTTGCGAAGAATGATATAGAGCTTGTGTCTTTGCCGTTTGCGAATACAAGCGTTGATTTGCCAAGTCTTCCGTCTGCGGCTTACGGGCTGTTTGACAGAAAAGACAGGCAGGTTATAATTGACCTCGGAGGAGACGACAGAGGAGCTTTGGCATTAGGGCGTTTTATACCTAGACTCAAAGAAGATAACGACTACGAGATGATTTTTACCGTAAACTTTTACAGACCGCTAACTACGACGGTTGAAGAAGCGTACGAGGTTTTTAAAGAGATTGAGTATGCAGCGAAGCTGAAGTTTACGAAGATTGTAAACAACTCGAATCTTGGAGAAGAGACGACGGCTGACGACGTTATAAGAACTGTTGAGATGACAGAAAATTTGGCGAAGCTTACAAATACCGAGGTAATGTATACTGCAGTTAAAGAGTCAATCGCCGACGAAGTTTCAAAGGTTATTGGAGATAATAAAGTTTTTCGTTTGAAATTACAGGAAAAACTGTTTTAATAAAAAAATAATAATATTCAGATAGGAGCAATCTATATGAAAAAAGTTAGCTTTGCGACTGATCTTTGCAAAGGGTGCGGACTCTGTGTTGACGTGTGCCCCAAGAAGATTATAGTACTTGCAAAAGACAAGATTAACAAAAAGGGACATTCTCCCGCCGAGATAACGGATCAGGAAAAGTGCATAGGTTGTGCATTCTGCGCGACGATGTGCCCGGACTGCGTTATAACGGTTGAAAAGTGAGGTGGATTTTGTGGCAGATAAGGTTTTGATGAAAGGTAACGAAGCTATTGCGGAAGCGGCAATAAAGGCAGGCTGCCGTCACTACTTTGGATATCCTATAACTCCCCAGACTGAAATTGCGGCTTATATGGCAAAGAGAATGCCCAAGATAGGCGGCGTATTTCTTCAGGCAGAAAGTGAAATTTCAGCAATTAATATGGTATACGGCGTAGCAGGTACGGGTATGCGTGTTATGACGTCTTCCTCCAGCCCCGGCGTATCTTTAAAGCAGGAAGGTATTTCTTACATAGCAGGTGCGGACCTTCCCGCGCTTATAGTAAACGTACAGAGAGGCGGCCCCGGTCTCGGCGGTATTCAGCCTTCACAGTCAGACTATTTCCAAGCAACAAAGGGCGGCGGTCACGGCGACTATCATTTGATAGTACTAGCCCCTGCATCAGTTCAGGAAATGGCTGATATGACTATTCTTTCTTTTGATTTAGCGGAAAAATACCGCGTTCCCGCTATGCTTCTTGCAGACGGAACTATGGGACAGATGATGGAACCCGTTGAATTGCCCGAGGTAGAATACAAGCCTACCGAAAAGGATTGGACTGTTACGGGAACACAGATGAAGAGAAAGCATAATATAGTAAACTCTCTCTATTTGCTCCCCGAAGAGCTCGAAAAGACCAATATTGAAAGATTTGAAAGATATAAGGCTATCGAAGAAAACGAAGCAAGATACGAATCTTTTATGATGGAAGATGCAGAATATTGCGTAGTTGCATTCGGTATAGCATCCCGTGTTTCAAAGAACGCTGTAATTGCGGCAAGAAATATGGGTATAAAGGTTGGTATGATAAGACCTATAACTCTTTGGCCCTTCCCCAAAAAGCCTTTGGCAGAAGCGGCAGAGAAGGTAAAAGGATTTCTCAGCGTTGAATTGTCTATGGGACAGATGATTGAGGACGTAAAACTTGCGACAGAGTGCAAGAAACCGGTTGAGCTTTGCAACCGCGTTGGTGGTATGATTCCTACTCCCGAGCAGGTTCTCGAAGCTATAAAGAAAATGGCAGGAGGCGAAAGATAATGGTAGTATTTGAAAAGCCCAAAAGCTTAACAGACGCAGAGCTTCACTATTGCCCCGGTTGCACACACGGTATTATTCACCGCCTTGTTGCACAGGCAATTGACGAGCTTGGTATAGAAGGAAAGACTGTAGGTGTTGCACCCGTTGGTTGCGCAGTTATGGCGTATAACTATTTTGCATGCGATATGGTAGAGGCGGCGCACGGACGTGCTCCCGCTGTTGCTACAGGTCTTAAGAGAGCGATGCCCGAAAACGTTATATTTACATATCAGGGCGACGGCGACTTGGCTTCTATCGGTATGGCGGAAACCGTACACGCCGCAACAAGAAATGAAAATATAACGATTATTTTCGTAAACAACGCGATATACGGTATGACAGGCGGACAGATGGCACCGACATCTCTTCCCGGACAGGTAACACAGACATCTCCCTACGGTCGTGATGTTTCGACAGCAGGTTATCCCGTAAAGGTAAGCGAAATGCTTTCTACTCTTGACGGTCCGGAATTTATTGCAAGAGTTGCGGTAAACAACGTTAAGAACATTAAGGAAGCGCAGAAGGCTATAAAGAAAGCGTTTGAAAATCAGATAAACAACAAGGGATTTTCGCTTGTTGAAGTTGTTTCAACTTGCCCTACTAACTGGGGTATGACACCCGTTGATGCACTCAAATGGGTTGATGAAAAGATGATTCCTTATTATCCTCTCGGTGTATATAAGGACAGAAGCGCAACGAAGGAGGCTGAATAATTATGACAACAAATACACTTATAGCAGGATTTGGCGGTCAGGGCGTTCTTTTTGCAGGTAAATTTATGGCGTACAAGGGAATGCTTGAAGGAAAAGAGATAAGCTGGTTGCCTTCATACGGTCCTGAAATGAGAGGCGGTACTGCGAATTGCAGCGTAATACTCAGCGATGAACCTATCGGTTCTCCTATCGTATCAAATCCCGACGTTCTTATTGCGATGAACCTTCCTTCACTTGATAAGTATGAAGATGCAGTTGTATCGGGTGGTATGATTTTCGTTGATTCGACTCTTATTGAAAGAAAGGTTAAGAGAACAGACGTTAAAGTGTTCTACATACCGACGACGAAACTTGCTCAGGAGATAGGCGCACCTACGTTGGCGAATATGATAATGATGGGTAAGTTTATAAAAGAAGCAGGTGCCGTAACCCACGACAATATGGAAGCTGCTTTGAAGAAAGTAGTATCGGCGAAGCGTGCGGATATGCTTGAGATTAACCTCAAGGCAATTGACACAGGATACAATTATTAATAGAAATAGAGAAAAGTACGAGGAAGACTCGTACTTTTTCTTTATTCGACAAAAAATATTGACAAAATATTAATAAAGTGTTATGATTAATATATAAATAAAAAATAGGAGGCGTTAAAATATGCCATCAGGATTACCCATTTCAATAATACTTATGTCTTTGGGTGTTATAGCATCTATTGTTGTAACTATAGTTCTTTGCTTGACGGTTGTACCGGACAAGAAGAGAGATTCGCTCAAGGGATTCGGAAGATTTTTAAACGATTTATTTAACTTTAGAGGCTTATTGATTGAAGCAATAATTAAGACACTTTATGTTTTTATAACAGTAATATGTGTTGTTGGCGGCTTCTTTATGCTTTTTGTTGTTAACACGCATGAGAGTATTTTCACAGGTGGAACTTCAACCGTATGGTACGGCTGGATAGGACTTATTATGATGATAGTAGGACCTATAGCGACTCGTCTTGCTTTTGAAGGAATGATGCTCTTTATACTTTTGGTTAAGAATACCATTCAGATTAACAACAAGCTGAAGGACCAATACAAGGTTGATGCATGCCCGAAGAAAGAGATGTATCAGAATCAAGCGCCTGTATTTCAGGCTCAAGTTGCACCTATGCAACCTACAGTAGAGGTTCAAACTCCCTCTGAAACCCAGAGTTAAATAGTTGATTTGTGAAAAAAGACAGTTTTTAGCAAACTGTCTTTTTTTACAATTGGCTGAAAATGGGAGTTTTATTTTTGAAAATAAAACTTAAGTTTTTTGTACAAAAAAACGAAATCTCTTGTAAAAAATGACGATTTATGCTATAATTACCCCTTGTGTATAAATATATATACAAAAAATTATATAGAAAAAGAGATGAAGTTATTTTGGCAATTTTATTATCAGTTTCAATAGCCCTTATAGCAGGACTTCTTATGACAAGGTTATTTAAGCCTTTGAAACTTCCGTCAGTTACCGCATATCTCATAGCAGGTGTTCTTATAGGACCTTATTGCTTGGGGCAGCTTGGTATACACGGGTTGGGGTTTGATACTCACAGCGCGGTAGAAGAGTTGGCTCTTATATCGGAAGTGGCTCTTGGTTTTATAGCATTTTCGATAGGAAATGAATTCAGACTGTCAGAGCTTAAAAAAACAGGCAGACAGGCACTTGTAGTTGGTATAGTTCAAGCTTTGGTTGCAACGTTGTTTGTTGATCTTGCTTTGTTGGGATTACATTTGCTTATGCCCGACAAGCTTACTGTTCCTCAAATTATAACTTTGGGCGCAATTGCTACGGCGACAGCTCCCGCGGCGACTTTGATGGTAGTTCGTCAGTACAAGGCAGACGGTCCGTTGACGAAGCTTTTGCTTCCTATCGTTGCACTTGACGATGCCGTAGGCTTGATCGTATTTGCGATATCGTTTGGGATTGCAAAGACTATAGTAAGCGGCTCGATTGACCTTGTTTCAATAATTGTAAATCCTATAATTGAAATAGTATGTTCTTTGATACTCGGTGCAATTATGGGTTGGGTGTTGACACAACTCGAAAAGTTGTTTAACTCCAATACAAACCGTTTGAATCTTACGATAGGTATTGTTTTCCTTACAGCATCATTGGCTATGCTTGATTTCCATGTAGGTCCTGTACATATACAATTCTCTTCTTTGTTAGTATGTATGATGCTTGGAACCGTATTTTGTAATATATGTCCTCTTTCCGAGGATCTTATGTCTGCATCGGATAAATGGACTTCTCCTTTATTCGCTTTGTTTTTTGTCGTATCCGGTGCTGAACTTGAACTTGGTGTGTTTGCAGATTGGGCAATAGTGGTTGTAGGTATAGTTTACATAATCTTCAGATGCTTGGGTAAATATTACGGTACGTATGCAAGTACAAAGGCAACTCAATGTTCACCTGAAATTCGTAAATATTTAGGTATTACCCTTTTCCCACAGGCAGGTGTTGCTCTCGGTATGTGCGCTACAGCAATGGCTTTGGGAGAACAAGGAAATCTTATTAGAAACATAACACTTTTTGCGGTTCTTATTTACGAACTTGTAGGACCTTTGCTTACCAGAAAGGCGCTTGAGGCTGCGGGTGAAATTAAGCCTATGACGGATGATGTTAAGCACAGAAGAATACATAAACTTAATGCGGCAAAGAACGGTAAATAAAGTAATTATATTTAGAGGAGTACAGACTAATGGCATTATTTGATGTAATGTCTAAACTCAAGGCGATTATCGGCGGAGTAAACCTGCCCGAAGAAAATTTGGTCGATATTAAAATTGAGAATATTGAAGACGAAGCTACGTTACAAGCGGATTTGGATTATAAGGACAGATGCGTATTGGTGGGGGTAGTAAGAAATACTTATCAATTTGAAGTTTTGCTCAGAGAGAAATTTTACCATATCCCGATTTCACAAGTTAATGAGTGTCAGTTGCCTGTAAAATATATAGCAATATACCAATCAAAGCGATTTTTCGGCAAGAATGCGGGTATAAGATATTTCGGGGAGGTTGAAAGCTGTTCTACGGTAAAGCGCAGTGAAATTAAAGAGATTCCCAAGGATAGCTGTGAAAAATATCTTTACTTTAAAATTAAGAGATGGCAAATGCTCGACAAGGCTATTGAAGCCAAAGATATGGAGTTGACTGCATTTTCAACGACTTTATATCTTCTCAAAAAAAGTTATGATTCTTCGGAGCTTGTTTTAAGAAACCGAGAAGAGCATTTGTTTTATAAAGAAGTGTTGAAGAAAGTGAAGATGTTGGTAAAATTAAGAAAACCAAACGGCGGGAAAATTATTTACAGAGATTATACGCTGGACTTTGTCGGCGGTATGATTTATTTGTATTTTGCCGATGTGCTGGAATATGCTATCGGTTATGATGTTTTTCTTGAAAGGCCTACTGATATTATCAGAGAAATATTTGATTATTATCCGGAATTATAAAACAAAATGTGTGTGGGTGAATGCACAAGTCCAGTAAAAACGTACAGTAGAAAAAAGGGACCTCCTATGGTAGAATAGAGATAACTACCATAGGAGGAATTTTTATGCCCAGAGAATACAGACATATAAAACAATATGAAAACGAGATATTGCAATTAAA
>JAZRUG010000038.1:0-60251 GCA_045652425.1 Eubacteriales bacterium
TAGCATACTCACCTGCAAGATATGCAAAGCTTAATGCAGATAAGACTGGTTCTGCTTTGAATGAAGCAAATCTTGCAAAAGCAATCGTAGTATACGGTGCAATTGCAAAGGCTTACTTTAATGTATAAATAACGTAAGTTCATATCTTTAGAAGAATAGTTTAGATTAAAAACCTCCCGACAGAGAACTAAAATCTCTTTCGGGAGGTTTTTACGTATGTGGGATATTTACTCGTTTATTGTTTTCTTATAACTAAAAATTTGTTTTCTGTTTTCTTTACTATAAAAAAACAACATAATATATAACAGCAATGTACAAGAAATGCGTATTATAACGTTAATCTTAGAGCCCAAATATGTAATTTTAAAAAAAATAAATACATAAACTATAATCCCTATGGAAACTATTGAGAAAAAAATCGGTTTAATTATAAAATTAGTTATAGATATTTGGGGTTGAGCAATTTTTACGAGTCGCATCAACGACATGGTACAATTAAAAATCTCGCATACAAATATCGCTATAATATATCCTTTAACCCCAAAACGAGGCACAAGAATGTACACCAGGAATACACTCATAACCGCATCGGCAATATTTATCTTCATTGAATACAGCTGCTCATTCAGTCCTTTCAATATGCCATCAACCGCACCGTCAAGATACATCACTGTTACCAACGGTGCAAATAATCTGATGTATTCATAAGCCTCAGCTGAATTATAGAAAACCATACTCAATTCGTATGCATAACACATTATTATTCCTGCTACTCCGATAGAAAAATAGAGAGAGTACCGAATAACACGCGAAATTGTTCTATTAATCCTTTCGTGCTCTTTCTTCTCGTTAAAAGAGGCTAATTCCGGAACGAGCAGACTCGAAAAAGAATAAATTACACAAGACGGAAACATAATTATCGGGAAAACCATTCCTTGTACTATTCCATACATTGACATTGACTTCGAATAGGATGCTCCATTTTTTCTTAAACCATAGGGGATAAGAATATGTTCTATTGTCACTAAACCTGATCTGATATATGCGCTTAAAGCTAGAGGTAATGAAATTTTTACAAGTTTCTTTGTTAGTTTGACAGAGGTTTGAATTGAATTTGTTTTGTTCTTCTTAAAATCCAAATAACACAAAATAATATTGTAAATCAAAGAAATTATTTCTGAAACTACAATGCCAACAGCAACCGCAAGGCAAGCTGACTCAATATCTTTTGTTGTAAAGGGCGAGAGCAGACGAACAGTAATAAATATATGTACAAGTTGCTCAAGTATTAATGATGTAGCATTTTTATATGCTCTCCTTACAGCAGAAAAATAGCCGTTGAAAACAGATGATAACGAAATAAAAGGAAGACTTGCCGACAAAACTCTTATTGATTTTATCGTTCTGTAGTCACCCAAAAAACTTTTTCCTATAAAATCTGCACATAAATAGAGAAGCAAAAAAGCAATAACAGAAAAAAACAAAGAATAAATAATACATTTTTTTAGAGATTTTTTTGCATCCCCCCAATAATTATTTGCCAAAGCTTCCGAAACAAGCCTAGTGGTTCCGAGATTTATACCTGAACACGAGAATGTTATTGCAAAACCAAATACCGATTGTACAAGACTGTATATCCCCATTCCTTCGCTGCCGAGCTTGTTAGTGATAAATGAGTTAAAAACAACTCCAATCCAGCGCAACAAAAGGGAACTGCTTGTCAAAATTATTCCGTTAAATATAAGTTTTTTTAATATTTTCATTGATTTCCCCACCATATTTTGCTATAATATATATATAGAATGTTTAGGTAAGAATAATTACGAAAATCTGTAAATATTATTGATAAATTTACAACATTTTGTGTGATTTCACTTGACAAAGCATAATTTTTGGTATATAATTATGGGTGTTATGTTTGCAGGAGGATGTGTTTATGGTTATTGATATAAACCCTATTCTCAAAGGCGAAAAAAAACAAATCGATGTTGAGTACCTTTTATCCATAGACAGCAAAGTTGATGAAATAGATTTTGCAGATAAATTTCCTGTAAAAGGGAATATAAAAGATATGGCAGGGTATATCACATTAACCCTTGAAGCCGACGTAAAATACATCACCAATTGCGCGAGATGTCTTGCTCGTATCACGGAAACTATGTTAATTATATTCGAAAAAACCGTAGTTACCGAAGATACCGAGTTACAAAATGAAGACAATGACGATTATATTGTTTCAAAAGATGGTTTTATTGATGTTGATGAGACTTTGATTGAGCAAATCCTTTTAGAACTTCCGTTGCGTCATTTGTGCAAAGAAGACTGTAAAGGTTTATGTCCAAAATGCGGATGCGATTTAAACAAAGAGGAATGCAACTGCGAACTATCCGAACCGGATCCACGCTTCGATGTTTTAAGAAAACTTCTTGAAAATAAAAAGAATTAAAATATATCACATATTTCATCATAGATGAACAGTCAATGAGGAGGTGCAAAATCCATGGCAGTACCAAAGAGAAAAGTATCAAAAGCAAGACGCGATAAGAGACGCTCAAGCACTTGGAAGCTCGATGCTCCCGAGATGGCGAAGTGTCCCAAATGCGGTGAGTATGTTCTTACACATAGAGTATGCCCTGCATGCGGAACCTATGATGGCAAACAGGTAATTGAAGTAAAAGACTAAAAAATTATCCGGCCAGACTGCAGTTATGCCGACAATGTTATCGAAAAAACTCGATTGCCTTGTCGGCATATTTTGATTTATTTACAAAAAAGGAAGTGAAACTATGGGTCCCGGAGGAATGCTCCCAAAGATACTACCAAATAACGACAAACTAAAACCACCAAAACCCAAAACCTTGAAAGAGGTTCCCATATATTTAAAAAAACTTATAGCTGGTTTTTTGGGGAGACTTATTTATATTTTTGTTCTTGTTTGGGAAACAAAAAAATGGATATTTTTTTCACTCGTTCTTATAGCTATACTTCATGGCACACTTCCCATTTTTAATGCATATATCACAGCACAGTTGCTAAACAACTTAGCTAAGACGATTGTAGGAGATGCAAGTTTTGATTCTATAATATTCTGGCTCATTCTTCAATTCACTTATATGTTTGTAACCAAAATAATAGGATTCCTGGATGTTGTTGTTACAAGAATTTCGGGAGAACTTGTAACCAATCACATTAAAGTTAAGCTCTTGAATAAAGCAAAAGAGATTGATATCGGTCGGTTCGATATACCTGAATTTTACGAAAAACTCGAAAACGCCAACAGAGAAGCCTCTATTCGACCGGTGCAAATACTTAATGCAACATTTACAACCATAAGCAAGTTTATAACTATAGTTGGTTTTATAGCTATTCTTTGGTCAATAGGTCCTTGGATTCCGTTCGTTCTTGCTTTGTTAGGCATTCCAACAACTGTAGTGAATTTCATGTTTCGAAAAAAGAACGTTGAGTATATGCGATTCCGTTCTAAAGATAGACGACAGATGGAGTATTATTCGAAATTGATGACAGATAAGGATCTCGTAAAAGAAATACGTTTATTTGGCCTATCAGATACCTTTATTGAACGTTTTAAGGGTGTTTTTAATAAATATTATACCGGTCTAAAAAAATTGATTATAAAAGAGCACTCTTGGAACATATCAATCACAGTTGTAACAACACTTATAAGTTGCTTAATGTTTTTATATGTTGCTTATAAAGTAACGTTGGGGGATTTGCAAATTGGTGATTACTCATTGTACACGGGTGCATTAACTTCAATAACATCAGGGGTTACTGCTATGGTTACATCAACAGCTACAGTTTTTGAAGGTACGTTGTTTATTGAAAATATGATTTTATTTATGAATGATAAGAAGAGTATCGTATCAACAATATCACAGCCCAGAATACCCGAAAGACATACCCCTCATACAATAGAATTTAAAAACGTTTCTTTTAAATACCCCGGAACTGAAAAATTTGTATTAAAAGACATAAATTTGACACTTAACCCCGGCGATACAGCTGTTCTGGTAGGTTTAAACGGTGCAGGGAAAACAACCCTCATCAAACTACTCACGAGACTCTACGACCCCACAGAAGGCGTTATATTACTTGACGGCTATGACATAAAAGAATACGATACTAAAAAACTTTATGATATGTTTGGTATCATCTTCCAAGACTTCGGAAAATATGCAGTAACAGTAAAAGAGAATATAGCTTTCGGGCAAATAGACAAAGAAGTTGATGTAAACGATATAGAGCGTGCAGCAACTAAAAGTGGGGCTATTAGCTTTATTGAAAAACTTCCAAACAAAATAAACACCCCTCTTATGAGATTTTTCGAAGAGAATGGAACAGAGCTTTCAATTGGTCAATGGCAAAAATTATCCGTCGCACGTGCTTTCTATGCTGATTCCGATATTCTTATTCTTGATGAACCAACAGCCTCTCTTGATGCTATCGCAGAACAAGAAATTTTCAGCCAATTCGATGAATTACGTAAAGATAAATTGACTTTATTTGTTTCACACAGACTTTCGAGTGCAACGACTGCTTCAAAAATAATAGTATTAATGAACGGCGAGATTGTTGAACAGGGAACTCATACAGAATTAATCGAATTAAAAGGACATTACTTTAAATTATTTAACACACAAGCAAAAAGATATATCACCACCGACAACGAGGAGAATAATTCTAATGAAAATTCCATTTAAAGCTACAGACATCCTACTGCCTAAAAATAATTTCGAAAAATGGTCAGTTATTGCATGTGACCAATTCACAAGCGATTCATCTTATTGGAAAAAAACAGAAGACACTGTCGGAGATTCCATTTCAACTTTAAAGATTATACTTCCGGAAATTTACTTGGAAGAAAAAGAAGTAGAAAAAAGAATAAACAACATAAATAAAACGATGTTTGATTATCTTGATTCGTCTGTTTTTGATGAATACAAGAATACGCTGATTTACATTGAACGCACACAACCCAATGGCAGAATAAGACCAGGTATAATAGGAGCTGTAGATTTAGAAGAATACGATTATAGACCTAACTCAAAAAAAATCATTAGAGCCACAGAGGGAACAGTGCTCGAAAGAATTCCTCCTCGCGTAAAAATACGTAAAGACGCACTTTTGGAAACCCCACACATAATGTTGCTTATTGATGACATAAACAGAACGGTAATTGAACCATTGGCTGATCAAAAGAACGAAATGACAAAATTATACGATTTTGAGTTGATAATGGGCGGCGGGAGTATAAAAGGATATTTGATTGACGAAAAAAACAAGAAGAATATTCTTGATAAACTTGAAAAACTGTGCGTATCGCAAAAAGAACCTTTATTATTTGCAGTAGGCGATGGTAACCACTCGCTTGCCACAGCAAAAGAGTGTTATGAATTGGAAAAGAAAATCAATCCCAACTACCTCAACATACCTTCAAGATATGCGTTGGTAGAAGTTGGGAATATACACTGTAACGCTTTGGATTTCGAACCGATATACAGGGTATTGTTTAATGTATCCCCGGATGATGTTTTAAAAGAATTTAATAATTATTTTAAAACCGAGAATCCAACAACAGATATAATTTATACCTACGGTAGCCAAGAAGGGAAGATTTCAATAGAAATCCCTGACGACAAAATATCAGTAGGAGTCGTACAAGACTTCATTGATAATTATATTCAAAATCATCCAAAAGCGAAGGTTGACTATATACATGGTGTAGAAGATGTAAAAAAACTTTCATCTAATAATAATTCTATCGGTTTTATATATAATGGAATTTCAAAAGACACCTTATTTGATTTGGTAAAAAACACAGGTTCGTTACCCAGAAAAACATTTTCTATGGGGGAAGCAAAAGATAAACGTTACTATCTCGAGTGCAGAAAAATTAAATAAAAAAATAGGCTTCAAACGAAGCCTATTTTTTTTGGTGGGGACAATTGGAATCGAACCAATGACCTTATGCATGTCAAGCATACACTCTAACCAGCTGAGCTATGCCCCCAAAAATTTATATTGTTATTATATCATATAACTTTTAAAAAAACAATAGTTTAAGGTAAATTTCATAAATCAACCACAGGGAATTACGACTAAAACTTTACACATAATTATACAAAATAAAAATTTTATATAATATAGGGAAGAAGACTAAAAGTCCTCCGCAAAACCATAGATTATTTTATGTTTTGCGGAGGTTTATTATTAGAAAAGATTTTTTGAATTTCACCTACAGTTATCATAATAAATGCCGGAATTAGTGTGATCAAAAATTGTAACCAATTTAATTTAGTAACTCCAAATATGCCTCCTATAGGTTTATAAAACAACGACACCATTATAAATGCTAAAATTAAAAATGTAAATATAAAATGTGCACGGCTATATATCATACTTTGCTTAAAGATACTTTCATCTTTTATTATTTCGTTAAGTACAGCAATTTGAGAAAATATCATACCTATAAAAACTGACGTGCATAATACAGCCTCTGAAACCTCACCTATATATACTAATAATATAGGTATCAATATAATGGTGATGCCCCACAAAACGCCTCTTAAGATTGATTGTGGAATATAATTTTGTATATTTAGAAGTTCTTCGGTTGTATCTTTTAATAATACCCCCTTATTATCTGATTTTTCGAATGTTATTATCACCATTGCAAAGAAGTCAATAACAAGCCCTAAAAACAACAGTTGTTGGGGTGTCAACAGGTTTGATTTGGAAAAAAATGTATATCCAATTATACAAAATCTTGCCACATTTGTTGTTAACAAATACTTAACAAAATTAAGTAAATTTTTATAAATTAATTTTGAAGCAACTATCGAATTAATCATAGCATTAAAACCGCCGTTTCCTCGCTTATCAGCATCGGACACTATAACGTCTGCTATAAATTTCAAAGCTTCGCTACCTGTTTTTTTACTGTCTTTAGAGTTTTTTATAAGCATTGGCGAGTTTGTGTTTTTAGCCATAGCCATATCCAAGCCCGCTTTATCGAGTTTGCCTGATAAAGTTGTGCTTTGAAGGAAACCGACATCAGCTTCTTTAAGTAATATTATTTCATCTAATTCTCTTGATAAAACTCCAACAACCTCACCTTCTTCGTGTAAATACGAAAGAAGTTTTCTTTTTTGAAAAATATCTATTCCTTCATAAAGCTTATAAAGAGAAATATTAGTACGAAAAAGCTCATCTCTCATCACGTTTAATTGATTGCCGGTAACTATCTCTTCCCTGCTTTTTACTATCCCCAATGATGTGGCTAATGACTGATTGTTGTCTCCTACATCATCACAAAGCATAATAACTTTTATTCCAGCAGTCTGGCAATCAGATATGTTTTTGGCAGCCCCGGGAAGAACTCTTTCTTTTATGGCAATAAAACCTTCGAATGTCATATCTGTTTGACATGAAATTATCCTTCTGAGTGTATTATAATGGGTGTTTTTTGAAGCAACAGCAACGATTTTATAAGAATCGCGCCCCAGTTTTAAAGCCTCCGATACGATTTCTGCTTTGCGTTCTGCATCAAATGGATAGACTTTTCCGTTTTCTGCATAATTTGTACAAACGGCTAAAATGGTATCTAAAGCACCGCGGCAAGCAACGGTATAGGCATCTTCATCACTAACAAGCGTTGTTTCAAATCTACTCGTTTCACTTTTTGAGACATGCTCAAGTATAGGATAGCGTTTATCTAGTTTTATATTATAAACGTTACATTTTTGAGACAAAGCGATTATCGCATCTTCTTCGGCAGAATAAATGTTTTCGTTATTTAAATTGTTTTTTACAATATTCCCTGCACCGTAAATACCGGTAGAAATCAAAGCATAACGCAAAACTCTTTTTGAGTTTTTTGCAAAGTTCACTTCCCCATCAGTATATAGAGTATTGTTTACGAAGACTTTTTCTGCCCGAACGTCTCTTATAGAAAATGCGCCTTCTTTATTAACTAATAAACAAGTAATATTCTTTAGTTGCTCTATTTTTGATATATTCTTTATTAGAGCGCCGGAGTTAATATGTTTATTTTGTTTAACCGCTGAAAAAAGTCCGTTCGCAACGATTATATACGATGAAATAGAATGAAATACGCCGGTTGAAGCAACTGTTAAGGACAGAGAAGTCAAAAATATATCAAAAAAAGTGGTGTCTTCTGCGCCGAAGATAAGGTTCAAAACAACTGAAGAAAGAAGAACAACAATTAAAACAAGCGCCCAAATTTTGCTGTAATTAGACATAAAGGATATTGCTCGTATATTTTTATACGAAACAAGCGGTTTGCTTTTTTCCATTTTACGAACAACTGTTTCTTCTCCTGTACAACAACATATAGCTTTAGCAGTTCCTTTAATAACGATAGAAGAGGCAAAAACCATATTTTCCTGTTGAGCAGGTGGAACGTCATGGTTATATCGCAAAAACAAAGGGTCTTTTTCTGTAGGTTTTATAGCCCCTGTTATGTTGACTTCCAACACTTGTAAATTATCACACTCTACAACTCGAGCATCAGCAGGCACCATATCTCCCGCAGAAAGATAAATCACATCACCTTTTACAAGCTGTTCACTCTTTATTAAATACATTTTTCCATTTCTCATAACCTTGGTTGTAGGAAGAGAAAGTTTACTCATATCCTCGAAAATTTTTCGAGCTTTATTATAAGTAAAAACAGATACAATCACATAAAACGCCAACAGCACCAAAATGATCCAAGCAGAACGATTTTGTTCAAGCGTCCCCGCAATCAAAGCGACAATTGCTAACAATACCGTAGTTGGTTCATAAGCGATCTTTTTTACGCATGCTTCAAACGAATAGTGTTTAATGGGATAAATAATATTCATCTCGTCGTTTTTTTGTCTACCGCGCAAAACACTAGGCGAAAGACCGGTATTAATATCTGTATTCAATTTTTCTTCCACTTGTGCAACAGTTTTGTCATACCATCTTTCGTTCATACACAATACTCACTTCACTTTATTTACACTTAATTATCAATTTGTTGTAACGAGAAGAATAATCCAAGGAAATAACAGAGACATTCCTCAAAATATCTTCTATAATTTTATTTGCAATTTCATCCTCGACATTCTTTTGAATATATCTGCGCATATTTCTGGCACCATACTTCAAACTGAAAGATTCTTGAGCAATAAATTCAGCAACTGAATCTGTGAATTTAAACTCGATGCCTTTATCAGTCATAACAGTTTTTAGATCGTTTAACATAATTTTCGCGATTGATGCAAAATTTTCCTGGGTAAGTTGGTTAAACACAATAACTTCATCAATTCTATTGATAAATTCGGGTCTAAGGAAATTGCCGAGAGCTTTCTCAGTTCTATCAACGGAACGATTAATTTGAGAAGAGGCAAATCCGGCGGTATTCAAATTAATATCAGAACCCGCATTTGTTGTCATTACAATAATCGTATTTTCAAAATTAACTTTTCTGCCTTGAGCATCGGTTACAATACCATCATCCAATATTTGAAGTAATACATTCAATACGTCGGGATGTGCTTTTTCTATTTCGTCGAACAAAACAACCGAATAAGGTTTTCTGCGTATTTTTTCAGTTAATTGCCCCGCCTCATCGTAGCCGACATATCCGGGAGGTGCACCGATTATTCTTGAAACAGAATGTTTTTCCATAAATTCAGACATATCAAGTCTAATTATAGTTTCCGGAAAATCAAACAAATCAGCAGCCAAGACTTTCACAAGTTCTGTTTTACCAACACCTGTTGGACCGGCGAATATAAAAGAAACGGGTTTCTTTTTGTATGATACGCCAACTCTGTTGCGTTTAATAGCGCACACAATCGAATCTATAGCTTCGTCTTGACCTATTATACGAGCTTTTAAGCGGCTTTCAAGGCCTTTAAGTTTCTCATACTCTTCGGCGTTTATTTTACTTGCAGGAACACCTGTCCATTTTTCTATTACTAATGCAATATGACTTATTGTAAGTTTAACGTTAGCACAGTTATTTTCCAACTCGGTATAACGAGAATTTAAATTGATTTCGCTAACCTTAATATCAGCAAGTTGTTTGTATTTGTCTGCGGACGCTTCTTCTGAAGGGGGCTCAAGGTTTTCGAGTTCCTCTTTTTTGTTCTTTAAATCCAGTAAATCTTTTTTTACTGTAAGGAATTCGTCAATAATAGGAGTGTTCAAAACAACATACGAAGCCGCCTCATCAAGTAAATCGATAGCCTTATCCGGAAGAAACCTATCCGTGATGTAACGTTCAGAAAGTAAAACTACTTTACGTAGAATATCCTTAGGGATTTTTATTCCATGGAATTCTTCATAATAGCCTTTAATCCCCTCTAAAACCTCAACGGTATCATCAATTGACGATTCTTCGACTATAATTGGCTGAAATCTTCTCTCAAGAGCAGAATCTTTTTCGATATATTTACGGTACTCCTTGAGTGTTGTAGCACCAATAACCTGAATATCCCCTCTTGATAAAGCAGGTTTTAAGATATTGGCAGCATTCATACTCCCCTCAGCATCCCCCGCACCTGCTATACTGTGCACTTCGTCTATAACGAGAATAACGTTTCCGCGTTCCTTGACTTCACCGATAAGCCCTTTCATTCTCTGCTCAAATTGCCCCCTGAATTGCGTACCTGCAACAAGAGCGGTCAAATCAAGTAATTGCAATTCTTTATCCTTTAGTTTAAAAGGAACGTTTCCGGATGTAATTCTCAACGCCAAAGCTTCAGCAATTGCAGTTTTACCTACACCCGGTTCACCGATTAAGCAAGGGTTATTTTTTTGTCTTCTGCATAATATTTGAATCACTCTTGAAAGTTCATCATCTCTGCCTATTACTTTATCGATCTTTCCGTTGATCGCGCGTTCATTCAGGTTTACACAATATTGAGAAATAAACTTATCACTTTTCTTTTTGTCTTTTTTTATTTTATTGTCGCTCGACTCATTCTTTGTATTATCTGAATTTGGATTAACAGAGAATGCGCCAAACATCTTTTTCAAATCGAAAGCAGGGGCTCTTCCCTCTCCGCTTTCATCATCTAAAATATCTTCGCTCTCGTTGAGGTCCGACATCTCAAGCATATTTTCCATTTCGGCATCCATCTGTTCCAAATCATCATCTGAAATACCCATTTTTTTGATTATATCATCAATTGGCTTTATTCCGAGTTCTCTGGCACATTTTAGGCAGATACCTTCATTGATTGTCTGTCCATTCTCCAATCTTGAAACAAAAACAACTGCGACTCTTTTTTTGCATCTTGCGCACATTTCCATAAAATTCACCTATATTAATTCACCAAAAATTTAATCCATTCAAAGTTATAAAAAAATTCGAATATTAACGTTTCCTCAACAACAGATAAATTAAAGTATTCAGGATAAACTGAAGTAAGTACCGGCGTGAGAATCTGCATTAGAGCTACGAATAAATTGATATAAATAAAACACATCCCCCCACCTAAAACAAACGAAAGGGTTTTATTTATTGTCTTTAACCCAGGCAACTTGAATACCGTAGACAGCACAATAGAAAGGATCTTAAATGCGATAATGGTTAAAATAAATATTAACAGAAAAGCGATAGCATAGGACAATAAGCCTACTATACTTTCGACGATAACCTGAATTCCGTTATTTATGTTTTTCGAAAAGATGTTATTTGCCAAATCAATATTATATTTTTCCAGAACCCCCAAAAGATTATCTTGATTCAAGGCTGTAGGTAATTCATTTTTTTCCATAAGATTGTTTATAATGTTTTTTATTCCATCTGAAAAGATTTTATAAAGGAAGTCGTAAATGAAACTTGAAACTGTAGAAGAAAAAGTTTTAGAAAGAACAATCCCAAAAAGGATCGAAGTCAAGTCAAGAATTGTTTTTATAAAACCTCTTGAAATAACAACCGCAAATGTAATAATTATAATTAATACTATTGCAAAATCAAGTGCCAAAGAAATAATATCAATCAACTCCCAGTCTTAAAAATTAATCCTTAAAGTATCATCAACAAAACATACGAGAATACTATTCTCATTTATAACAAGAAGTTCTATAGCATTTTTTTCGGTATCGTAATACTTTACATCTCCGGATTTTATATCAATATTACAAACTCTACCGTTAAGCAAAACAAAGGCATTATTCTCACTACAGGTTATTTTTATAGGCTGTCCGTCAGCATCAGCGTCGAGAAAAATGTCACCATCTTTATCAAAAACGATAACCTTCATATTGTCACCGACAATATTTTCTGTGTACGTTATAGCCGTATATTCGGGCGTAATCTCTGTATCGACCGGTACGATATTATTAGGAAAATAGTATGTGTTGCTGAGTTCAAAAGATTTATTATAAAACTCTATTTTGTTATCATACATTACAGAGAAGCCGCCTTTTGAGTTATACCCCGATTGAATAACCATAGAACCTTCAACTTCTATCGACGAATTGGGTTTATCTGAGTAAGGAGAGTAATTTACTATTTCTGTACAATAATTACCATTTTTCGAATATAAAGATGTAATCAAAAGTTCAGAACTGTCGTAATTAAAACTAACGTCCATTATATACTTGTCTTTATATATAGCTCCTATACGTTCAAAACTTGAATTATATAGATATACGACAGACCTATACTCTGTAGTTTTGGTTACGATAGCATACAACCCTTTATCGCTGACCGCAGCCCCGGTAATAGGATACTCAAAAGTTTCCGTGTGGAGTTTGGAGAAAGTGTTATACAAAGTATATGTATACTCACTCAAACCATAGACCAGCAAATATTTATCGCTCGAAACAACGACAGGATTTGAAAAAGAACTTTTTTCATATAATCTTTTATTTCCTTGCAAATCACAAAGATAAAAATACGAACTGCCCGCAACAACCAAATCACCCTTATACATCTCAAGGTCAAGTTGTGTATCAGCATCATATTTAATTTCTTCTCCGGATGTAAGCTTGAGACTATCGCCCATCTCAAAATCTTTTATAAGATATCTTAAATTTTCAACAGTTATTTCATCTCTGAAAAGAAGAATTATTGAAAGTAGAAAGGCCACAAGTAAACATACAGAGATATATTTTGCAGTTTTAAACCTCCCCGAAAGAACAAGATAATACGAGTTAACTTTTGTTCTTCTCTCGGGAGTTTCTATTTTGTTTTCTTTATTAGAAACAGAATTCATCTTGTTCTCCTTAATAAAACACCTTGTTAAGATATAAACCATGAGGGGGAGCTGTAAATCCCGCGAGGTTTCTTTCTTTTTTTTCAATAATTTTAGAAATATCTTCCGTCGCAATTTTTCCGTTTGATACATCAATAAGAGTTCCTGTTAAAATCCTTACCATATTATAGAGAAAACCGTTTGCTGCGACTGTTATAATAACCTTCTCACCTTCACGTTCTACATTAAAGTATTTAATTTCTCTAACGGTATTTTTTACAGACGAACCCGCTGCCATAAATGCAGCAAAATCAAATTCGCCAACAAATTCTTTAGCAGCACAATCCATAACATCTACGTTTAAAGGTATAGAATAATTAAAAGCTTTGCCCTTCAAGAAAACGTTTCTGATAGAAGAATTCCATATAAGATACTGATATTCCTTATATTTCACATCATATCTTGGATGAAAATCCGAACTAACAAACTCTGCCGAGTTAACTACTATATCATCAGGAAGATGAGCGTTTAAGGCGAAAGGAAGCTTACCACAAGGGATTCTCACGTTATCTGAATTGGTATCAACAGCACAACAGAAAGCGCGTGCATGGACACCGCTATCGGTTCGACTGCACCCCGTAAGAGAATATCTTTTACATAAAACGTTTTCGACGGCATTCTGTAATGTTTGTTGAATTGAAGGTGCATTATTTTGAACTTGCCACCCACAATAATTTGTACCGTCGTAACTTATAATAAGTTTAATTTTCAAAAAATCACCTTTTTAAAATTAAATAACCCATATCGGTAAGTATATATTAATCAAAACTACAGCCGTGCAGGTCAAAAGTATAATAAACAAAAACGCAAAATCTAAAAAATCATATTTCAAAGAAATCATTCTCGTTCTGCCATTTCCACCTCTATAACATCTGCATTCCATTGCTGTAGCGAGATCATCTGCTCTTCTGATTGAAGAAACAAACAGAGGAATAAGAACAGGTATCAAAGCTTTAGCACGTTTCATGAGTTTCCCTGATGTAAAGTCTGCCCCTCTAGCCTTTTGAGCGTTCATTATTTTATCGGTTTCTTCGATAAGAGTCGGAATAAAACGCAACGCTATTGACATCATCATCGAAAATTCATGAACTGGAATTTTCAACTTTTTTAAAGGTGCAAGTAATTGTTCAATACCGTCAGTCATATCAATAGGTGATGTAGTATAAGTCAACAATATACTTGTTCCCGTTATTAAACAAATAATCCTCAATACCATATAAAAGGCAAACAACAACCCCTCTGCATATATTTTAACAAAATACCATTCGAGGATCAAAGCATCGCCTTTAGTCCAGAATACATTTATTATAGCAGTAAAGACAATAACAAACAAAACCGGTTTAATACCATTCAATACGGGTTTTAAAGGTAGTTTGCTCAAAAGAAGCACAACAACTACAGAAAAAACCAACAAAAGATATGAAATCAAAGATTTAGCTAAAAAAACGAGAACGATATATAATACGGTAAGAATAATTTTCATACGGGGATCCAATTTATGAACAACAGAATTTCCGGGGAAATATTGTCCCAAAGTTATATCTTTTATCACTGTACTCCCCCTCTCGTTTTCAAGTAAGAAAGAATAGCCTTTCTGGCATCATCAATTGTGAAAACACTTTCAGGAATGTCTATGCCTACCAACCTTAATCTACTAAAAAGATGAGTGATTTGTGGCACGTCGAGACCGACTTCAACCAACTTATCTGCTTGTAAAAATATTTCTTTTGTTTTACCCGTCATAAAGACTTGAGATTTGTTCATAACAACAAGTTCATCACAAAAAATAGCCATATCTTCCATACTGTGACTCACGATAATAACCGTAGTCCCTGTCTGTCTCTGAAATGTTCTTATACCGCCAAGAATCTCCTCTCTGCCGATAGGATCCAATCCTGCTGCCGGTTCGTCAAGAATAAGCACTTGAGGTTTCATGGCCATTACACCCGCGATAGCCACCCTTCTCTTCTGTCCACCCGAAAGATCGAAAGGAGACTTATCGAACATATCTTTGGTTATTCCACAAAAGAAAGCCGATTCTTCTACACGCTTATTTACCTCGTTTTGATCAAGTCCCATATTGGTGGGCCCGTAAGCTATATCCTTGCGGACAGTCTCTTCAAACAACTGATACTCCGGATATTGCATAACGAGTCCAACTTTAAACCTAACAGCAGTAATCTCTTTAGGCTTTTCCCAAATATCAATATCATCTAAATAAATATTTCCAGAAGTAGGTTTATTGAGACCGTTCAGAAGTTGAACCATAGTAGATTTACCCGAGCCTGTATGCCCAATCAAACCGGTAATAATACCTTCTTTAAACGTAACATTAACATTATCTAATGCTTTTTTTTCAAAGGGAGTACCTTCGCTATATACATAAGATACATCTTTCAAAGTAAGAATTGCCATTATTTTAACAAGGAAGCCAAAACTTCCGCCCCTTCATTTATATCAATAATATCGGTCGGCAAATTAATACCGTCACTTTTTAACTCATAAAATAATTCTGTAACCTGAGGAACATCAAGCCCTATCAGATGCAGCTTTGATACATTGGAAAAAATAGCCTTAGGCTTATCGTTCATACAGATTCTGCCGTCATTAACAACAATAACTCTATCTGCATTAACAGCTTCACTCATATTATGAGTTATATGAATAATAGTAATCCCCTTTTCTTTATTAAGCTTCTCTATAGCAGCCATAACCTCTTTTCTTCCGGAAGGATCAAGCATGGATGTAGCCTCGTCAAAAACAATACACTGAGGAAGCATAGCAATTATTCCTGCGATAGCAACACGTTGTTTTTGTCCTCCTGAAAGCTGTGAAGGAGAGTGTTTAGCAAAAGATGTCATACCTACAGTTTCCAATGCAGAATCGACTCTGCGTCTAATTTCATCGGGTGGAACTCCTAGGTTTTCGGGACCGAAAGCGACGTCTTCTTCAACAACAGAAGAAACCAATTGGTTATCAGGATTTTGGAAAACAATACCTATTCTTTGACGAACAGAATACAATTCATCATCAGTGAGCGAATCAGATGTAATATCCATTCCATCAATAAATATTTTACCGCTTTGCGGCGAAAGAATCAAATTAAGCAACTTGGCTAAAGTGGACTTTCCTGAACCGTTATGTCCAAGGATAACAACAAATTCACCCTTATTTACACTAAAAGAAATGTTATTTAAAACCGGAACATCCTCGTTATTGTCGTTTTTATAACTAAAACACACATTTTCAACTTTAATAAAAGAATCAGTCATTATCTTTCTCCAATATAAAAAGACGAAGCACCGCAAGGTAATATCTCGTTTGTTTGAGAAACCTTCAATCCTATTTCATCAAGTTCAGTTGTACCGCCGAATTTGTTTTTTAACGTAGTGTTTAAAATATAACCTACAGCTGCAGGAGATAAGCCCGTCGTATATGAATTAACCAAAAAGAATAAAGGATTATCACTCAAAACGCAAGAAGCCTTTTTTATGAAATCTGCAATACACTCCTCAAGTTTCCATACTTCCCCGCCGGGACCTCTACCGTAAGAAGGAGGATCCATAATAATGGCGTCATATTTATTACCGCGACGTATCTCTCTTTCGACAAACTTTTGGCAGTCATCTACTATATAACGTATTTGCGCGTTCTCCAGCCCCGAAAGTTTAGCATTTTCTTTTGCCTGAAGTGTCATCCCTTTAGAAGCATCAACGTGTACGACCGAAGCTCCTGCTTTTGCACAAGCGACGGTTGCACCGCCGGTATAAGCAAATAAGTTTAAAACCTTAATAGGTCTGTTAGCCTTTTTTATAAGATCAAACATTTTTTCCCAGTTAACAGCTTGTTCGGGAAAAAGTCCGGTGTGTTTGAACCCCATGGGCTTTAAAACAAAAGTTAAATCAAGTTTTTCGTATCTAATTTTCCAAGACTCCGGAAGGTTATTTTGATTCCACGCACCGCCCCCCGATTTTGAACGCGAATAAACCGCGTCAGCTTTTTTCCAAAAATTATGATTCTTCATATCCTTCCAGATAACCTGCGGATCAGGACGGACCAAAATATACTTTCCCCAACGTTCAAGGCGCTCACCGTCGCTCGTATCAAGAAGTTCATAATCTGTCCAGTTGTTTGTATATCGCATTACATATCACCACATCATTCTTGTATATCATCCAAAGTTATTTGGCCACTTGTTTGAGAGTTATTTTTATAAGGAATACCCAAATGCTCATATCCGTATTTAGTAACGCATCTACCCCTCAAGGTTCTGCTCAAGAAACCAAGCTGCATCAAATAAGGTTCGTAAACATCTTCTATGGTAACAGCTTCTTCGCCGATTGTTGCAGATAACGTCTCAAGACCAACGGGGCCTCCGTCATAAACTTTAATAATTGTTTCGAGCATACGTCTGTCAACGTTGTCGAGTCCAAGCTCGTCAATTTCAAGCATATTCAATGCATATTGAGCTATCTCAAGGTTAATTCTTCCGTCGCCTTTAACCTGAGCGAAATCACGAACTCTTTTGAGAAGTCTGTTAGCAATACGAGGAGTACCTCTGGAACGGGAGGCTATTTCATATGCGCCATCTTCATCTATCTCTACAGAGAGTAATCCTGCGCTTCTTGTTACGATTTTAGCTAATTCATCGGGAGAATAAAGTTCAAGCTTTGATATAACGCCAAACCTATCTCTCAAAGGAGTAGATAACTGCCCTGCTCTTGTGGTAGCGCCAATAAGAGTAAATTTTGGAAGAGGGAGTCTGATACTCCTTGCCGCAGGACCTTTGCCTATGATTATATCAAGAGCATAATCTTCCAAAGCGGGATATAAAATTTCTTCAACAGACCTGTTGAGTCTGTGTATCTCGTCTATAAATAAAATATCATTTTCACCGAGGTTGGTGAGCAACGCAGCTAAATCACCCTGTTTTTCTATCGCAGGTCCTGACGTTATTCTAATATTAACACCCATTTCATTAGCGATAATTGATGCTAAGGTAGTTTTTCCGAGCCCTGGAGGGCCGTACAATAACACATGGTCAAGCACGTCACCTCTTTTTTTTGCCGCTTCAATATAAATTTTAAGGTTTTCTTTAGCCTTTTCCTGACCGACGTACTCAACAAGGGTGGTAGGTCGAAGACTTACTTCCGTAACAGAATCTTCTTCGGTATATGAAGTTGACATAATTCTGCTTTCAAATTCACTATCAAATTCTTCAGTAAACATCTAAAAATCTCCTGTTATTTCATCAAACGTTTCAAAGCTTCACGAATTATATCTTCAAGCTCCAAATTATTCACGTCAATCCCACGTAACGCTGCTACAGCTTCAGACTGTTTATAACCTAAAACCATAAGCGCTTTTTGAGCCTCACCTATTTTTTCCGAATTATTGGGAGATGCTACCGAAGAAATAATATCTTCGCCATCTGAAACAGAAAAACTTTTAGCCAATTTATCTTTAAGTTCAAGAACAATTCTTGCTGCTGTTTTGGCGCCAACGTTTTGTGCTTTTGAAATAAGTTTCGTATCACCATTCATAACGGCAGAAACAAAACTTTCGGGAGTAAGTGCGGACATAATATTAATCGCCGCTTTCGGTCCAACTCCCGAAACAGAGATCAAAAGTTTAAATAAATCACGTTCCTCAAGGTCATAAAACCCAAACAGCTCAACGCCATCTTCTCTTACCGAAAAATGAGTATAAAGTTTAACTTTTTGTCCTGAACTCTTTAAATAACGCTGTGTATTCAAACTAACAGTCAAACAATATCCCACGCCGTTACAATCAACAACAGCGGTATTAGACTCAACAAGAACCAACTCTCCGTTTATGTGGTAAAACATAGATATTCTCCTTATCACTTAAATTTTGATAAAAGCGAACCGTTTGTGTGCGCGTGGCAAACAGCAATCGCAAGAGCATCAGCCGTATCGTCAAGCTTTGGCTTTTTTTCGAGGTTTAGAAAATTCACAACCATAGCAATAACTTGCTTCTTTTCCGCCCTACCGTATCCAACTACAGCTTGTTTAACTTGCAAAGGGGTGTATTCATACACCTTCAAATCATTATTAACAGCGCAAAGAAGCATAACACCTCTTGCTTCAGCTACAAGAATTGCAGTCTTTTGGTTGGTATTGAAGAACAATTCTTCAATTGCCATACAATCGGGCTTGTACATTTTGATCAACGTATCGAGTTCATCATAAATAACTTTTATTCTATCAATCGGGTCTGTGTGTGCGGGAGTCGTTATAGCACCGTAAGCCAACGTACGAAAACGCATATTTTTATATTCAATAATCCCGTATCCTACAATTGCATAACCGGGGTCTATTCCCAAAATAATCATAAAAACACCCATATATATTAAAAATCATTATATTATAACATATTAAACAGAATATGTAAAGAGAAATAATGTTAATTTTATATTATGTCATATAAGAGATTGTCCGACATATAATTGTTTTGAAAGGAATGAAGAAAGGAATAAAAAAATGATTCTTGAAGACGCTGTCGAAAAATGCCTCCCCGATGAAGTAACCGAAATAATCCGAAAATATAATAACATAAACGAAATAAGAATGAGGGTAAATTGCAATGTCACATTAACAGTAGAAAATAAGAACGTAATTTGTAATTATGTAACCACAAAAAAAGACATTGAATATACGTTTACCCACTTCTGCAAAAGTTCCATTTATTCTTATTCCGACAATATAAAACAAGGATATATTCCCTTTGATTATGGATATAGAATAGGTGTGTGCGGCAAAGCGGTTTTAGAGAAAAAGGAGGTGATAAGTGTTTCGGATATTAAATCACTAAACATACGTATCCCTGTCAAAGAAATTAGTATTTCATCTGAATTTTTACAAAATATCCCCTACCAAAAAAGTGTTCTGATTTATTCAGCGCCCAACACAGGAAAGACGACGTTATTAAAAACAATAACAGCCTTTTTAAGTTCTCCGCCGCAAAACAAAAGAGTCGTCGTTATTGATTGTAAAAACGAACTATATTCAGAGCAACTTCACGAGGGACGTCCAATTGATTTTTTTATAAACTATCCAAAACACACAGCGATTGATTTAGCAGTAAGAAATATGTCTCCGCAATTTATTATTTGCGATGAAATTGGACTAAATGAGGAAATCGAAAGTCTTATAGAATGTAAAAATTCAGGTGTAGGACTAATATGTTCCGCACACGCAAACTCAATTGAAGAATTGTTAAAAAGGAACAACATAAAACACCTTCATAACGCAGGCGTGTTCGGCGGATATATAGGAATTAAACAAATAAACAATACGCGTCAATATATAATCACAAAACGAGAGGAAATCAAATTTTGAAAATATTTGGTTTAAGTTTAATTTTTGTATGTTCGGTTGGAATAGGAGTTTACATATCACGTATACAAAAAAAAGTTTTGGAACAAGCAAAAGAAATACTTGATTTTATGATTTATATAAAACAACAAATTGAATATTTCAATATGCCTTTAAACGAAATATACAGTTCGTTTGAAAACCAAAACCAAATCTTCTCCTCTCTTGTAAATGAAATATCTGCAAATGGCTGGAATATATCTTTGAAAAACAAAAATAATATCATTCTACCCGACAACTGCATATCAATACTTAATAATTTCGGAAATATGCTTGGAAAAAGTGAAAAAAAAGATCAATTACAAAAATGTAATTACTACATAAGAGAATTTGAACTTGAATACGAAAAACTGAAACAAAATATTCCACAAAAAACAAAAGCTTCATTCGCTTTATCTATATATATTGGTTTGATGATAATAATTATATTTTTATGAGGTATTAAAAAGATGGACATTTCATTAATATTAAAAGTATCAGGTATAGGTTTGCTTATAAGCGTTGTTTGTCAAATACTATCTAAATCCGGGCGAGATGACCAGGCTATGTTCGTTTCGATAGCAGGTATTATTATAGTTTTAATGTTGCTTATTAAAGAATTTTCAGCTCTTATAAACACAATAAAAACTCTTTTCGGGCTATGAATGAGATTTATATACTTTGCGGAATAACAACGCTTTCGGTAATAATTATTATCTTTTTAAAAAAACTAAAAAGCGATACGGCACTTCCGCTCTCACTTTTATTAGGGATTGTGTTGTTAAGACAAGCACTAAACATCTTTCGGGAAAACAAAACGTTCTTCGAAAGAATAGCAGGAGATACCGCATTTACCCAATACGGAAACATCATAGCGAAAGCCTTCGGAATAACGATAATTATTGAATTATTATCCGAGTTCTGCAAAGAAGCAGGAGAAAACTCAATAGCTGCAAAAATTGAATTATTGGGAAAGATTGAACTAGTTGTTTTGAGTTTACCTTTGATAGAAAATATTTTGGAAATAGTAAAGAAAATAATTTTTTAAAAAAGAGGGGAATTTTGAGAATTTTAAAATACTTATCGTTTGGGATTATATTTATTGTAATTATGTCATTAAACACAATTAATGTCCTTGCGTTTTCTCCCGAAAAAATTGAAGAAGAACTCGATATAAATTCTCTTATCAACATTTTACCTGATTACATAAAAGAGTACCTTCCGCAGAACATAAAAGATACCGATAATTTAATAAATAATATCCAGAAAACCGACTATGGTTCATTTATAGAGATTTTATTAAACATTACAAAAAAAGTATTTCCGCAAACACTAAAGAAATTTTATTCCCTGCTTGGAATACTGATTACTCTCTCAATTGTGAATGCGCTAAAAGAAAATATAACTACAACAGCATATTCGAAAGGACTAGCCTTATTAACAACGGCTGTTTTATCAATCTTTATTTACGATTTTCTTGACGATATATGGAAAGATGCAGAATTTTACATTTCAACTCTAAATTCGTTTATAAACGCATTGATTCCGGTTATGACTCTTTTGTATACAATGGGTGGAAATGTTTCAACGGCAATTGTCAATTCATCAGGGTTAGCGATGATATTAACTTTTTCGAACGGCATCGTTTATTCCTGTATACTTCCCTTGTCAAAGATATGTTTCGGACTTACACTTGCCGGAAACGTTGGAAATATAAAAGGTGTTTCAGAGACAATTAAAACATTAAAAAACTTTTTAACAATTACACTTTCAGGGATTATAACATTATTTTCAATATTTCTCCTATTTAAAACAAATCTGTCAGCAAGCGCAGACGGCGCGGCTTCAAGAACAATAAAATTTGCGGGAAGTTTTATACCGGTAATAGGAAGTGCATTAGGCGAAACAGTAAGAAGTCTTATGACTGGATTAAAAATAATAAAAAGTTCTGTAGGTTTTTTGGGTATTATTATTGTACTCGCAATAACACTCCCTGTATTTTTCAAAACACTTTCAGCAAAAATATGCATAGATATATCGGTTGTAATATCTTCACTTCTCGGGTGCGAAAAAGAAAGCAGTTTTTTGAAAAACATTGGGGGGATTATAAATTTCCTTCTCGCAATAATTTTTACGACGTCGCTTATGTTTGTTTTTGAATTAATCGTATTTGTTGTAATTTCCCCGTCGCTAGGTACAGTATAATGGAAAATTTAAAAAATACAATTTATGGTTTAGCGGTAATTTCAATAACCGCAGGAATATTAGATGTATTGAATGCATCGGAAAAATTAAGTAAATACACCAAATATCTCACTTCCCTAGTTGTTATTTTAGCTTTATTATCACCTTTCAAAAATATAATTTCAGATTTATCTTATACACTAAATCAATCATATTTTGATAAAAACATTTCAGCACAAGAAACATCTCCTGAATTAAAAAATGCAATAAAATCAGCAATAGACTACGATTTATCTAACCGTTTGTCAATTCCGCATAATGCATTCGAAACCGAAATCATTTTATCATCAACCGGGTTGGATACGCTCATCGAATCTGTAACAATCACTATAACCGATAAAAATTACAACCGATACAGCAAAAGAATAGAATATTATATAAAAAACGATTACGGATGCAACGCAAACGTCATTCAATGTTTTAAGGAGTAAAAAAGAGTTGACAAACATATTAGAAACCATAAAAAAGAAAAGAGGCATATTGTTTATGCTGATTGGGATTGTACTTGGGATATTTTTGTTGCTTACGGATGGCCAATCACAAAAGTCATCAACAACTGATCAAACCACGCTATTCACAGAAGATTACGTTATCTCACTCGAGAAAAAAACAGAAGATATGTTAAACAGGATAAAAGGAGTAGCTGATGCAAAAGTAATGATTACTTTAAAAAACAGCGGAGAGCAAGTGTTTGCCATGGACGGTTCGGACACAAACCCCAAACACGTAATAGTTGATGACGAGGTGGTATGTATTAATGAACTTATGCCAGAAATCGAGGGAGTTGCCGTTGTGTGTAACGGCGGCAACAATGCACTAACTAAACAAAAAATTACCGAGCTTTTATCATCGTTGCTCGGAATATACAGTACACACATATACATAACGGAATAGGAGGGATAACATGTCATAATTCTATATTTAAAACATATAATTTATCATAACAATTCTACTATTTACGGAGGAACGAACGCATGGAAATAAAATCACTTTGTATCAGTCCAAAACACATTAACCAAAAACTAACGGAAACATTAAAAAAGACAAAACAGAAGATTAGAGACAAAAATTTCTGGAAACTTGACAAAAAGAAAGTAATGATTGCAAGTGCAGTTGTTTTAATAGGCGCTGCAATTTATTTAAACTACATATTTTTCCTCGATGAGTCACAGTCGGTGAATTTGACAGATCCACAGCAACAAAACACCGAAGCGATAAACAACACTGAAGAAGGAATGGAGCTGAATTACTTTGCCCAGGCAGTACTTGACAGACAAAAAGCAAGAGATGAAGCCCTTGAAGTACTCCAGATTGTTGTAGACAACGAAGATGCACTTGCCGAATCAAAAGATACTGCCTTACAGCAAATGTCGCAAATCGCAGACGATATGCAAAAAGAATCAAACATTGAATCGTTAGTTGTTTCAAAAGGGTTTGATGAATGTGTTGCAGTAATAAATGAAGGAAAATGCAACGTTATAGTAAAAAGTGACGGACTGCTTGCAAATCAAATATCACAAATAAAAGAAATTGTATATGAGCAAGCATCAATTACACCTATAAACGTAAAAATAATCGAAAAGAATTAAAAAACAACTCCAAGCTTAAAGTTGATATGCCCCCCAAAAGTTAGACACTTTTGGAGGTGCATATTTTTTTGGTTATAGAAAACCACCAGATTAGCTGGTGGTTTTCTATAACCAAAAAAACAAGCAATGTATAATCAAATACATTGCTTGAAATTTTGAACCGGCTCCGCTTTTGCAGAGGGGCAATTATTCTAAAATATATACACGCATATTTCTTCTTCCAAACTGTAAAAGTTGTTGAAGCGTACCTTCCATATAAACGTCAATAATATTCCCTTTTATAGCACCACCCGTATCTTCAGCATAACAAACACCAATGTCTTTATAACTGCCTTTAACATATACGGTTGTTCCGAGTGGAATAACTTTAGGATCAACAGCAATTACACCCTCCCTTGCGAGTGTACCGGTTGCAGTAACTTCACCCGAACCGTCTGCTTTTCCATAGCAAGTAGCTTGAACATCGAGATAATATGAGTAATTATATGTTTTACCGTCTTTTCCAACGAACGAGCCGCCAACGCCAAGTTCAACAACCTCGGTAATAGGTTCAACCGATGTAACTTGCTTAATTAACTCTTCACTCTCAAAAACGCCGTTAACATATTTCTTACGATAGGTGCTGGTTAGTTTTCCGTTTTCACCTTTTGTAATAGTATTTTTCTTTCCTTTAGGAATAGTTTGAATTTCGATGGTTTTTGTATCAAAAGGAATAGCCGAATCAACAAAAACATCTTCATATGTTATTGAATCAATAACAACTTCCATACCGTCGTATACAACAGTGTCAAGTGGGAAATTAACAATACAAGTATCGTCAATGGAAATTCCGCGATCTTCAAGAACATCCTTCAACTCAACAGCTTCAATTGAAATGATAAGTTTGTCGCCACCTCTATCGACAATCGAAAATGTAACCGTCGGTTTATAAGCGGAGAAAACTGAATTATACGAAGAATATTCCGGAGAATTCAAAGTATAGACAGGTGAAGAAACAAAAACAGAACCGTCAAAAGCAATATTTACTGCAACAACCCCTGTAATGAATATCGCTGCAAACAAGAAAATAAATGCAAAATACAGCAACCGCTTTCCTGTCTTATTCATTTTCATTCTTGAAACGCCCGTGTTTGATATACGATTGGAATACAGTTCAAAACTATTCATATCTTTCTGAACTTGCATATTCTCCTCCTTTAAATGCGATTATACACACACCAAAGTGTGCATAAAACTGCAGGAAACACGCAGATTATAGCACAAAAATGGTGTTTTGTCAACTTTATTATGGTAATTTTTGGCAATTACAGAATTGTTAATATTAACATTTCTTCTTGTATATTATGTATAAAAGTTTTTTTTGCAATGCATGACACCTTTTTCTATAGTGGGATTTGTAAATTCAACTTTATAATTTCTGCATTTTGCACAAACAAAAAATGTATAAAATCCGATATTTTTTGCATAAAAATCGTATTTAAACGATAATATCACCCAAAAAAAATCAAAATAAATCACTCTATAAACCTACTTACAATTTCACAGAAAATACTAAGTAGACAAGTTTCCTTTTTATGATTGTATTCATGTTAGTAAACATATATTCCCTTCAGCTAATTATTGACACAAAAAAGACTTGCAACTCATCATTGACTAAGTTGCAAGTCTTTTTTTATTTACTACCGGTAGATCCAAAGCCGCCGGCACCTCGCTCTGTATCTGTGAGTTCATCTTTTTCGTTAAACTCAGCTTTTAAGAAAGGAGCAATTACCAGTTGAGCTATACGTTCCCCGTCTGAAATTTTTTGTTCACTAGAACTGTGATTATGCAAAGCGACCATCACTTCGCCTCTATAATCTGCATCGATAACGCCAACCTTATTTGCAGGCGCCAACCCCTTTTTACTCGCAAGACCGCTTCTTGCATATATAAATCCGCCATAACCTTCAGGGATTTCTAAACTTAAATAAGTATGAACAAGAATAGTTTCATTAGGTTTAATGGATAACTCTCCATCGCATACAGCATATAAATCAGCTCCGGCAGAATATCCACTTCCATACGTGGGAATCTTCGCTCTATTATCAAGTTTTTTAATATTAACCAACATACTGTTTTCTCCTTAAAATTTAAATTTTACCTTGCCTTCTTCCAGACAAAGTTTTGCGTCAAACTGTTTATTGTTTTTTGAAATAAATCCTGATATATTATAAGTTTCACCGTCTTCAAGAAGTTTTTTCATATTCGAAATTGAAATAACTCTTCCGCAAATTTTTGAATTAACGGTAAATTTACAACCGGTCGTTTTATAGCCGGTACAACCATATCCAAAACGCGTTCTGACAACATCGTTTTGGCATAGAGGACACTTGCCCACAACATCACCAAAAAAACCAAAATCATTATCATTTTCAGGTGGCAGTTCTCTTTTTTCAAAAACTTGGGATATTTCTTTTATCGCCAAATCAACGCTTTCTTGAATAGTCATTTCATTTCTGAAAACGCTTTTCAACGCTTTACCAAGTTCAGAAGTCTTGTACTTATCCATACTGATATTCATCATTGAAAGAGACTCTATCAAATATTCCCCGCCCGGCAGAATAGTATATACGTCTTTTTTTAATTCAATATAACCACTCTTACGTGCATTATCAATAATACCCGTTCTTGTTGCTTCAGTTCCAAGTTCCAGACCCTCGAAAATAGCTCTGTATTCCTCTTCGTCATTTTCTGATTCGATATTGCTCTTCTCTTCTTTGAAAGGATTTTTTAAATAATTATTGAGAGTTTCTATAGTATAATGTTTAGGCGGCGTTGTTTCTTTTTCGGTTGGCTTAAAACAAACATTAACTTTATCGCCCGTTTTTAGCGCAGGAAGAATCTTATCCTTTTTGGTATAGTCATCAAAGGCGGTCCACCCCTTATCAAGCATTACAACGCCTTTTAAAGTAAATTCTTCAAGTTCACCAACTGATATTTTTATTTCAGATCGGTTTACAACACAATCTTTTGAACAAAATACGGCAACAAAACGCCTGAACACAGCAGAATAGACTTTCATTTCATCTTCTGTAAGCTTTGTTTTATCGGGGATTTTTGTTGTAGGCGTAAGTGCAGAATGTGATTCGATTTTCTTGTCATCAAAAATTGTTTTCTTATCTTTAAACTCTACCGGATACCCCATCTTTTCGACAACGTAAAGAATATTCTTAATCTTGCCCTTTTCGTTTGTTGCAAGATACTCGGAGTTTGTTCTCGGATATGTAACGTAGCCCTCTTCGTAAAGTTTCTGCAAAATACCCAAACTTTTTTCCATTGGCATTTTATATTTTTTGCCTAGATAGTTTTGAAGTTTAGTCAATGAATATAATTTCCCCGGGGAAACCGTCTCTACTTTCTTTTTCACACCGGTTACAAATGCGCCGGTGTCGTTGTATTTTTTACACAACTCTTCAGCTAGATAAAATTTATCTTTTGAAAACTTTTCTTTGCTTACCAGTTCGATTTCTTCATCATTTGTTTGTTCATTGCTAGCGATTGCGTAATATTTTTCAGGAATAAAATTTTTGATTGACATATCTCTGTCATAAATCGCTTTAACAATAGGAACTATAACTCTGCCAACCCTAAGCAAAGTACCGCATTTCAGTGTAGCATAACGTGTCAAATTAACACCGTAGAGCCAATCTATAAAAGTACGCGCAAAGCCTTCATTTGCAAGGTTGTCATACTCTGTTTCATCTTTCATTTCATCAAGAGCTTTCAGAATAGTCTCAGTGGTTTGATCAGGCAGCCAAAGACGAGTAAAATGTTTTGAAGATTCAAGCGCTTTAGCAACACAGATTCTAACAATAATTTCACCTTCGCGGTCAGAGTCACCTGCATTAATTATGGTATCAACGTCTTCTCTGTTGCATAAATATTTAATTGTATTAAACTGCTTTTCAATTCCCGCATCATTGGATTTATCTGAATTACGTTTTAGAATATATTTAAATTCATTTGGGAAACAAGGTATATTGTCCAAACACCAATATTTCTTTCCATCAGGCAAAGGACTGTAATCCTCTATATCAGCCAGAGTGAATAAATGACCGAAAGCCCAAGTAACAATATATCCATTCCCTTCATAATATCCGTTTTTGCCATTCATACCGCCAATAGCGGTAACAATATTTCTGCCAAGACTCGGCTTTTCGGCAATTATAAGTTTCAAAGTACTTACCTCTTACTTGTTTTGTGGTTTAAAAAACTGGTAATAATTACAACGAATCATTCCATTATATAATCTTCTGATTTTATCGGCGCGTCTACCGTATCTCTTTTCAAATTCCTCATCGCTGGTTAATATATAAATCTGCCAACGGTCAAGCTTTGAAAAGGCCTTACCCATATCAGCATATAATTTAAAAACACTATCAGCGTCAGAAAGTCTTTCGCCGTAAGGTGGATTACAAACAACAGTACCTTTAACACCTCCGGTTTCAATATCGAGGGCATTTCTCTCAAAACATTCAATATATTTAGCCATTCCGGATTTAGCGATATTATTTATTGCAATCTTCAGAACCTCTTTATCAATATCACTTGCATAGGCTCTGAACAAAGTATCATATTTTACTAACGAATTCGCCTCATCTCGCGCTTCTTTAAACAAATTCCCCGAAACATTTCTAAACTTTTCTGAAACAAAAGAATTATTAACATTAGGCGCCGTATTTGTCATAATCATTGCTGCTTCTATCGGTATAGTAGCAGAACCGCAAAAAGGGTCCCAAAAGAGAACGTCTTCTCTTGGCCTTGCAATTTTAGCCATTGCCGCCGCTAAAGTCTCACGAATAGGAGCACCTCCAGATGTAGCTCTATAGCCCCTTTTATGAAGCGGGACACCTGAGAGATCAATCATGAGGTCAGCTTTATCGTTAAATATAAAGAATTCAATCTGTTTTTTTATTCCCGTCTCATCAAACCAACTTATACCGTATTTATTTTTCAATCGCTCAACGACAGCTTTTTTTACTATCTTCTGGCAATCGGGGACAGAAAACAACTTTGATTTGATGCAATGTCCTTTTACGGGAAATTCATCATTTTTGTCAATCCACTCTTCCCAGGGAAGATCTTTTGTGCCATCAAACAAATCAGTAAAACTAAACGCCTTAAAGCTTCCAAGTTTAAGATATAAACGTTCTGCATAACGAAAGTTTATATTACACCTTGCTATTGAAAACATATCCCCCTCGAAAGTTACTCTGCCATCAATAGTTTCTATTCTTTTATATCCCAAAGCATCAATTTCTTCACCCACAAGCTTTTCCAAACCGAAAAGGCAGGTTGCAACAAGTACTATTTTGTTATCCATTTAATATTTTAATCTCCAAAAAGTTAATTACCATATAATTATAATATCAGTTTCAAAAATTGTCAATAACAGTCGAGTTAAGCAAATATAATATTTTAGTATTTAAATAACGCTATTTATAAGTAAAAACCCCTTGACACGAAAGTTAAATAATGTTAAAATAGGAAGCAGTAAGAGGGAGTAGCTTACGCAGTAATCCTGCGTCTTCCGATCGTCAATACAACTCATAGACTAATGAGTTCGGTCGGTTGGTACTTTTTTTCAGTAACTGGCAAGACTTTTACAGCTTTGAAGGCTGTGAAAGTCTTTTCTTGATTTAAATAAAATTTATATATAACAAAAAAGGAGAAAAAAATGAAAGCACATTTGTCCCCCATTTCTGCTGTATTTGAACATTTCAAATCATCGGAAAAAGGTATCACTTCTGCTGAAGCGCAAAGCAGAATCGAAAAGTATGGCAAAAACAAGCTTGTTGAAGCCAAAAAAGAAACTATACTTCAGCGCTTTTTAAAACAGCTTGCAGACCCTATGATCATCATTCTTTTAGTTGCTGCAGCAATTTCTGCAGTTACGGCAGCTATTGAAGGTGAAGCCCCCACAGACGTATTTATTATTCTATTTGTTGTTATTCTTAACTCTGTTTTGGGCGTAATCCAAGAAAGCAAAGCCGAAAAAGCAATTGACGCACTAAAAGAAATGACTGCCGCTACATCAAAAGTATTAAGAGACGGTCAACTCGTTCACGTAAAGAGTGAAGACTTGGTTGTTGGCGACGTTATTGTCCTCGAGGCCGGAGATGCAGTTCCTGCAGATGCAAGATTAATTGAGTGTGCATCAATTAAAGCAGAAGAAGCTGCTTTAACAGGTGAATCAGTTCCCGTAAACAAAAACATTGAAGTTCTTGAAAGCAAAGGCGATGATGAAGATGTTCCCCTTGGCGACCGCAAGAATATGGTTTATATGGGTTCAACTATCGTTTATGGTAGAGGTACTGCAATAGTTGTAGCAACCGGTATGGATACCGAAATGGGTAAGATAGCAGATGCTCTTGCTCAGGCGCAGAACGAACAAACGCCTCTTCAAATTAAACTTTCACAGCTCAGCAAGATTCTCACCTATCTTGTAATCGCTATTTGTGTATTCATATTTGCGTTTACAGTTATCAGAAACGGCGACTGGTCAGGCGAAATGCTTCTTGACACCTTTATGATTGCTATAAGCCTTGCAGTTGCGGCTATTCCCGAAGGTCTTGCGACCGTTGTAACTATTGTTCTTTCAATAGGTGTTACAAAGATGAGCAAGAGAAGTGCCGTTATCAGACGTTTGACAGCTGTTGAAACGCTCGGTTGTACCCAAATTATTTGTTCAGATAAAACAGGTACTCTGACACAGAATAAGATGACCGTTACAGAACACTTTGCCGACGACAAAAACTTACTTGCAACAGCAATGGCACTTTGTTCGGATGCAGAGCTCGACAACGAAAATAAAGCAACAGGCGAGCCCACAGAATGTGCTCTCGTTAACTTTGCTTACGAATGCGGTCTTCACAAAAACGACCTCAAAAATGCAGCTCCTCGTATCGGCGAAGCTCCCTTTGATTCAGGCAGAAAGATGATGTCCACAGTACATCAGACTGAAGGTAAAGTTATTCAGTACACCAAGGGTGCTCCTGACGAAATTTTGAAATGTTGTACAACGTATGTATCCGGCGGTGCAGTTCTTCCCCTTACAGATGAAGTTCGCGCACAAATAATGCAGGAAAATAAGAATAAGGCAGACAAGGCACTTCGTGTACTTGCTGCTGCATACAAGAACCACGAAACAGCTCCTTCATCTTACGAGCCCGAAGACCTTGAAAACAACCTTACATTTATTGGTCTAGTTGGTATGATTGACCCTGTTCGTCCTGAAGTTAAATTAGCTATTGAACAGTGCAAATCTGCTTCAATCCGTCCGATTATGATTACGGGTGACCATAAGGATACTGCAATCGCAATCGCTAAAGAACTTGGCATAATCGAAGATGCATCTCAGGCAATTACAGGCGCAGAGCTTAATAAAATAAGCGATGAAGAATTTTTGAAGACAATTCAGAACTACTCTGTTTATGCAAGAGTACAACCCGAACACAAGACAAGAATAGTTAAAACCTGGAAAGAACTCGGTATGGTAACCGCTATGACAGGCGACGGTGTAAACGATGCTCCTTCCATAAAGAGCGCAGACATCGGTATCGGTATGGGTATCACGGGTACGGACGTAACCAAAAACGTTGCAGATATGATTCTTGCGGACGATAACTTTGCCACAATAGTTTCTGCGGTTGAAGAAGGAAGAAGAATTTACGACAATATCCGTAAAGCAATCCAGTTCCTCCTCTCCTCAAACCTCAGTGAAGTATTCTCGATATTCACAGCAACCGTTCTTGGTTTTACAATCCTTAAACCAATTCACATTCTTTGGATCAACCTTATTACAGACAGTTTGCCTGCTCTTGCTCTCGGTATGGAACAGAGTGAGAAAAACATTATGCAAAGAAAGCCCCGTGATTCTAAAGACGGCATCTTTGCAGGTGGTCTCGGCATAGATCTTCTCTATCAGGGTGTTCTCGTATCATTACTCACGATTATAGCTTACTTTGTAGGACATTTCATGGAAAGTGGTGTTTGGGAAGTAGCACAGAGCCCTGACGGTATTACAATGGCGTTCCTTACGATGAGTATGGCTGAAATATTCCATTCAATGAACATGCGTTCACAGCGTGGCTCTATTTTCACAATGAACACTCATAACTTCTTCCTTTGGGGAGCAATGATTCTTGCATTAGTTCTTACAACATGTGTTATTGAAATTCCTTTCCTCGCAACGATATTCGAATTTGAAACAATCAGCTGGGCAGAATATTTTGTAGCACTCGGAATAGCATTTGCAATAATCCCGATTGTTGAAATTGTTAAGTTTATTCAAAGAGCTATTGCAAAGAAAAACTAAAACAAAAAACAAAAAACACCGAAAGAAACTTAACCGTTTCCTCGGTGTTTTATTTTTTGAAAAAATATTATGTTTTTGAAAAATTCATTAAAATACTGTGGGGAGCAAGTTTAGCAAGAACTCTATAAAACTTGTAAAAAGCACCAGGCGTATAAATAGCTCTTCCCTTTTCGGCAGCAACAAGTGAATTTTTTGCAACCTTTACGGGATCACTGTACGGAAGCATATCAAAAGTTTTAGAATTACCTTTTATGCCTGCAACACTCAAAAACTCCGTATCCATAGGGCCGGGACAAACAGCTAATATATTTATCCCTTTTTTCTTATTTTCAAACCTAACTGCTTTTGAAAAGCTTTTTACGTAAGCTTTAGTTGAGCTATATACCGTCATTCTTGGGTTAGGACAAAAAGATGCGATAGAACATACGTTCACCAAAAAACTTCCCGATTTCATAAACTTCAAAGCAATCGCCGTAAGAGCTGTCAGCGCTCTGCAATTTAAATCAACCATCCCCGATTGTTTTATGTAATCAACCTCGCTTACATCTCCTAGTACACCGTATCCCGCATTATTAACGAATATTTTAATATTCGCATCCGCTTTAATCAATAGTTGGTTAAATTTTTCATAACTTTCATACTGTGTCAAATCGAGTTCAATAGGAATTATATTTTTATCAGGATAGCCATTAGCAATTTTTTCAAGTCTATCCTTTCTTCTTGCAACAATCCAAATCTGCTGGATGTCAGAGTATCTTTCGCAAATATTTTTTAGATATTCAATTCCAAGCCCCGATGAAGCACCTGTTATAACTGCAATATTCATAAACCCCCCCAAAACTAGTTATTTTTTATAATTATACTAATAAGCGGCACCGAAGTCAATAAATTTAATTTATATATTTTTATTTATCTGAAACAAGCACATTATTGCAACGCCAACCAATCCACCAAAAAGTAATCCAATAAAGAATCCAACCATAAAAACACCTCTCTCTTGGATTTATTATTTCCAAAGGAGATGTAAAAATTCAAAAAACTGCTGAAAAAAACAGCAGTTTTTTAATTTATTCATCTATATGTTCCATACCCTGACTTAATATAGCACGAACATGGTCATCCGCTAAAGAATAAAAAACAGATTTTCCGTCCCGTTTGCTCTTTATAAGCTTTGTTCGCTTAAGTACATTAAGTTGATGCGAAATGGCAGACGAAGTCATATTAAGCATTGCTGCAAGATCGCATACGCAAACATCAGCTTCGGCAAGAACAAACAAAATACGGATTCTGGTCGAATCACCAAAAACTTTAAAAAGTTCTGCCAAATCATACATTTTTTCTTCGTCAGGCAATTTTGATTTTACAACTGACAATATTTCTTCGTGAATCTCTGTTTCTTCACATTTTTCAAATTTTTGTTCAAAATCCATCAGATCACCCAAATAACTTATTTCAAGAATCCGCCAATAATTTGCTCTTCAGCTTCTGCTTCGGTCAAACCTAAAGACATGAGTTTAATAAGTTGTTCTCCGGCGATTTTGCCTATCGCAGCTTCATGAACAAGCATAGCATCAATTGAATTAGCTTCAAGTGCAGGAACAGCCACAACTTTAGCATTATCCATAATGATAGCATCACACTCTGTATGTCCGTTACAAGCGCAATTTCCTATAATCTTCGAATCAAATTTTTGATAAGAATCATCTTTTGCAACTGAACGAGAAACGATATCAACCGCTGAACCATCCCCCTCGAGTTCAGTTACGTAATCACTGATTGCAGTTTGATTTCCGTGTGTCATAAGTCTTTCTCTTACAATCAATTTTGCCCCTGCTTTTAAATTAGCGGTTGTTTTACGAACGGTCGAATCAACTCCTTTTATCTGGACCATTTCCATTTCGACAGAACTGTTTTCGTCAATATAGACTTCAGTTCCGGGGTTCATAATTCTTTTGCCGTTTCCATCGCCCTCGCCGTAGTGTTTCTCTACGTATTTAATTTTAGAATTTTTTCCAACGTAAAATCTATGCAAACCGTTATGTTTTGAATCAAAATCACCGCTGTTATGGATTCCGCAACCGGCAACGATAACAACATCGCAGTCATCACCGATATAAAAATCATTATAAACGGTTTCATCAATTCCCGATTTACTAATAACAACCGGAATATGAACACTTTCATTCTTTGTACCGCTCTTTATACGGATATCTATACCGTTCTCTTCTTTTTTTGTTACAATATCAATATTAGCCGTTGTATTTCTTTTGGCGGTTTCTCCATTTTCGCGTATGTTGTATGCTCCGGTAGGAACATCGTGAAGGTCAGCAACTTCGGACAAAAGTCTTTCTTGGATATTATCTTTCATCAGTTTTTACCTCCATCTGTAAATTTCACACACAAACCGCGCGCCGCAGTCTGCGCCAATAATTCAGGCAAAACCTCTTCTTTTTTGCCGTGCTTCTTAATTTTACCGTCAGCAATGAGAACGATTTCATCTGCAATATTCAATATTCTTTCCTGATGCGAAATAATAAGAATAGAACCTTTAATATTGCTCTGCATCTGTTCAAATATTTTTATAAGATTCTGGAAACTCCAAAGATCAATTCCTGCTTCTGGTTCATCAAAAACTGAAAGTTTCGTTCCTCTCGCAAGAACCGTAGCAATTTCAATTCGCTTGAGTTCACCACCGGAAAGACTGCTGTTTATCTCTCGGTTTATATAATCCTTGGCACAAAGACCAACCGCCGAAAGATATTCACAAGCCTCTGAAACAGTAAGTTGTTTTTTTGCCGCAATTCGCAAAAGGTCGAAAACATAAATGCCTTTAAATCTAACTGGTTGCTGAAATGCAAAGCTAACACCGAGATTTGCCCTCTCGGTAATACTCATATTCGTTATATCAACACCGTCAAAAATAATTTGACCTGAAGTTGGCTTTTCAATACCCATTATCAATTTAGCGAGTGTTGATTTACCGCCGCCATTTGGCCCCGTAATAACCACAAATTTATTATCTTCAATGGTAAAACTTACATCTTTAACAATAGTTTTTTCTTCAGATTCAGTTTGTACCTCAAAAGAAACGTTTTTTAACTCTAACATACTTCCTCCGTTTTAATTATCATAAAGTCTTTTTACACTTTCAAAGCTCTAACGGAATTCAATACAGCAATCACCATAACCCCAACGTCTGAAAAAATGGCAAACCACATATTTGTTAAACCGAAAGCTCCAAGTAAAAGAAATAAAATTTTTATACCAATTGCAAAATAAATGTTTTGGTAAACTATCCTCATACATTTTTTTGCAATATAAATTGCTTTTGTTATTTTAGCGGGATCGTCATCCATAATAACGATGTCTGCCGCTTCTATAGCCGCATCAGAGCCCAAAGCCCCCATAGCAACACCAATATCTGCCCGGGCTAATACAGGAGCATCATTGATTCCGTCGCCGACAAAAATCAAGTTGTTTTTATTATTTTTGCATCTAATTAAATCTTCGACAACAGCAACTTTATCTTCAGGCAAAAGTTCGGCAAAAACCTTATCTATTCCAATAATTTCAGCTACGTATTCACCTATCTCTTTTTTGTCGCCGGTAAGCATAATGCAACTGTCAATACCAATTGATTTTAAAGTCTCAATTGAATTTTTTGCACTTTCTTTTATTATATCCGAAATAACAATATAACCCACAAATTCGCCACCGATAGACACATAAACAACAGTTCCGACAGAACAACATTCAGTAAACAAGATGTTATTTGCTTTCATAAGTTTTGAGTTGCCCACAAGCACATCAATATCGTCGATTTTTGCCGAAACACCAAGACCGCTCATTTCAGTAAAGCACGAAACTCTCGTTTTGTCAAGGGGTTTATCGTATGATTTTTTAAAACTTTCGCTTATAGGGTGATTAGAATAGATTTCTGCCAAAACCGCATACTCTAAAACCGTATCTTTATCAAATCCTTGAGCGTGAATCTCAACCACTCTAAACACGCCCTCCGTAAGGGTGCCCGTCTTGTCAAAAACAGCAATTTTTGCAGTTGATAAGGCTTCAAGATAATTTGCACCTTTTACAAGAATCCCACATTTGCCGGCACCGCCGATACTCGCAAAAAAAGTTAACGGAATACTAACAACAAGAGCGCAAGGACAACTTATAACAAGGAAAGTAAGAGAACGGTAAATCCAATCACCAAAAGTATTATTACCTGTAGAAATAAATATAAACAAAGGTACAAGAACTGCTAACACAAATGCTGCACCACAAACCAGCGGTGTGTATATATGAGCAAATTTTGAAATAAATTTTTCCGCTTTAGCCTTCTTGGAACCGGCATTTTCAACAAGGTCAAGAATTTTTGAAGCAGTTGACTCCTCAAACTCTTTTACAACCTTTAATTTAAGTATTCCATTGAGATTAACAGAACCACTTAACGCTAAATCTCCTATATTAACACTTTTAGGGACGCTTTCACCGGTTAGAGCAACCGTATCAAGAAAAGAAGAGCCGTCAACAACAACACCGTCAACCGGAAGCAACTCTCCGGGTTTAACATAGAATATATCCCCTACAGCCAATTCATCGGGATAAACCTTTACTATCTCGCCGTCTTCATTCTCTATATTAGCGTAATCCGGCCGGATTTCCATCAATTTTGCAATATTTTTTCTCGATTTTCCAACAGCATAGCTTTGAAACAATTCCCCTAATTGATAAAACAATATAACAAAAACTGCTTCTGTATACTCCCCAAGTGCAAAAGCGCCTATAGTAGCTATTGCCATCAAGAAGTTTTCATCAAAAGGTTGCTTGTTTATAACCCCAACAACTGCATCTCTTAATATATCATAACCCGCTATTAAATAAGGAATTATATATAAAACAAACGAAATGTAGTCAGAAAAAGGTAACAGCGTAATCAAAATAGAAAACAGGAATGAAGCAACAATTCTCGTAAGAATTAATTTTTGTTTAAAAGACATACAAACCTCAAATTTCAGAAAAATATTTCACAATCTCTTTCGACTTTTTTGCACTCTTTTAAAACAATCGGCATAATTTCATTAATTATAATACCCTCTTCGAACTCAATATCCAACTTAAGCGTCATAAAATTTATGGAAGCGCTTTTTACTCCATCAATATTATTTATTACACGCTCCATCTTATTGGCGCAATTTGCGCAATCCACTTCAATTTTAAATTTTTTTCTCATAGTACCCCCTCCCAAAGAAACAAACGATTGAACAACTATTCAATATTGGTGTATTGAAATCGGCTTTTTGCTTTTTACACAAAAAGCCTTTTTTCTAACAAAATTATACATTAATCGAGTTATTTTGTCAATACTAAAATTAAGAGTCAATAATAATATTTTTCTTCGGTTTATAAAGAAAGTAATATATAGAAATCACACACATACAAACAAACCAACCTGCCGGATAACTAAAACCTATCGGCAATATTTCGTTGGAAATATAATTTGATACCACATACAAATAAAGCTGTCTGAAACCAACAAACGAAGAAAGCATAATTATCATCGGAGCAGTACTGTTCCCCATACCTCTTAAAGAAGCGGCAAGAATTTGGTTTACGCTTGTAAAGATATAAAAAGGCGACAACCAAATCAAAAGCATACTTCCGTAGCGAACCACCTCGCTATCTTTATTAAATATTCTGACTAAATACGGAGAAAGGAGCATGGTCAAAACAATTAAAACACAATTGATACAGAGGGAAAACAACAAGGCGTTAACAGTTCCCTTTCTAGCTCTTTTGTAATTCCCTATCCCCACATTCTGCCCAACAAATGTTGTCACAGATAAAGCGATAGACTGTACAGGTAAAAACATAAACATATCAATTTTTGAATACGATGTCCATCCTGCTAATATGTGAGTTGGATTTCCGTTTACATTTGCAATATAAGATTGAACAAAAACGTTTGAAAATGCAGTTATAGCCATTTGAATACCCGCAGGAAAACCTATGTATATGATTTTACCGAGCATTTTTTTGTCCAACTTAATATCTTTAAAAATTAGTTTTATACAAGATTCACTTTTTAAGAGGGTTATAATAGCCAATATCGCCGAAATCCATTGTGCAATAACGGTAGCAAGTGCAACACCATCAGCCGTCATTCCGAGACCGAATACAAAGAATATATCTAAAACTATGTTAACGACAGAAGAAATAACAAGGAAGTAAAACGGTCTTTTAGAATCGCCTACTGCTCTTAAAATACCCGAAGCCATATTATAGAACATAAGTCCCATAATCCCCGAAAAATAAATCATAAGATAAATAGAAGCTTGCGGGTAAATATCGCCGTCAGTTCCGTGAAGCATCATTTTTAGCAAAAGAGGAGTAAAGACAACACCTATAATTGTACAAAAAATCCCCATTACAAAAGTTGCAGCTATCGCTGTATGAACAGTATCGTGAACCTTATTTTCCTCTTTAGCACCGTAAAATTGAGATACAACAACAGTCGTACCACTTGACAAACCGACAAAAAATCCGATAAGAATATTTATTATAGGACCTACACTACCAACAGCTGCATAAGCTCCGTTATGCCCCGATTGTCCGATAACCCACGTATCAACCATATTATAAAGCTGTTGGAAAAGGTTGCCAATCAATAAAGGGAATGCAAACAGCAGTATGCTTTTCAAAATACTGCCTTGAGTCATATCTACGTCGTGTCTTTTTTTAATAAGTGTCATAATATCACCTACATAATCAAACAAACAATTAATCAAACTTTTTCTTTTTCGACAACAATAACAATATCGCCGAAACAAAGCTGGCTCCAACCGCAATTCCAAAAGCAACTTTCAAAGTTGTTGCTCCGTAGTACCTAAAATTTTCCCAATCATTGATAGCCGCATTGTACATAGTATTATAAAGCGCTCCTCCTGGCACAAGAGGAACAATAGCCGGAATATAAATTACAGTAGTGGGTGCTTTCAAAATTCGAGCAAAAACTTCAGAATAAATTTGACAAAACGCTGCAGCTACAATTGTAGCAACAAAAACACCAACATTCAAATATTCAAACAACAAGTAAACAGCCCAGCCCAGCATACCTCCAACAATCGACGGAAATAACGTTTTTTTCCCCGCATTAAAAATCAATGCAAACCCCAAAGAACCTACCAGGGCGGCAACAAGTTGAATAACAAAATTCAAAACAATCAACCTCCCAACAAAAGCGCTATCGGGATCATAAAGCCACCGGCAAGCGCACAAGTCCACACCAAGCACTCTGACAATTTTACAACCGCGGATAGAGTATCACCAATCAAAACGTTTTTTACTGCCCCTGTCAAAGCTATTCCGGGAACAAGAACCATTATATCTCCGATAATAATTTTGTCAGCGTTTAATTGCGGAATATATTTAGAAGTCAAACATATTCCAAAACCAATTATAAGCGACGTAATAAAATAATAAAACACTTTATTAGGAATTTTGGGAGACAATATATCCGACAAAAAACATATTGCAATAGCAAACACACCGGAAACTATTGCATCAAATAAATGTCCACCAAAGAAAACAACAAACCCTGCAGCGGCAAGAATTGAACCTAAATAGATATAAATATCGTGGATAGATCCACTATTTATATCGTTTATTTCTTGTCTCAATTCATCTCTCGACAATGCTTGTTTACAGCATTTTCTGCTCAAAGAGTTCAATTTTTCTATTTTTACAAAATTAGTTTGACCGGCGGCTACAACTCTGCGTTCTTGAGTCAAAACGATGTCTCCGGGAAATGAAACAGTAACAAAAATAACAGAAGTTAATGCAAAAGCATCAACCTTAAGAGCGCCGTAAGTTTTTGCCATTCGGGTAATAGTATCCTCTACTCTGCCAATTTCTGCGCCGGCATACACCAACGCCTCTCCAACGTCAAGAATAAGTGCAAGTATATTCGCATAATCATTTGTTTTTTCTTCCAAAAAGCTCACCCTTTATTCTATTATTTTAAAACCTCAAGATATGAGGATACAGCATAAACAGTCTGACCGTTGTATTCTAACCTCGACCACCCGGTAGATAAGTTAATACCGGTTCTTTTAATAAAATCACCATTTTTAAGAGTAGCAACAATATCCGAACCGCTTGTTGTGGGTGTATTTCTTAAATTCGTTTCAAATTTTGCAGTAACCAAGTCATTAATCGAATCAAAATAATACTGTTCAATTTGATTCGAGCTTTCATCCCAAACTTCACCTTCTGCCAATAGATAACCAGAGACTGCATAAACAACTTCCCCGTTGTAAATAAGTCTTGACCAACCTTGCTCACTCATACCGGTTCTCTGCAAAAATTCACCGTTTTTTAATTCGCCGACAATCCCCTCATCGCCCGTAGAAGGATATTCCCTCAAGTTGACCACCTGTTTTGCAGTAACTTTGTCGCTATAATTATAAAAACGAACACCGTGTACTATCACATCTGATTCAAAAACTTCATCAAGCTGAATATCAGGAGGACGCTTTTCGGGATTTCTCGGCTCTGCTTTTTCGCGGACAAAATAGCAAACAACAAGGTCAACTTCATTATCTATACCCTTGACACTGCCTTTATCTGAAAATTGCCATGCATCAACCCGTCCGTTATATGTAGGCTTATCTTTGTATGGGTATCTAACGTTAGTATACATAGCAACCCATATTTTATGATACCGTTCAATTAAATTCGTATTCCAACACTCTTCGGATGCAAGATCATTTCTGGAACCATAATGCATAGTTTCATATCCGTACTCCGAAATCTTATCGAGAAAAGCAAGTGCATTATCGGTTCGCTCCTCGGCGGTCAAGCTATACACACGGCTTTCGGGATCAGTAGCGCCTTCACAGTCGTATACAACAGGATATGATATAGGATAACCTTCTATGTAATCCAAAACCCATTGTGCTTCTTCGAGGGCTTCTTCTTGGCTGATAGCAGTCGAGAAAAAATATACGCCTATAAGTATCCCGTTAGCTTCTGCTTGTTGTAGATTGTACGTAGCCCATTCATCTTCATAGATATTACCGTCGCCGCCTCTGTAGCCAACTCTTATAAAAGCAAAATAAATACCACTTTCTTTCACTTTTTTCCAATCTATTTTACCCTGCCATTTTGATACATCAATACCATTGCTTCTTTTTTCAAAAGGAACATAATGCTCTTCTGGTTCGGGCGATTCAATTATAGGAGTTTCTGTTTGTGAAGACAAATCATCCAAAGGATTTGCTCCGGTCATAATACTTTTCTGCGTTGCCAAAATACATACGGTTACAATTAAACCGATTATTATTGCCAACAAAACGGAAAATACAATTGAAGATACTTTATTATTTTTTATGAAATCAATGACTTTGTTCATCATACCTCATTCTGTTCTAAAAAAATAAAACTTTATTATACAAATTTCTACACAAATTATTATATATCAACAAAAAGTAATATGCAAGTACTAATGAAAAAATATAAAAATAAAAAAGCTTCGTCTGCGAAAAAAACGAAGCTTTTAAACAAATTACTTTAACATACTGCTGTTATTAAGAACAAGTGTACTGTAAATGAACAATACGTCTTTGTTTTCAAAATCGATATAATTTTTCAAAACAATAGAGGCAATATATCTTATGTCAACCACGGTTATACTCTTATATCCCGAAGCAAGTAACGGAACAAGACTGCTACCGAAGGAATCGCGGAAAACAACAATTTCTTTTTCGGTAGTAGCGTTAGGATTTTCAATGGTAATCAACGACAGCGAACCCGAGAGGAAAGTCTCGTAGGCATCTTTACCATAAGCTTTCTCCAAATCATACATAGACATTTTTTGTCCGGTTTCGCCGTTGGTTACAATACAAGCGTCAATAATGTCACTCGTAAGATACTTCAAAGTATCTTTTTTTACAGGTAATGCCGCCTGACCGTAATAAACACCGTCAAACTCTCTGTCAAGTGTATTGATTTTATAATTCTTATCAAGGGTAACTCCCATTTTGTCGGCTAATCTGTCTGCTATGTCAGTAATCATTTCTTGCTTCCAATGGGTGTCTGTAAGATAATAATCTTCAACAGAGAGCAAATCTCTTATATCGATAAATTCCGCAAAATCAGTATTTTCTTTCATGATTTCAAAAAATTTATTATAATCCATGACAAGATGACCGCTTTGCTCTGCAATAAAAGCATTTTTATCAGGTATAACGGAGATATAAGCATTGCCGCCGTTATCTTTAAAATAAGAATCATAAAGATATTTAAACTTCTTCGACGCCAAAATAAGCTGATCTTCCTTTAGCGGATACTCGTGTTTACCTACCATTCCGTCAAGCGTAATAAATACGTCATTATTATCAAGGTGAGAAAAAATATATTTAGCAGTAAACGCCTTGATGGTTCTGAAAGTATCTCTCATCGGAAATTGATCAAGGGTATAACTCTCAAACCCCGCCATAAATTTGCCCTCAAGTATACTATTAATACTTAACTCGGGCAACTTATCAAGTTCGCGTCTTTCTGTAATACTAAAATTGGTTTCGGGTTTAACCCAAGCCCAAAAAGAGAACCCAAACAAAACAACTGCCAACAAAACAATTTGAACTATATTTTTTGTTTTATTATTCATAATACGGCCTCCCCTTAAAATCTAAAATACAAGAACGGATTAAACGAACCATCAACCAAGAAAGCTGTCATAACAACCAAAAGAGTTGTTAAAACGATAGGTTCTGCCGTATTGAGAACTTTCTTGCCGACAACAGTCCCGTAAATCTTGTTTACCATAATTTTCATAAAGGGTGTAGCGCCAACAAATGCGATAACAAAAATCAAAGCATAACTACGCAAATAATAAAGCGTATCAGCTGTAACTAGAGGAAGATTTCCGGCTCCGAAGAGTGATATTATATCTATCCATGCTTGAGACATAGTAGGAGCGTTGAATATAATGAAACTTATCATTACAATAAATAAAACATAGAAACGCGATAAAACATTATGCTTTTTTAGGAAATCAAGAAGGAAAAGTTTCTCCAAAACAAGCAACACACCAAACATAAGTCCCCAAACAATAAAGTTCCAGGCAGCACCATGCCAGAACCCCGTTGCAAGCCATACAACAAAGATATTAAAGAACCATCTGAATTTCCCTACTCTGTTTCCGCCAAGAGGAATATAAAGATAATCTCTGAACCAAGAACCGAGGGACATATGCCAACGACGCCAAAATTCAGTTACACTTTTTGAAATATAGGGATAATTGAAGTTTTCAAGAAAATCAAAACCAAAAATATGACCAAGTCCGATAGCCATATCACTGTAACCTGAAAAATCGAAATAAATGTGGAGAGAGAAAGCTATACCGTAAATCCATGCAAAAAGAACAGAGGGGCCTGCTGTTTCTCTGAATATATCACAAAGCTCGCCCAATGCATTAGCAATAAGAATCTTTTTGCCAAGACCAAGAATAAAACGTCTTGTTCCGAGAGAAATTTTATCAATCGTGTGTTTTCTTTCTCTCAGTTGAACTTCTATATCAACGTATCTTACGATAGGACCGGCAATAAGCTGCGGAAACATAGTAATATATGCCGCCAAGCTAATCAAATTTCGCTGAGCTTTAGTTTCTCTTCTGTAAACGTCGATAACGTAGCTAACTATTTGGAAAGTATAAAAACTTATACCGATAGGAAGGGCTATTCTCAACATGGGAACAGACAATCCCGTTACAGCATTAAAATTTTCGATAAAGAAGTCAGCATATTTGTAGTACCCAAGAAAGCCTAAACCTATTACAACTCCCGCGATCATCAATATTTTGGAATAAACCGTTCCTTGAAATTTTTCAATCAAAAGTCCACTCAGATATCCCACCAATATCGAAATTATCATCAACAGTACGTATTTAGGTTCACCCCAGCCATAAAAAACAAGGCTGGAAAGTAATAAAACCAAGTTTTTTAAGCACCGGGGTGAAATAAAATACAGTATTAGCACACAAGGGAGAAAGTAATAGAGAAACGGTATGCTTGAAAATAACATAATGTTCTCCTAAATGTGTGTATTTTTTAACCTTTAAATATTAGCCAATAGCTTCTACTTCAACAACAGCGAAATCATACTGTGCAGTAAGCTTACCTTTGAAAGTTTCGATAATTTCTCCGTTACCGAAAGCAACAACTACGTAATCGTCAGTAACTTTTGCTGTAAGAACTTTTTCGGGGAATCCACACATCCACTGATTACCCTGAATAGCACTCTTCATAGCTGTGATAAACTCATCAGCAGAAGAACCTTCTTTGATGCTGTATGCAGCGCCGGTAAATGTGTTTGCATTCATTGCATGAATAAGAGATGCTGCGCCGTCAACCATTGCCAATGCATTTTCAGAACAAACGAGCTGTGCGGTTGCATTTTCTTTGTTAGAAATATTGAAGGTTCCGGGAGCATTGTCAACGGGTGTTTCAAAATCTCCACCCATAGCAAAGAATTTTTCGGTTTCAGCATCGTAAGTATCCCAGATTGCAGTAAGAATATCAACGGGAGCTTCAACACCCTCAAGTTTGTTTCCATCGGCGTTGTTGCCGTCTGCCTTTTTGCCGCAAGCAGCGAATGTGAAGATCATAAGACCTGCAAGAATAAGCGCGAGTAATTTTTTCATAGTTTTTTTCTCCTTAAAATTTTATATAATTTTTATTTTTTGACATTAGTTATAACGACTTTTTCTTCCGAAAAGTCATAAGAAATTTCATACAACTCACCATTTACTTCGATAAAAGAAGGCGAATCGGAAACATTCCACTGGATTTCAAGTTTATTGTTGACATTTTTTAATTCAGTCAAACACACGGCTTCATCAGCGCCCTCGGGATAATAAAAGAAAGTTTTGTCAGTTGACGAAACATCAATTTCACCATCACACTCAACCACGAGCAAAACAGACTCTACTCCTCTTGGATAATTGTTAGCAGGTGATATTGGGGTAATTGTAACGCTTGAATTTAAGTTATTAAATAAGAAAAAACAAAAAACACCAATAATCAAACACGCCGCAAGTGAAGAAATAGTTTTTATTTTAAAAAACTCATTTGAACGACCATGCGCGTTCGCAGACAACACCTTTTCTCTTAAACCATTTGGAGCTTTAATTTGCCGATACCCATTTATATCGGTTTGATTAATCATAGAACCCCTCCTTTTTATATGCATCTTTAACAAAATCTCTTGCTCTTGATAATCGCATCTTAACCGCAGACACTGATAATTTTAAAATATCCGCAGTTTCTTCAACCGAAAAACCCTCAAGATAGTGCAACACCAAAACCGTTTTGAATTTTTCGGGCAATCCATCAAGCATTTCTTTAACATTTGGAGAAAGTTTAGATTCTTCATCAGGAAAATCATAAACTTCATCAAGGGGGGTGTACTGCCTGATGCGTATTTTTCTGCTTAAGTCATGACATCTATTGATAACAAGCCGAATCAGCCACGCTTTTTCATAATTTTTGTCATGAAAAAACTTATTTAAAAAAGCCACCTTAAGAAAAACATCTTGAACGGCATCCATAGCATCATGTTGACTATGTGAATGAGTAAGAGCAATTCGATACAGCATATCAGCATATTCGTCATAAAGATTTTCCAAAAGTTTTTCGGACTTCAACACCATCACTGTATCTCCATTCATTAGTAAAACGTTTCAAAAAGGAAAAAGGTCACATAAAAAAATAAATTTTTTAAATAATTTTTCTACCACATATAATACTATAATTCATAACACATTTCAAGTCTTTTCCCAAAAAACAAAAAAACAGGCAATAATTGCCCGTTTATTTGATTTTCTTAAAATTACCGTAAGTTTCGTTAACAGTCTCGGAAAAAGAAAACGTATTATCAAATTTTGCAAGCATATTCTTGAAATCAACAAGTTGCTGTCTGTTTATAATACAAATCAACATTGTTTTCTCATCGTTTGAATAACCGCCAACAGCTTCAATTTTTGTACAAGTATGCCTAAACGTTTTAGTTATCTCTTCTGTAATTTCATCGGGGTGATTTGTAACTATAGTAAATCTTGTAGCTATCTTTGTACCCTTTATAATATTGTTACTAATATAACTTGACACAAAACAATAGGTTATACAAAGACATACCGGTCTATAATCAAGTGACATATTCCCCGCGCTGTTAGGGGATGCGTATACAAACAAAGAGGCAACGGCAACTATAGCATTTAACACAAAGTTAACCCAAAAGAAATTCAACTCCGGCTTTTTCTTACTAATATATTTTGAAATAATTTGAGTTCCGCCTGCAGAGGAATTAGTTCTGAAACAAGCGCCATAAACGTAACCACTTACAACACCACTCAAAATTGCGGGAAAAATAGTATCTTGCCCTTCTGCGTTATACTGCAAAAATTCGAGTCCCAGCTTTTGCAAATAAAGAAATACAAAAGAATATGTCAAACAAAAAACCATCGAAAGCTTTGCAAATTTTTTATCAATGAAAAAATAAGCAAAAATACAAAGCGGAACATTGATCAACAATGACATATAACCAATGCTGAATCCGGTCTTGTACTGAACCATTGTAGCGATACCGTTCAGTCCTGCGGGCGCAAAGTTGTTTTCAACGACAAACAACTGATAGTTGAATGCCAACATTATTGCAACAATCGCAGTAAATATATATGTCCAAAACACCTTGAAGTCAAGTTTATAATTTTTAGTTATCACAAAAAATCTCTCTTTCTTTTTGTCAATGTCTCTGATAGAGCTTAGTTTTGCTGATATGCATTTCATATATAATTTCGGTTGCAAATCCAAGCTTTGTAACTACATTTTCTTTGGTCTGCGGATAACAGTACAAAGAATCGTTCTCCGTGGAAATATCCACACAGTCCAACGGCTTCAAATAGCAATAATCATATTCAATATGCAAACTGTTTGTCTGCAAAGGAGTTCTGTGAATACAGTATTTTTCACCGTTATGTATACCCTCGACAACAAAACCATTTTCGGGGTCATGAGTTAATTTACCAAAACCAACGTATGTAAAGTTGAATGCGCGAGGCATAGAGTATATCTCAACTTCATCAGAGAATGAATATTCACCTTTTTCTATTTGAGCTTTAACTTGTTCCCTCTCCCAGTTAAACCAGTCGGGGATGTGTGTAAATTCAGTCTCTCCCTCAAGGGCAGACAGAGTACCATCTTCATTCTGTCTCCAACGCTTTCCGCACTCGGTACAGAATATTTCACAGCCTTCTGATGCCATTTTTGATTCTGTCATACAATGAGGACACTGATACAATATTTTATGCAATCCTTCAGCTCTGTAAGGTTCCGTAATCTTTATGCCGTTTTCAAGCTGATACTTGTAATCGTTGTATTCAAGACCTTTTCTTATAGCAGCATTAATTTCTTCAACAGTCATACTCTTAACCTGCTCTGCAGTCAAAAGCTGTGTCATTGTTGTATAAAGCGGAACTTTGCGCTTCTTTCTAAAATTCCAAAATGGTGAATGCAAATAGTTTCCGTGATGAACTATAGTTACTACAGGAACCTTATTCATTTTAACAAGCGAACCAACAGAATCAGGAATATAAGAAGTTATACCGCACGGCGAATAACGCGCCTCGGGATACATACAGAGAATATCTCCTCTTTTAAGAACTTTTCTGATAGAACGAATAAGATGCATATCCATAGTAAATTTACGGGTACAAATAGCACCTATGAGTTCCATAAGCCAAGGTCTTCTATAGTAGCCGTCAATGTTTACGACGTTATTAACTCTATTAGGCGTCGTACATAAAGCGGCAAGTTCAAAATCAATAAAGTACATATGATTGCTCAACAAGATATATGGAGGCTTTAGTCCTGCCATATTTATCTTTTCAATTTTGTACTTTTTACCTATAAGCATAATTTTACTTAAAATCCAAATAAGCCACACAAAGAAAATAGGCTGTCTTATAGGATACTTCGCCGTATTGTATCTTTTTTTATTTTTGTAATTAATATCAATATTCATAAATTACAATACCTCTCTAAAACATTATAATTACCACTTCCACTAACTATAAATATTATAACAGACGTAAAAAACAAATGCAATAAATATTTAATTTTTAGCCTAAAAAAGTTGATTTTTGTATAAATAAATGATAATATATCTCTCGGAGGCGAAAATATGGACATTTTACTCATTTTAATAGCAATTTTTGCGGTTGTATTAATATTAGTTTTGATAACATCATATATATGCTTTTATATGGCTTTTTACAACTCTGAAAATAACAAGACAGAAAAAGAAGCGTATTCGATCCCCGAAGGAAAAATATATGAACCACACAGAGAACAGATGATTGCGTGGCAAAAACAAATTGACGATATGCCACACAAGAATGTAGAAGTTGTTTCATTCGATGGTTTAAAATTAAGGGGGAAATATTACGAACTCGATAAAAACGCCCCCATTGAGCTTATGATGCATGGATACAGAGGTAATTCCAGACGCGACCTTTGCGGCGGAGTAAACAGGGCGTTCGAGGTCGGACACAACGTTCTCCTTATAGACCAAAGAGCAAGCGGCAACAGCGAAGGAAACGTTATATCCTTTGGTATAAACGAAAGCCGAGATGCACTAACGTGGCTTGATTACTTGCAGAAACAGTTTGGTAAAGATGCAAAAGTGATTCTCACAGGTGTATCCATGGGCGCATCAACCGTGTTGATGTGCATAGAACGCGGGCTCCCCAGGTGTGTAAAAGGCATACTGGCCGACTGTGGCTACTCATCGACAAAAAATATAATTAAAAAAGTTATAAAGGAAATGCATCTTCCGGCAGACATTCTTTATCCCTTTGTAAAATTAGGGGCAAAATTATACGGCAAGTTTGACCTTGAAGAAATTGTACCTCTTGAAGCAGTAAAAAAATCTCCGGTCCCAATCCTATTTGCACACGGAGATGTTGATGATTTTGTTCCCTACTCAATGAGCGTTGAATGTTACAACGCATGCACATCCAAAAAACGACTCGTTACCATAAAGGATGCAGGACACGGTCTATGCTATCCGGTTGCACGAGATGAATATGTAAAAGAGTTGACTGAATTTTTTGCGTATTTAAAATAATTCTTACTACACGTTACACTATCAGAGGTAAAAATGTTTAAAAAACTTATTGGTGATAAAAGATTTTACAAGCACGTATTAGCTTTGATGCTGCCTATAATGGTACAAAACGGCATAACAAACTTTGTAAATATGCTTGACAACTTAATGGTAGGTCAGGTCGGACAAGCCGAAATGACGGGCGTATCTGTTGCGAACCAATTGTTGTTTGTGTATAATCTCTGCATTTTTGGCGCTGTATCTGGTGCAGGGATATTCGGTGCGCAGTTTTTTGGAAGCGGAGATACGAAGAATTTAAGAAATACATTCAGATTTAAACTTATATCCTGCACCCTATTGACGTTAGGTGTAATTACACTTTTCGGTTTCGGCGGCGAAGGACTGATTAACCTATACCTAAAAGGCGAGGGTTCACCCGAAACTGCAAGAGCATCACTTATTGCGGGTAAAGAATATCTTTACATAATGATAATAGGACTAATTCCCGCAGCACTTGTTCAATGTTACTCAAGCACTTTAAGAGAAACAGGAAAAACAGTTCCGCCTATGATTGCCGGATTAGTAGCGGTTTTAGTTAATCTCGCTTTAAACTACATATTAATATTCGGTCATTTTGGAGCACCGGCGCTCGGCGTAAAAGGCGCGGCAATAGCAACGGTTATTTCACGTTTTGTTGAACTTGGTGTTGTTGCATTATGGACGAGAATAAAATCTTATGAAAATACATTTATTATCGGAGCATACAAAAGCATGCACGTTCCCCTTTTCCTTGTAAAGAATATATGCAAAAAAGGCATACCGCTAATGGTGAACGAAACTATGTGGGCAGGCGGACTTGCTGTAGTTAATCAATGTTATTCCGGCGTAAGCCTCGAGGTTGTAGCGGCAAATAACCTTGTCCAAATATTCTTCAACGTATTTTCCGTTGCATTTATCGCCGTTGGTGCGGCAATTGGTATAATCCTCGGCCAACTTCTCGGCGCGGGAGAAACCGAAGAAGCAAAAAGCGCATCTGTAAAACTAATATCTTTTTCCGTATTTATAAGTATAGGTGTTGCAATTTTATTTGGTATATGCGCCATTTTCATCCCCGAATTTTATAAACTTGACGAAAGCACAAAGATTCTTGCTACGCGAATGATGCAAATATGCGCGTTGGCTGTTCCCCTTGACGCATTTGCAAACGCATCGTATTTTACATTACGTTCCGGCGGTGAAGCACTTGTAACTATTATTTTTGATTCAGGATTTGTGTGGGTAATAAGTGTACCTATTGCATTTATTCTCTGTAACCTAACGTCAATGTCAATTCTGCCGGTATACGCTATATGTCAAGGACTGAATTTTATAAAATGCGCAATTGGTTTCACATTTGTAAAAAAAGGTATCTGGGTAAAAAACATAGTTTCTCAATAAACAAAAAGCGATACACCGTAAAAAAGTGTATCGCTTTTTTTATACTTTCTTGCTTTTTATTGTTGCGGCGTACGCACTGTTACATAAACCTAATAAAGCCGAAATAATAAACAATGTTTCGATTCCAAGCACTTCCCATATCCAGCCACCGAAGAGCGCTATAAACACGGTAATAACATGATTTATTGATAAGCCGGTTGATATTGTCGCTTTCATTTCTTCAGGACCATCTGCGAGATCCTTTACATAGACGTTAGAAGCCATAGAAGCAAGAGAGATGACCGCATCAAGTACGTAATTTATACAACAGACAACAAACGCTATGTCTTTCGGAAAAAGGTGATGTGCAAAACCGTAGAAGAAACAAACAACAACCAGAATCAGAGTATCGGAAATCATAACGACTTTATACCCTAATTTGTCGATAATTCTCCCAACTATCGGAGAAGCAAAGAAACAAGCTATTGCAGATACGGCAAAAAGCAAACTAATCATAGCTGCATTAGCGCCGTAAAACAAAATCAATACATAAGGGCCAAAAGTAAGGAACACTTGTTTACGTGCACCATAAAACATTTCGAGCATATAATACTTTGTATATTTCTTATGGAAATAGAAACGTCGCTTTGTACTGTCAGTTTGGCTTCTTCCCGTAAGTTTTGTTGAAAACAATACGCTTATTCCTGCCAAAAAGGCAGCAATTGTAAAAAACACATTATATGGTTGATTTTTGGTAAAGAAAGAAAACACACCAACAATAACTATGTATCCTACAAGCGTACCGATTTGAGTAGCAGAACTTTGAAAACCTAACGCCTGACCGCCTCTTCCCTCTTTTGCATAGCCCATAACAAGTGAACTTTTCATACCCATTTGTATATGCTCACCCAATGAATAAGTGCAGATAGCAAGAGTAGCCAATATTTTTGTAGGCGGCAAAAACGCATGCATTGCCATACCGACAAGCATTATAACTGCTCCTGCTTTATATAACGACTCTGCTGAAAGCATATAGAAGGCAGCAAGAATAAACACAAGCAAAATCCCCGGCAATTCTCTGAAAAACTCGGTAACCCCTCTGTCCATTTCTCCCATTTTGACAACTTCCGCAAGGAAATTATCAAGCATACCTTTATATAAACCGTATGATAAACCTGTTATAAGGATAGTCAACAAAAGAATTTTATATTTTGAGTCATTTCTAAAAATTTCGTTAAATTGCTTCATAATATTATACTCCCAAAAAGTTATAGGCGTATTATACAATATATTAAAACATTTTTCAAGATATTACAACAATAAAACCCGTCAAAAATAGACGGGTTTTATTATTTAATTACCACGGTGAATATTTACAAACTCAATAAGTTTCAACCAATCTTCACGGCTGAAATAGTGAAGACCTTTTCTCTTGTGATAACCGACGTCACCCACAAAGAACTTATCGTTAATTTTGGGAAGTCTGTCTTCATAAACAAAACCATTTTTAAATGCAGGACTTGATGCAACACAGTTAAGCATTTCCGAAGTAGGATCTGCCCAAAGGTCTTCTGATGCGCTGCCGATACAAACAAAGCGAGGGGCGATAGATGCAACTAAATAATGCTGATCGAACGGCATTGAATCTTCATTGTTGATATACTTTTTGTAATTTTCACAGAACCAATAACCGAATCTATTGCAAATTTTTTCTACAGTTTCTCCGCCTTTTTGTCTGGTTATCGCGGCACCGCTGCAGCCGGAATCGTTTGAATATGAGAACTTGAAACGCTCATCAGTCGCACCTGTAACCAACGCAGTTTTACCGAGCCTTGAATGTCCGCAAACAATCGAGCAATCATAATCAAGAATATCGCCAAGCGTATACGCATAATCCATAACTCTGTGCGCTGCCCAAGCCCACATAGCAATTTTTCCTGGGTCATTAGGCTTACGCTGTCCGTTTTCAAAAAGAACGCCTGCAAGACCGTCTGTAAAATCATCATTATCCATTGTAACGTCGTTGTAACAGAAAGAAAATACTGCAAACCCGTTATCAACAAGCTCTTCTGTCGGCATATATCTATCGGGAACAAGGTCTCTAAAGTTTATATGAACAAAGAACGGAAGATTCTTTTTCTCCGTCGGAATAGTAGCATAAAAAGGAAACTCAAAATTCTTTCCGTTTACAACAAGTTTAGCCGTTATTTTGTATGCTATAGCTTTACCGGCACAGAAATTGGGTATAACCTTTTCTTTAACTTCCCACTCGCATTTTTCGGGAAGAGGGGGTAAATGACCGTATTCTTCTTCAAAGAGAATATCGAGCATTTCTTTACGGGTTTTAAGATCGGGAATATTTCTCTCTTTAAGTAACTCCTTTAACATATCAATCACCTATACAATATTATTCATTTAAGTATGACAATTATATAATAGTCATAAAAACAAAGTCAACAAAAATCAAAAAAATCAATCTGTTTTGCAATATAAAAATCGACTATTGACCATTTTTACAATATAATAAGGTTAATAATATAATTCTCTTATTACCCTCCCACACTCTTCGGAATTCATACCGCATTTTATTTTAGGATTATATAATATTTTCAAAATAAGTTCATCAATTTCAGTCAACCACTGAGGAGTTGAGTAACCACTATATATAATACTGTCATGTCGAAGCAACGTATCCTGAATAGGTCCTAAAACGTTATAAATTTCTTCGATTATAACGGAATTTCTAACCAATTGTTCAATGTCAGTTCTGTAACAAATTATTCCGTCATGTATCATGTTATTATCATACCAGAATGTAACAGCACCGTCATTCCTCGCTAAATCCTCTCCCATAAGATCCATCATATCATCTTGATTACAAAAAAATATTTGCAAATTAAAGTCATTGGCAGAATAGCTTATACCCGGAAAACCTTCAATAGTGTTTAAATAATCACAAAACTTATTTAAAAACATTCTATCTTCTTCTGTCATCTCTCCGTTAAGCGAATATTTAATTGGTGAAACCCATTTTTGAACAAAAGACGGATCGCCGCTGTATATAATCTCACCGTCAAGACATACTTCATTGAAATAATTAATAACATCTTCAACATCAAGTCCTGGAACATATAATTTCGAGTGAAGAGGTGGAAGTGTTTCGTCGGAAACAATAAAACTCTCCGGGGCATCAGTCAAATAATCGCTTTCTACTTCTGCAGTAACAGAACCACTTTCTACTGTAACCTTCTCAATATTTTCGGAAACAAAAGAGTCGTAATGTTGATTCCCTTTTTGATTACTACACGAAACAAGCAAAAGAAATATACCCATTATAATAAAAAGTTTTTTCATAACTCACCTAACAATATAAAGAATTCAAAAATATTATATCACATAAAAAAATAATCCACAAGACTAAGAAACAATAATCTTGTGGATATTTTTGTAAAAATCAATTCAAATTAATTGTAGCAGTATGAGGTCTATGGTCTGACGCTATAATTGCAGGGATATCAGCATCAACCACTTCAATGTCACGGCTGACAAAGATATAATCTATCTTTTCCCTAGGAACATCTGACGGAAAACTTAATGCTTCACCGTCAATATATTTTGAGGTATCCACCATACGTTCTCTGATTGGAGTTAAAATTGGGTTATCAGGTTTAACGTTAAAGTCACCCATAAGAATACACTTTTCATTTTCCAAGTGCTCTAATATGGTATTAACAGCATTGACCTGCTCATCCGGATGAAGACCAAAATGAACGATTAAAACAGTAAGTCCGTTTTCGAGCTTCGCTTTTAACACACAACGAGATTCATATCTGTGATAATTCTCGTCTTTTTGAGGGTCAGGTATCTTAATAGTTTCAACCTGTGCAAAAGGTATTTTCGACAATATACCGTTTCCATAAGGGTTTTCGCCCTTAACCTTAATTGCTTCAGCAAAATACTTATATTTAATACCTGTCAACTCCGAAAGAGCGCCAACCTGATCCTCATAGGCAGAATCTACACCTGCGTTTCTCATTTCATTGAGTCCGATAATATCGGCATCGCAATCAATTATAGCTTTTGCCATAATATTAAAATCAATTTTTCGCTCAACAAAATTCAAACAATGTTGCGTATTAAACGTCATTATTTTCATAGAAAACCCTCTTTTTTACTCAACAGAGTTGAGGAGCGAAGGCGAAATGGAAGGACGCAAAACTACAGCTTTTTCGTATGTACGAACTTTACTCAAAACCGTATCAAGTCGATAAACATTACTTGAAACATATTTATGAGCTTCAAGTCCGTTTTCAACGAGAGTTGCAGCTGTAGCAGTATTATCTACAGCAACAAGTTCACCATTTCCAAGGTATACGTAGAGTCTGTAATTTTCTCCCCAGTTACAGAAAATAAGGTCGCCGGGCATAAAGTTGTTTTCAAAGTAAATCGGTACAACGTCGTCGTACGAAGAAATCTTCGTACAGTTGTAAAGACGAGGTACTACCATTTCAGCAAGGGCTCCCTGCTGATTTAGAGCAAAAATAGTTCCGTTTTCTACAAAAAGGTTGTCAATAATTGCAGCTGCTGAATCAACACCGAAAATATCGATACCGAGAGCATCTTTGTAAATAGAACTTGCAAGGGTTATAGGATTGCTAAATGTTGTTGCATTAGTTGCGTATTCACGCGCCTTATCTGCAACAGCATTAAGCTGTTCGTTTGTGAAAGCGCCAACGGTATTAACGGTTTCGAAAATCTTCATACCGCCAACAGTAGTATTCTTACTTTCAATAAGAGAGCCTACGGGAGTATTTTCTTTAACCTTTGCAGTCCAACGGATTTCGATTGTTTCAAGAGAACCAATATTGAACTTCATAGATACTTTCTGTCCGTCAACAGTAAGATTCTTATTACTTGAAACGAATGTAAGATTATCCGAAAGAATATCTTCAAATACAACATCTGTGTAAGAGTTTGCAGAATGGTTCTGAATACTTGCAACGTATGTTATTTCTCCGCCAGGAACAACAGATACACTCAAACCGGGAAGAATTGTCTTGTCAACGTTGACACCTGCAATTTTCATACGGTTAACAGTCTTTTCTGTAGGAGTAAGATCATTAGCTAAGGGGCGGATAATAGAGATACTACGCATTATATCGGATGAATCATTCTTCATAAGATATCTTGAGTTTTCTTTATCTTCAAACAAGTCATAAGCAAACCCGATTTGTACAGAGCCCTGAATCTTTTCGTTAAGGTTACAATAGTCTTTATTAGCTGTTGCGGTGGGATTAGTTGAATTCGGTGTATCTGATTTACCTGTGCTGTGCAAGAAGTAACCGTCTCCCATATAAAGCATTGAATGACCGGACGCTTCACTTGTCTTACCGTGTCTGTAAGTGAGAATATCTCCGGGCTGAAGACTCTCATAGATTTCTTTCAAAACTGCAGCTTTTTCTTCATCGGTTGTGTAATCGGTAGCCATCCAATATCCAACCACATCAGCTTTCTTGCCAACATTTTCTTTTGCATAAGCGGTATAGTTAGATGTTTTACAGGATAATTCCGTTAACGGTACACCGAGAATGTTCACACCAAACGCTTCGTAGTAAACGTTGTTAACGAAGGAACTGCAGTCAGTATAGAAGGTCTGCTGTTTGGTTGCCTGCTCGGGAGACCAGTTTTCACTGCGGTATCTGTTCTGGTCATAAAGAAGCTGTGTTCCCTGGCGGAAGTATGCATAGGCAACTTCTTCTACTATGTCGAAATTATCTTTAATCTCAATTGTTTTATCGCTGCCCATCAACCAATCGGAATCAAGAACAGTAATATAGAAATAAGAACTGTTTACACTTGTAATAACTGCATAAAAATCAAGATTGTCTTTAAGAAGATCTTTATGAGCCGCTAATCCGGCAGGAGATGTTCCGTTATTCATAACGATTTTTTCGAAATATGAAGTCAGCGCAGTAGGCACGTTTGCATCCATCATAGATCTTCTGAAAGCAACGGTTCGTGCACCGTCAGGAGCCATTTTTGCAACAGAGGACGCGCTTCCGTTCATTGTCAAACGGTAAACGTTAACAGCATCGCCCTGATTAGCATAGGAGTTAGACCAAAAATCGCCGGTAAGACGAACGTAAGTATAGGGTTCCATAGTTTCAGCTTTGAAGAAATTCTTCATTTCTGTCCAGCTTGATACTTGTGTTACGCCGTCAAAAGTATAGTTCATCTCGTTATTACGAGAAATAATCGTGTCGGCAACATTTGCGGGGTTATTGTTGGCAAAGTCAAGATAGATTTTATTTTGACCGTTATCGGTAAAGTTTTCACAAACTACAGTACCCCAGAGCTGAACTTTGTCGCCCTTTTCGTAACCGTAATCGGGGAATTTACCGTAAGCAACGTTTTGAACGGCAATAAGATTATCGCTCTCAACGTCTTTAAGAATAATTTCTTGAGGAGCACCGCTGCCTTCGTCAGAAACACCGGCAAATAAGCCCTCTACCAAAACTTTAAGACCTGTCAATTCACCTGTTTTAGCTTTTTCGAGGGTTTCGCTTACAGAAAACGCACCGTCTTGTTCAACTTTGTTGTCAAATACAACAACGTATGAATGGAATTTATTCAAACTGCTGTTTGAATGATGTGTATAGAATTTATATGCCGAGTAAGTATTATATCCGTCCTGATAACTGTCCCAATAGTCGCACGAGTCTGCAATTATAAATACGTCATCGTAGATATAATCCGTACCCATATCATCGTATCCGATTACAGTTAAGTAATGGCCGCTTCCGGGCAATGTGGAAACAACAACAGGTCTACCGGACGACAGATGAGAAAGCATAAACGTTACGTAACTTTCGTACGTCGGGAATTCGGGTGTATCATATCTGGCAGTGTAATTATTTATAGAACGATATCCGAGCTGTTCCAAAGCCTTACTGTGAGTAGCAACGCTTGTTCCGGAGCCTTTAATGGATGTACCGGTAATACCTTCGTATACATTCAAGTACGAAAGCTCCAAATCATAGTACGACTCATTATATCCATAATACTTCATCGCAGAGTTAACCGCACAAACACCGCAAGAAGAAGCCATAGTCTGCTGCAATACGGTATAATTCGGCAACAAAATTCTTGAACCTTCGCTGCCCATATTATAGAAATCATTTATCTTGTAGTAATTGGTGTGGGTTTGGTTCCACCAACCGTTACCCGAACTAATATTTCCATAAAGTGCACTATCTCTTGTTCCACCGTAGGTGCCGTCGGGATTTAAAGGCAAATGAATATCGTATAGTGTCTGCTTGACGGTTGTGTCTACGGGTTTATAATCAAATTCAATATCCAAGTTGGGATCAATGATTATGTAGCTATATTTATCGTGTTGAGTACCCGTGTTGAAATCAAGATTTCTGAACCATACAATAAAGTCAACAGCTCTTTCGGTATTAAAACCGTCCTGAAGATGGTCAAAGCCGTCATTCGGGTCAGCCAAAATAATTACGTCATCCTTAAAAGTATCGCTCTCTTCACCGGTTGTATTTGACTTAACATTTCCAAGTGTATCATATCCTGCAACAAGCTTCCAACCGTATCCGTTAGGAGACTGGTATCTTACAAGAACAAATTTGCCGTCTTTAATGCTATCAACACACATACTCTTTGTTGCACCGTAAAGGGTAGCCAAGTTTGTGTTACCGGCTGTAACAAAATCTATGCTTGTGTTATCTGTTGTATACCCGAGGTCTAAAGCATCAATAAGCTTCATAAGACCTTCCTCTGTTGTACCGTTTCCGTAAACCGTTGTACCGTTTACCTCTTCGTACAATTTAAGAAGCTCAAGCTCGGTATATTGATTCTTAACGTCTTCACCAACATAGTTTAACATCATCATCAAACATGCAATACCGCTTGTATCCTGCATTGTCTGCTGATATGACTTAAACTGCGGGAAAATAATTCTCTCTTCGGTTGAAGTCATATTATACCAATCGTTATTAACAGTATAATAATCGGAATTTTCAACGTTATATTTTCCGTTCAATGGCGCACCTTCACCGTACTTATCTGCATCCAAAGAACCACCGTACGAACCATCAAAGTTCAGAATCAGCGACTCAACAGGTTCAGGAGCATAATGCCCTCCCTGCTTCAACAGAATCAGCGCATCGTAAATGTCTACGTCACCATCAACGTCAACGTCGCTGTTATCAGGCTTTTCACCGTTTCCGACTAAATAATTAATGATAGCCAATGATTCAGCCCAAACAGTAGATGCACCAATAACCACTACCGCAAAAAGTAGCAGCACAGTAATTAGTGAAATCGAAATTAGAAGTTTTTTTCTCTGTTTCATAAACTCACTCCACCTCGTTTTATTAATCGGACAAAAATATATAGTCCAACCAACTACATTTTATCACAAAGCACCCCAAAAAAGCAAGACAAATCTTGTCAAATTTCAGACAAATATTGCTCACTTTTTATTCTTTGCGTCAAAACACACAATAAGCACAACATAAAATTGTCACTATTGACATATCCCCACCAAAAAGAAGCAAGAACAGTTATACACATAGCAAAGTTTCTTTTTATCTCCCCTTATGCGGCATTGCCGCCATTTATGTTATGAACATTAACCAGTGATGACATACCATTCCTTTCGCAAAGGATAATCATAACCACCGGCTAAGCCGGTGGTTTGCACAGGCGTATAACGCCATATTACTGGCGGGGCTGAAAGCCCACCGAATAATCTGCCAGCCGCAAGCGGTCTCAAGCTACCGCTAAAGCGGTTGGCTTATTTTTTGCT
>JAZRUG010000039.1:0-61710 GCA_045652425.1 Eubacteriales bacterium
TAATAGACTTGTGCGCAATATAAGTTTGTGCAAAAACTATACCTCTATGGTCATTTCGAGTGGAGCGACCGAAGGAAGCGGAATCGAGAAATCCCATAATTATTGTGCACAGATAATGGGATCCTTCGACTTCGGCAGTTAGCACTGCCTTCGCTCAGGATGACCATACTATATTGTTTGTGCAAACCAAGAGAGGCAAGTTCTTTGCCAAGCTTTCTGCGAAAGAAAGCGGGCTTACTTTCTTCCCTTAAAAGAAAGTAGGTTTAGTTATTATATCATAAAAAAATTTTTATGTAAAGCGTTTTATGTAGATAAAAGTATCTATAGGTGTTAATAAAACAATATTTTTTGCATATTTTTTCAAAAATATTTAATTTATATATTCCACTTTTGAAAAAAATATGATATAATTATATTTAATTACAAAAAAATTGTTATCGGAGGGCATAAAAATGCTTACAGACATTCAAATATCTCAACAGGCCAAAATGAAACCTATTTCCGAAATCGCTGAAAAGTTAGGCGTAACTTCTGACGAGCTTGAACTTTACGGAAAATATAAAGCAAAAATTACTAACGATTTTATCAAACGTAACGCAGATAAAAAAGACGGTAAATTAATTCTTGTTACCGCTATCAACCCCACTCCCGCAGGCGAGGGTAAAACCACCACCACTATCGGTCTTGGACAGGCTATGGAAAAAATCGGCAAGAACGCTGTCATAGCTCTTCGCGAACCCTCTCTTGGTCCCGTATTCGGTGTTAAGGGTGGCGCTGCGGGCGGCGGTTATGCACAGGTAGTACCTATGGAAGACATCAACCTTCACTTCACAGGCGACTTCCACGCTATCACTGCGGCAAACAATCTTCTTTGCGCTATGATAGACAACCATCTCCATCAGGGTAACGCTCTCGGCATCGACCAGAGACGTATCCTCTTCAAGAGAGTTACCGACACTAACGACAGAGCGCTCCGTAACACTATATGCGGTCTCGGCTCCAAGGTTGACGGTATTCCGCGTGAAGACCACTTTATGATTACGGTTGCAAGTGAAGTAATGGCTATCCTTTGTCTTGCTGATTCTGTTTCCGACCTCAAAGAAAGACTCGGCGATATTCTTATCGCATACAAATATGACGGCAGCCCCGTTTACTGCCGCGACATCAAGGCTAACGGCGCTATGACAGCTCTTCTCAAAGATGCATTAAAGCCTAACCTTGTACAGACACTCGAAAATACCCCCGCACTTATTCACGGCGGTCCTTTCGCTAACATCGCTCACGGCTGTAACTCTGTAAGAGCTACCAAACTTGCTATGAAGCTTGCTGATTACGCTATCACAGAAGCAGGCTTCGGTGCTGACCTCGGTGCAGAAAAGTTCCTCGACATCAAGTGCCGTATGGCAGGTATCGCACCTTCTTGTATCGTACTCGTTGCAACCGTTCGCGCACTTAAATATAACGGCGGTGTTCCCAAGACAGAGCTTAAAACAGAAAATCTTGAAGCATTGAAGAAGGGTATTTGCAACCTTGAAGCGCACATCGAAAATATCGCAAAATTCGGTGTTCCTTGCGTTGTTGCTATCAACCGTTTTGACACAGATACAGATGCAGAGCTTAAATTCATCGAAGATACTTGTAAGCGACTTGGCGCTGAATTCGCTCTTTCAGACGTATTTGCAAAGGGCGGCGAAGGTGGTATCGAATTGGCAAATAAGGTTGTTGAATCTTGTGAAAAGCCTTCAAACTTCAAGTTTATCTATGACGAAAACCTTTCTATCTGCGAAAAAATCGAAAAGGTTGCAAAAGAAATTTACGGAGCTGACGGCGTAAACTTTACATCTCCCGCACTTAACGCTATCAGACAAATCGAAGCTCTTGACGAAAAGTACAAGAAGTATCCCATCTGTGTTGCAAAGACACAGTATTCGCTTTCCGACGACCAGACACTTCTCGGCAGACCTTCGGGCTTTACCGTAACCGTTCGTGACGTTACACTTTCTGCAGGTGCACACTTTATCGTTGTGTTGACCGGTAATATTATGACTATGCCCGGCCTTCCCAAAGTTCCCGCTGCTGAAAATATTGACGTTGACGACGACGGCAAAATTACCGGTTTGTTCTAATCTATATAATCAATATGGTTGAACTTATAAAACAAATTGCAACAGCCTCCCCCGAAGAAACGGAGGCTGTCGCAAAAGAATTTGCAGAAACGGTACGTTCAGTTATGCCGACTCTCAATAAAGACAATCTTTTTATTGCGCTTTACGGCGATGTGGGGGTTGGTAAAACCGTATTCGTGCGCGGTTTGGCATCGGTTATTTGCCCCGACGATTTCGTTCAGAGTCCTACCTATGCGCTTGTCAACGAATACAGGGGAGAATATCGCATTTGTCATTACGATATGTACCGAATCACAAGCGAAGACGACCTTGAATCTACAGGGTTTTACGATTATAAAAACTGTATTATTGTTGCTGAATGGTGCGAAAATATCCCCTATGCGATTCCGCGTAGTTACTATCGCGTGGATATTTCAAAGACCGATTCGGGTAACGGCAGACTTATCAAAATTGAAAGAATAACGGAGTAATATTTCTATGAAGATTCTTGCCATTGATTCTACGGCAAAGACAGCGACAGTCAGTATTTGCGAAGATGAAAGGCTTATAAGCATATATTCCGTAACGGCGGGGTTAAATCACAGTGAAACGCTTTTGCCTATGGTTGAAAATGCTTTGACTACAGCGCAGACCGATATTGACGAAATCGATATGTTCGCGATATCCGACGGTCCGGGGTCATTTACGGGAGTAAGAATCGGTATGTCGCTTCTTAAAGGTCTTGCCTTTAAGAAACAAAAACTTTGTGTAGGTGTATCGACACTTGAAGCTTTGGCATATAATTTAAAAGGCTTTAAGGGAGTAATCTGTCCCGTTATGGACGCGAGAAGAGACCAAGTATATAATGCCTTGTTTTTGTCCGACGGTGAAACCTTGGTAAGACTTACCGAAGACAGAGCGATACCTCTTAAAGAGCTTGAAACCGAACTGAAAGAAAAGTACGCTAAAAAAAGCGTATATTTATGCGGCGACGGTTTTGAGTTGACTTCAAAAAGTATTGACGTTGATTTTGCATATACGCCCGTACTTCTGCGTGAGCAGAATGCATATTCCGTTTCTTCGGTTGCCTTAAACAAATATAAAAACAATCCCGAAAACGATTACAGCGACAGAAATATTAAACCCGTTTATCTTCGTGTTCCACAGGCTGAACGCGAAAGACTTGAAAGACTTAATCAAAATTAAAGTATTGAATTTTAGCAAAAAGAAAGAAGGAAATAAAAAATGTTACCTATTGTAATAGCAAGTGACCATGCAGGTTTTGCTCTCAAAGAGCAGGTAAAAAAATATCTTGAAGAAAAGAATATCGAATATATTGACCTTGGTACAAATTCCGCAGAATCGGTAGACTATCCCGAATATGCGCATAAGCTTTGTACTGCAATTCAGGAGGGCAAGGCAGACAAGGGGATTCTTGTTTGCGGTACCGGTATCGGTATGTCTATGGTTGCAAACAAGCATAAGGGCATAAGAGCTGCTTGTGTTTCGGATACTTTTTCTGCGAAAGCAACAAGACAGCACAACGATGCAAACGTTCTTTGCTTTGGCGAAAGAGTAGTTGGCGCCGGACTTGCTTTTGAGCTTGTTAATGCTTTCCTTACAACAGAGTATGAAGGCGGAAGACATCAGAGACGTGTAGACCTTGTTAATTCATTTGATAAATAAAGGGAAATCTTATGAAAAAAATTATTGAAATAAACGGTATGCACTGTCCCAAGTGCAGTGCCAGAGTTGAAAATGCATTGAATGCAATTGAAGGTGTTGATGCAAAAGTAAATCTTGCAAAAAAACACGCCGTCGTAACTCTCAAAACAGAGGTTGCTGACGATATACTGAAAAACGCGGTAAATTCCTTGGGCTTTGAGGTTGTTTCCATTACCGAAAAAAAGGGAATATTCGGCTGATTTTTAATTAATTAACAAATGAAAAGGGGTGGAGTTTGATGGACAGAAAAATGATGCGTAGTATAATGATTCTTATTGCCTTTGCAATAGCGCTTTTCGTAGGTGTAACAAAAATCAGAGCTATACTTGAATTGGTTATTACTATCGGAAAGCTTGTTTTGCCTATTTTGATAGGTCTTATAATTGCATTCGTTCTTAACGTTCCTATGAAAGCTTTTGAAAGATTGCTTTATCGGTTGTTCCCCAAATCAAGAAAATTGTCCAAACGCGTAGTATATATTATATGCCTTGTTCTCACTCTTATTTGTGTGTGCCTGGTGTTAACTCTTGCTGCTACACTCGCCATTCCTGAAATTGTTGAGTCTGTTAAGAGTATATACACTATTCTTAAAGACAAAATTCCGGAACTTGTTAAATTCCTTGAAAATCACGATATTGATGCTACAAGTGTCAGCGCTTGGTTTTCATCTATTGACATTAACAGTCTTATTGATAAAATCGGTTCGGGCGCCGAAACCATATTCGGTTCGGTAATAGTTTTCGCTTCCAATACCGTAGCAGGAGTTGCAAGTGTTATTTTTGCTCTCGTTATATCACTCTACGTTCTTGTAAGTAAAGACGTTGTTTCCAGACAATCAAAAAAACTCCTCTATACCTTCGCAAAAAAAGAGGTTAGCGACAAGGTTTGTGATGTTGCCAATCTCTCAAACAGAATCTTTTCGCAGTATCTGTCGGGGCAATGTATTGAGGCTTGTATACTTGGTTTGCTTATTACTATATCATTCGCCATCTTCCGTTTGCCGTATGCGGGACTTATCGGTATTTTAACCGGTATATCTGCTTTTGTGCCTTACGTTGGTGCTTTTGCAGCATGTTTTATAGGCGCATTCCTTATACTTCTTGTAAGTCCTATGCAGGCACTTGTAAGTATTATAATCTTTTGCGTTATACAATTTATTGAAACGCAGTTCATCTATCCTCACGTCGTGGGTAGCTCTGTTGGACTGTCTCCTTTGCTTACGCTTTTGGCGGCACTCGTGGGAGGTAATGTTTTAGGTCTTTTTGGTATCATTTTCTTTATTCCTTTGACTGCCGTAATTTATACTCTTTTGAGAGGGTACGTTAACAAACGATTAGCCGAAAAAAGAATAAAAATTGAGTAAAAATTTGGGGTAATATTCTTAAATAAGGATATTACTCTTTATTTTTTTAATTGTTTGTAAAAACACTTGAAAAATATATGCAAAAAGAGTAAAATACTATTTTGGTAGATATTTATGGAATAGAGGGGAATTACTGTGAAATTAAATCAGAGTACGAAAACCGCTTGGCTCGTTATGATGATGGATTTCTTCCATTACATTGCTTTTATGTGTACGAAGCCGTATATGAAAAGTATGCTTGACGATGCAGGGGTAAGTGCCGACGTTGCCGGTGTTATTTTGGCGTTGTTCAGTTTGATACAGGTTATCAACGCTTTGTTTTTGAGCAAGTGGATTCAGAAAAAAGGACAGAAGCCTCAGCTTATTACAGGAGCCGCTATGTATCTTGCGGCAGGTTTCTTGCTTGCATTTACTCCGTTTTTGACTAATACAGTGGGCGGCGGTGCATTCTTTGCAGGAGCTCTTATTACTGTAAGTACTTTATTGTTTGGTACATCGCACGGTATTTTCTTGATATGCGGACATTACGTTATTACCGGACTTCCTAAAGAAGAGGGTAGAGATAAGTACGTTGGTTATCTTACTTTTATTAACTCAATAGGACAGTTTATCGGTCCTCTTATCGCAGCTGCATTTCTTACAGAGTTCTTTATTGCATCAAGCTTCAGCGGCGATTACTTCTACGTATTGATGCTTTCGTGTGTTGCTTCGGCAATTTCTCTTGTTCTTGCTTGTGTTATTAGAAACGTTACGGGCGGTAAAACGAAAGAACCCGCAAAGGTCGGTTCTGTTCTTAAAGATGGTCCTTTGATGAAGATAGTATTCCTCAATGCCGCAGTATATTTTGCGGTTGACGTTGTTAATACATATACTCAGGCGTTCGGCGAAGATACTTTGTTGCTCAGCGCTGCGACGGCAACTCTGGTTGCGGCTGCAATGAAATTTTCGGCAATTTTTGTAAGAGCTTTTCTTGGTTTTCTTTCAAAACTTATAGGTTCTGCAAGATTGCTCAGACTTAGTTTGCTCTTTATCGCTATTTCCATATTGGGTATGGGCTTGACTAACGAGATAACGGCTTTGCTTACAAAGATTGGTTTACCCGAAAACGGCACAAAGGTTGTTGTTATAATGTTCTTTGCGCTTCTGTTCGGTCTTGCAAACGGACTTGTAAATCCTCTTGCTCTCATCGAGCTTTCCAATGCAAGTAACTCTTCCAACCGCAGTCCTGCACTTGCTCTTCGTAATATGGGTAACAGCGGCGGACAGACTATCGGTGAAGTTGTATTCGGGTTCCTTGCAAAAGCTTTAGGTTCGCTTTCGCCTGTATTCTTGATAAGTGGCGGTATTCTGTTCGGTTGTTTCCTTATGGCATTTGATAAAAAGAAGCCGGATTCGATTACAGAATCGCAAGAAAAGAATGAATAAATAACCAGAGAGGATATGGACAAAGTCCGTATCCTCTCTGTTATGTTTTATTGATTTTTGGTTTTCAGAATTCTATAAAATATTGGAATTGCTATAAGCGGGAAGAGCATAGCTACAAGCATACCGAGTTTCATTCCTATTCCGTCGGGAGTTTCACCTATCTTTGTTGCTAAATTAATAAGTGTTGTATTTTTTGCGGCAAAATCCGTTATCAATCCAATAAGTTGTGGTCCTACCGAGGCGCCGAGGTCACCACCTGCTGCCATCATAGCGAATATAAACACGCCACCTTGAGGATACCTTTCAGATGCTACTATAAGACTTCCGGGCCACATCATTGAGGTGCAGAAACCCGTAAAAGCACAAGCAATAAGCCCAATAATAGAAATGGGCGATAGTGCAGATATACCGTAACATACGGTTGCACTTATTGCGCATAAAAGCAAAACCTTTTCTATGTTTTTGCCTATCTTTGAATAGAGCGTTCTTCCAAGTCCCAACATTGCGGCAAATAATGCAACTCCAAATATATCGCCCCATATTTTCGGTATATTGAGCGCTTTTTCAAGATATCCGGATGCCCATAATTCCATTGTACATTCTGATGCTCCGCCCAAAAATATTCCCGTAACGCACAACCATACGCCCCTATTCTTCAGTAGCTGCAATGCCCCCGATGCTTTTTTGGGGGTATCTATATGCGGTATTTCCGATATTGAAAAAAATACTGAACACATTATGGGAATAATCGTAAGTAAAAGTGTTAAATACTGCCAGTATTTACCGCCAAATATAAATATGTAAAGCGTACAGAATACAGATACTCCTACAAATCCCCACGCAAATACAGAGTGAAGTTTGCTCATCTCTCTGTCAGGATCGTCAGACGGTATAGCCGCGATAATAGGACTTAATAGCACTTCTGCAAGTCCGCTTGATGCCGAAAAAATAATAGTTCCAATGCATAAACCTATATATACGCTGTTGGGGAAGATAAATGGGTAGACAGAGTATATTACAAATCCGATTATCGTCAAAATCGGCATAATTTTTATCGTCTTTGGGATATTGAATCTATGTGAAAAAAATGAGAAAATCAAATCGACCGTTAGCTGTGTGAAAAAGTTTATCAATACAAGTGTACCAAGCAAAGAATAACTTATACCGTACATACTATGAAAAGTCAAAAACAGTATGGGCGACATAGTTGATACTATCGCCATTGAAGTATTGCCCAGATAACATGCGGGCTTTAGAAATCTATTTGTAATCAAAAAATCACATCCTTTTGACCGCTATTATATCACACCTTATCACAAATAACAATATGTAAAAAAATAAAATCCGCATTGCTGATAAAAACAATGCAGATTTTATTTTTATTAAAGGAGCGTTATAAGAAAATTTCAAAAATTGATTGTTTGCACATCTGATGCGCGACAACATATATAGTATAACACATTAAAATGTTAATGTCAAGTAATTTTAACAAAATCATAGGTGATATTGCATAAAATCTGCTTTGTGAATAAAAAATATTAGTGAAGTTTGTATAAAATGCGAATTGCAAAAGTGTTGCAGATGTGTTATTATATAAGCGAAGAAAGGGTGAGTCCAATGTACAAGTAAACAAAAACCGAAGTCTTTTGTAGGCGGAAGGCTAAGGTTAAAAAAGAAAAGCCGTTTATATAGAAAGTGAAGGTAAAAGGTTTTCAAATAACGTTTAGTCAGAAGGCAACAAGAACAAAAGAAATTTTAAGTTTTTGTAGAACCCATGAAAAGCAACCCGAAACTAACAACCGAAGATAATCGAATAAAGTGTGCTCACTTGTAAGAGCTGTTTGTGTGAAGAAGATAGAGAATCGTATGTTTAGAGATTCGGGGGAGAAAGGTAAAGGGGTTGCTGAAAATTTAAGAAAGAGAGGTTAAATTGATGTTAGATATCAAGAGTGAACAGAAATAACCCTTGACTGCAATACGATAGCAGATGGAGCAGTCAAGGGTTATTTGTTTTTTTATTGACTTTTATCTCAAATCTATTGACAAAAGTGCATTATTTTGATAAAATATCGTGGTGTGAAGAAATACTACGAGATGTGGCTCAGTTTGGTAGAGCGCTGCGTTCGGGACGCAGAGGTCGCAAGTTCGAATCTTGTCATCTCGACCAGAAAAAACGACAGGTTTTGACCTGTCGTTTTTTTACGAAATAAATCCCTGCTATGATTTGTGAAATAAGCCTCGCACGTAAAATGTTTTTTTGTAATGTGAAATGCCTACGGGTATAAGTGGCTTTATTTCATTTCACTTGATGCAATAGTATCAAATTTCACAATTTACGAAGTGAATTATTTTACCGTGAGCAAAAGTAGATAATTTTACTAAAATATCCTTTTGTTTTTGTAACATAAAAAAGAGAGAATATGGATTTTTTCCGTATTCTCTCTAATTTTGTCTTGCTTGATTATTACCAAACGCAACTGTTCAATGTCAAGGTGTTTTACAACCAAGTTTCAACCTTGAAAATCAAGGTTGTTTTCATCTTTATATCCGATTACCTTGGCTGGAACACCTGCTACAATTGCGTTTTGGGGAACGTCTTTAACGACAACAGCCCCCGCTGCTGCCAAGCTACCAGTATGCATTGTTATATTACCAAGAACTTTTGCTCCGCACGTAACGCTAACGTTGTCTTCTAAAATGGGGGGAGTGGTTTCGTTTTTGTAGCCGATTGTTACTTGTTGATATATTCTGCAATTTTTACCTATCTTTTTAGCGGTTATAATAGTCGCAAAACCGTGTTGAATATACAAGCCTCCGCCTATATCTTCCGTATATATGTATAAGCTTTCCAGTGGTTTCCATAATATTCGTGCAATCACAAAATGTATCATAGCTACAAGGGTACGCGAGGGGTTTTTTAAACGGTGCTGAAGCAAGTTGCGAAATTCTTTTTTGTACGTCATATACCAGTTAATAGATTCAAACAGATTAAATCTTATTTGGTTAATCTCATTCCATCTTGTAACGTCCATTTTAATCAAATTCTTATGTTTGGAACACACTACGCATAAATAAACAGGGAGTGTCCTCCAATAATTTATAATTGCAAGAAGTCTCTTTGTGGTACTTGGCATTTATTTTTCCTTCTTTCAGCTATATTATATTACATAATTATTATATCAATATGCAACCGTTCTCAAAAAACACCTTAATGCTTCTCAAATAAATCTTCTAACTTCGTAACGGGCATTGGACGGTAAAAATAATAACCCTGAAGCATATCACACCCTGCTTCTATTACATTCTTTTTGTGTTCTTCCGTTTCAATACCTTCGCACAAAGTCTTAAAGCCTAAATCCCGTGCAGTTCTGATAATATTTTTTAGGATCAAAAATCCTGATTCTGTTGTTGAATTATGTGTTATTGATTTATCAATCTTTACAATGCTTATATCCAATTCCGCCAAATCACCAAAACCGGTGTAACCTTTTCCGAAATCATCTAAAAGTATCAGAATTCCTTTTTCTTTTAAACGGGCCAAGTTTGATGTCATCACCATTTTTTCATCTGTTTCCAAATCCTTATCTTCAAGGACTTCAATGGCGATACAAGAATAATTAATGCCGTATTTTTCTATTATATCAATAATGGTTTCTGCAAAATTTTCATCGCAAAGAGTAGAACGCGAGAAATTAATTGTATATACGTATTTAGTACGGATATCTTTATCATTTGAAATCCATTTACAATTCTTCTCAAAGATATAATAATCAAATTTTTCGTTGAGTCCAACGTTATTTACTGCAGATAAGAAGTAGTACGGCGTCAAAATCCCATCTGTTTCAGAGTTAAGCCTGGACAGAACTTCAGCCCCCATTATTTTATTGGTTTTAGCGTCTAAAATAGGCTGGTATTCAAGAAAAAATCTATTACTGTCAATTTCATTTTGAATATTGTTTTCTATCTTGAGTTTTCTTTCAAATGCTTTCCCGTTAGAGCTGTCCCACTGACAATATAAAACGTTTTTATCTTCAGCTATGCTACACGCCTGTTTGGCTCTTGACAATGCTGTTTTAAACGATACGTCTGTTGCGCTGGTCGAGTAGTAACCGAAATTTACCCGAACGACGTTTACAGCGCCATATCTTACAAAAATTTGATTAATTTCTTTAAAGCATTTATCAATACGTCGTGTTAATGCTTCTGCTTCTAAACTGTTTATAGTAACAAAATTCTCTTGTCCGTAAAGAGATATTTCCCCGTCTGTATCAATACAAAAATGGTTAAACAAAATCTTTTTTATCTGTTCGTACATCCTGATGGCCTTTGATTCGGAATAAAGCCTTTCCATACCCTCAAGAGAGAGTGAAATGTATATAATTGAGCGATTTTGGTATATGTGTCCTGCTTTTTCAAACTCATTTTCTATTTTACCTATACCGCAAAAACTTTTCTCGGTTGTTCCTTTTGCTGTTTTTACGGATTTTATAGTAAAATACAGTCCAATAAATCCCATTAGAATGAAAAATAATGCAAGAACAGTTATTATTACATAAGGATATTCAAAAATTTTCATTTACTAACCTCCTGCTATCTATCTTTCGAAAATAGGAAATTCCTTTGTTCCTGACGTTTGTTTTAAAGATAAACTATTTGCAACCTTTACGCATTTTTCAATGTCTTTTTTTGCCGCTTGTTTTCTTCTTATATATTCTTTAATCAAAAAGACTGGATTAAACTTAAACATTGCTCTTACTATATCTAACTTTGGTATACCGCGCCTTTTGTATTCTGCTAATATTTCCAAAAGGGCATAACTTATATCCTTCTTGTCAAAATTTTTGTCGGACACAGCCTTTAGCCATTTTGAAAACTCAAAATATTTCTGTATGTCTGCATTTTCTCTAAAATATATTCCACCTATATAAAAATTACCCATTTCATCGTTCATTTCTTCAAGAAGTGTACCGTAGTATTTTTGCTGAATTTTAAGAACTTCTACGCGCTGTCTTTCAAGGGTAGTACTTGTAATTTGCTTGTCGTGAAGGCGATATATCATAAGGCATTCCGGAAGAATCTCTATTTTTTGATTTTCCATTACCATTCTCGTCCACAGTTCAAGGTCCTCGGTGCAAGTAAGGCTCGTATTGTAATTCAATTTCTTCATAACATCAGCCTTTGCAATAATACCCGGGTGAAGTATTGGGTTTCCAACGAGAAGTAATGTACGTATAGCTCTATCGTCGCATCTGCCACCTGCTCCGCCTGACATATATACGCCGTTTTTTACGGTCATAAATCTGCAGGAGGATAGTGCTACGTCGCTATTTTCTTCCATAAATTTATATTGCTTTTCAAATCTGTCGGGAAGGCATATATCATCTGCATCCATTCTTGCTATGTATTTGCCCGTTGATAAAGAAATAGCCTTGTTGAGCGACGTGGGGAGTTTTAAATTAACTTCGTTTGGATGAACCTTTATTCTTTCATCTTTGCCTGCAAAATTGGCAAGAATTTCAGCGGTCGAATCTGTTGAACAATCGTTTATAACAATAAGTTCCCAGTTTTTAAAAGTCTGATTTATTACACTTTCTATTGCTTCGTTCAAGTATTCTTCGCCGTTATATACGCTCATTATTATTGAAATTTCAGGTGTCTTCAAATTACTTACCCTTTCTTAATATGCTTTTTATTTTTCCTGCGAAATACAAAAAATAAAATGCAGTTTTTATGTGTTCCTTCTTCATTAACGCTATACCGATTTTAGATTTGACGGTTATTTTTTCAAATTGAGCTTTTTTTATCAGGTCTTTATTGACTGAATTTAAAATTATTCTCTTTATTTCATCAAGATGTTTGAAATGTCCGCCTTCCGCCGCTGCCGCAAGAATCGCAAAACACATAAAGCAGGAATATCGGGCAATTTGTTCATCGAAATCTATTGGCTTTTTTATGGTTAAATTATAAAGTCCGTTTATTACTTCGGCAAGGTCTGTAAGTTGCTTGGTTGTAAAGTGTGTGGTAAGAGAATCATCTCTTACGGTATAAAGATAGACGGGAGTATTGTCCATATAGAGTGAATCGGCTTCAAGATAACACGGAACCACACAACTTAAATCTTCGCCGAGGGAAATTTTGTTTGTTACGTTCAATTGGTGCGGTGTAACTATCGTGCGTCTTATCGCCTTCGCACACAAAAAATATGTGAGATTCTTCATGTTTTTATCCGATAAGATGTGCGGATATATATGTTTTTTCATAGCTTCTTTGTCGTAAAAACCGGGCGGGACAATATCGTTTATTATATCATTAGTCTTTCCGTTTCGATATTCCTTGTAAGAAAAGCAAACGATATCCGCATTCGTTTCCAAAATAACGCGTTTTGCACATTCTAATGCATCGGGAGAAAGAGCGTCATCTCCGTCAAGGTTGAATATATAATCTCCCGTAGCTATTTTTGTGCCTGCCTGTCGTGCGCTTACAAGACCGCCGTTCTCTTTGTGTATAACTTTGATATTAGCATTATTTGATGCAAAGAAATCACAGATTTTGGGACAGTCATCAGGAGAGCCGTCATCAACGAGTATTAGTTCAAAATCTTTGCAAGTTTGATTGAGTACACTCTCTATACATCTTTTTAAATAATTTTCAACCTTATATATTGGAACGATTATCGAAAAAAGCATTTTATCACCTATTTACTTCTTAATCTTACAAGCATTTTCATCAGAAAGTACATTCTGTATTTTACCGCATATGCAAACACTCTCTGTTTAAAGGGAAGGGTGCTTATAGGATATGCTTTCAAACTGCGTACAGTCAGACTGTGGGTACATACCGTCTTTAATCTCTTCTTTAAGTCGTTAAATTTCACATTGTTATCTAATGCATACATTATTTCTTGGGAGCACAAAACTCTGCAAAATGCCTGCCAGAATCTGTATATATACATACGATAAGCATTAGGTTCGATATCTTTCTCAAACCTTTTTTCAACTTCACTAACAAAAATGAGACCTTTTTTTAGTTTATCCTTGTCATAGGATTTTGAAATTGAATTATTGTTTCTGCAGTAGTTGTAAAATGCTTCGGGAATTCCGGTTGCTTTTTTTATAAAAGATATGTAATCAATCATAAAGAGCGCGTCTTCTGAAAATAAATTTCTTTCGGATTTGTAAGAGATACCGTTTTTCTTTATTATTTCATTTTTAAACAAGTTCTTTACAGTGCCCATTCCGTACTTACTGTCATCGGCATCATCAGGTGTTGCACCGACAATACCCATTCTTAAATCTTTCAAACCATTTTCGGTTTCAAAATGAGTATCCTTGTCAAAATATATTTTGCAGACGTTTTCTCCCGCTTCGCTGAACATATTTCCATTCACAAATAATACGCCGGACATCACGAGGTCAGAACCGTATTTTTCTGCTTTCGTATAAAGAGTTTCATACATATCCTCTTTTACAAAATCATCAGAATCTACAAAACCAATGTATTTTCCCGTTGCCATTTCAAGACCTGCATTACGCGCCTTGCCTGCACCTTCGTTCACCTTATGGATAACCTTTATGCGACAATCTTCTTCTGCAGCCCTTTGGCATATTTCAAGGGATGAATCCGTTGATGAATCATCTACAAGAATAATCTCAATATCGGCAAGGGTTTGGTTTCTTAATGAATCTATGCATCTTTCAAGATAATTCTCTACGTTATATACGGGAACGATAATGCTTACTTTGGGGTGTAACATATCATTCACCTCGCGCTAACCTTTCATAATCTCTTATCAGAATATCTGCATATGCTTCAACGCTTAAAATGTTTTCCTTTTCTTTTCTGCAGTTAGCTTTAAGTGTATTGCAATACTCCTTATTTTCAAGCGCACGTCTTAAGCCCTTTGCCATTACTTCCGGAGTAGGTTCATCTATGAGAATTCCCGTTACACCGTCTTTTATGAGCTCTGCCATTCCTCCGTTGTTCATTGTAACGACAGGAACACCCATACATTGTGCCTCCAAGATGGAAAGGGGACAATTTTCATACCATATTGAAGGTACAATGATTAATCTTGCATTAGACATAAAATTGATAAGTTTTTCACCTGATAGAAAGCCTACGAGTTTTACGTTTTCAATGTTTTCAACTAAATTCTTGTCAGGTCCGTCTCCCGCTACCATAAAGGTATATTCCGGAAGAAGTTTTGCCGTTTCCGCAAGAAGCTCTACACCCTTTTCTTTGGAAAGTCTGCCGGCAAAAGCAATGTAATTTTCACTATCTTTATCTTCGCAGGTGAATTTATTCTTATCTATAAAATTATGTATAGTCTTTGTTTTTCCCTTATATAGTTTCTTCGCAGATAACAATTTTTCTTCAAGAAAATAACTGGGACTTATATACAAATCAACCTTTTTATAAGTACCCAAAAGAGCGTGGAGTTTTGCCTCGATTGCTCCTATAATACTTTTTACTCTTGAATCGTGAATACACTTGTTCTTTATACAGTTTACGTATGAACCCTTAATGCACTTTTCGCAAATTTCATTTTTATCAAAATTATAAAGCAGGTGGTTGGGGCAAATCATCTGATAGTCGTGTACTGTCTGAATAACAGGAATCCCCATCTTTTTTGCACCGTCAACAACTGACGGAGTCAACTGAAAATTAATATTATTCAAATGAACTATATCAGGTTTGAAGTTATCAATAACCTGCATAATCTTCTTTTTTGCTTCAAATGAATAAATTATTTTAAAAGGATACAAAAAACGCTCTGCTCCTTTTGAGTGAAAATCCATATTTTGTGTATATAAGCCCTTCGAATTACCTACGGTATTTTTTTCATCATACATACCGAAATACTCTACCTCGTGGCCCATTCTTTTCAATTGCTCTCCTAAAAAGAGCATATAGTTTTCACAACCTCCACGGGAATAGAGGAATTTATTTACCATTAAAATTTTCATAGAAATGAATTCCTTTTCTCTTCTTTTTTTGTACCCGATATACAGCCGAATATTTTGAGCTCGGTGTTACGTACATCATCTTCAAAACTGTTTCCCATCATCAACATAGCCAACACTCCTGTTAAAAGGGGATAGTTCATAGTATTATCTGTTGAGGATACAATTATAAGGTATAAAGTAAGCATAAACGTGATGATTGCATTTTCAACATTGCCTTTTCTGCCGTAATACCCTACACGAATAAGAATCATTGAAACGAGCCAAATAATGTATCCCCAAAAACCAAGGTCAATAAAGTGCTGTAAAAAGTCGTTGTGAACTGCACCAACCCCGACCGACATAAACTCATTCAGTTGATACGTGAGAAATCCTATTCCGTTACCCAAAAAGCTCGGATTAAACTCGTAGAACTTGTCCACGGCATTATATATTTCAACACGTCCGCTTGTGTTTATTCCTGCCTGTTCAAGAAGGGCAAATGCATCAGCCTTTATAAGTGCTATATATCCTACGAGTAATGCAATAACACAAACAGAAAGAAATATAACCAGCCTGCTTGCTGTTTTCTTGTTAAAATAGGCAATAAACTTTAAAATATAACCAAATACCAGAGCTATTACTATTCCAATAATTGCAATTCTTTTAAGTGCCGCCAAAAAACAAAAAGCGGTTAAGAATAACAGTATATAATATATTATGCTTTTCCTCGGTTTATAAAGCATATAAATCAGATATGCACCAAGACAAAAAGCAAGTTCGTGAATTTCTGCTTGAACGATAACTTCTCCCGTAACGTTTGCGAAAGTTACCAAAAGGGTTGCAAATTCAGAAAAAAAACTTGCAATACCGTTTTGGGCAATAATCGTAACTATCATTAAAAGATTTGCAGCCAGAATGGCAATAAGGTTATACCAGAGACCGCGATTTCCAAATACGTATAGAAGTGCACCGGAGCCAAGGGCAAAGGAGAGCATATTCGTATATACAAAGGAACTCGAAAGACCTCTCGAGATTACGCCTATATCTGCGGTTCCCATAAACCATATATATAGCGAAACTAACGTGGTAACCGCCAGGGGAATACTGTATATACAGGCACTTTTTAATGCAGTAACTCCTCTGGCAATATCCGGTTTATACATAAACATAACTATTGCAGAAACGGCAAGAACAAGGGTAAATGCATGGCGGAACGTAACGTGCAGTCCTACGTCGATGTATTCGTTCAGAAAATAATACATCATTATAGCTACAACCATAAAATAAAACGTTTTTGCTTTTTCAATAATTTTATTTTCCACGCTGCTTACCCTCCTTTCCGTTGCAACAGACGTTTAATTTGAGTCTTTATCTCTTAAATCTGAAATATAACTCTTTTTGTTTTTAATTGCTTCTGAAAGTAATCTTCTTGCTGTCTTGTTTTCTTTAAACGTTTCGGAAATACCAATTTTGTACTCAATTACAACATCTTTGTAATCTTCTCTTTCATCAAATCTGAGTCTGAGGAGTCTCATTATATCTTCAACCGTAATGTAATCGGTGTCTTCTGTCAACATCACAAAGCTACCGTTACCGTTGTAAATATAATCGGTTTTTGATTTTCCGAACGCATCTTTGATATAACTTGTAAACATCTTTATAATCTCATCGCCTACCTCCCTTGAATACTCGGTATTGATGGATACTAAATTCGTTATGTCAAGCATACAGTACACAACGCCGTCATCAAGAAGTTTTTTATCTTTTGATTTCAAGTACTTATCGAAGTATGCTCTGTTGTTAAATTCTGTAAGATGATCGGTGTAGAAGAAATAATTGATTATATCGCTTGCTCTGCCTAAAACGATTGCACCTCCGCAACAAAGTATTACAAGAAAGAAGAAAGCTATCGCTGTATAAAGAGTTACGTTAACGCTTTCTCTTATGGCTGCAGATGATAATACTGAAATGTAACTTGCACCCAGATACTTATTGTACTCGTTGTTCGTTTTTGTTGTTGTATCGTAAAGAGCGGTTAATTTGCCAATCAATTCCGAAATGTCTTTTTCAATATCTTCTTTTATTGCTGCATATTGTCCGTTGGAAAGCTCTGTGCACGTCAAATTTGAGTTCGCACAAGTTCCGCCGCAATTACCCGTACAAGACGTAAACGTATCTAATATGTAATTGCAGTATGCAGAGTCGATAATTGCATGTTGTTTGCTTTCGTTAAGATTTCTCCAACTGTAAATCAATTCATCATAAGTTACAGTTTGGTCTCCTACGTAATCTTGAAGGTTTCTCTCGTGCAGAGTATCAAGAATATATTCGTAACTGATATTTGTATTGCCCGATTCGCGCATTTTTGTTACGTAAGCATCAATTACCGTAAGAACGTCTTCAACAAGGCTATTATCTTTTTCGTTTGAAATAATATTGTTATCTATTCTTGTCGTATAGTCAGAAATAAGTACCGGCTTGTTTTTCGTAATCTGATACTTATGGATTTTTGAGAAAAGGGAAGACACGTTAACTTGTCTTAAATAGTCAAAATCATTGGCAAGTTCATTGAATGATTTGCCCGTTTCGGTTGATCTGTAGTAATTGTTTTGATCGATTCTTTGATACAACGTGGTAAGCGTATTGTCTATACTTGTATCAATCAACTCCATCATTTCGATATAATCGTAATTGTTCTGGTTGAGTTTCTCGATGGTATTATCTGCAGGCGCAACGTTTACGTATTTTTGACTAAACTGTTCAAAATATACGTCCAATACTTCATCGAGAACCGATCGTGCAAATTCGGCACCCTCTCCGCTTGTTGCTGCAAATGAAACTATAAACGTACTTGGCTTATATATATATTCTTCGCCCTCTTCAAGTTTTGCTTCTTTTTGGGCTTTCTTGTCAGCATCTTCAATGGGGGTTATATCAATTCTTGATATAAGGCTATCAACGGAGTATATACCTGTAAGCCCCATTTTATCAACAACCTTTGACATCACTGCAGAGGACTTAATTTCATTTACGTCAAGTTTTTCTCCGGTAGGCGTAAGTCCTTGTTCTGCTTGTTCATCATTATAATGAATAACTTCAGATGATATATATGTATTTGATGATGAAAGTTTGAAATATACGGCATAAGTTGCAACAAGGCAAAAGATGATAATGACCGGCAAAAGCTTTTTTATATATCTAAAAATTTGAAAATTTTTCATCGTCGTCCACCTTTATACCTTTTTAGGAAATTTCTTTGAAATTTGGTAAAATACAAGAGTTATATAAACGAAGCCGGCAAATATTACGAGTGTCTTTAATTCATTTATAATCGATGGTCCGTAAATGCTTACGGCTATGCATTGATTCATTTTATGGCGTGAATACTCTCTGCCCGCTTTTATCGCTTCTTTTTCAAATTCCTTAATACTTTCATAAATGGATTCTATGAGATTATCTGCCGAAGATAATATTTGAACTTCCTGATTGTTTGATGATAGTTTATTTAATATCAGGTCATTATCCATAATGGTTTTTTCGTTGGACGCTACGTTGTTACTGAAATTCGTTGCCATAACGGATAATTCATCAATACCTACTTTCGTTCTGCCCATATAATATTTACCGGACTGGTCCCAAGTAGGAACGAGTACGATACGAGTCATTTCCTCGCTGTACATAGCAATCGCCTCGTTGCAGAGTGTGTAGGAGGCATCGTTTTTCTGGCGGTCAAAATCTGTGTTTTTGTTCTGATACAAAAGTCTGTCTGCATATGCATCTTTTTCTCTTACAATGCCGTTTTGCAGAATGAGAGATCTTAAATTCTCATTTATCTGTGTTTCCTTAAACTGATGCACCTTTCCTGCAATGGAATTAAACGTACTTCCGTTGTCTGTAATAAAACTGTTATTCTTTCCGGCCATTCCGTATAAATAATTAAGAATAGCCTGGGCTTCTTTGTCTAAATAAGACACTATATCCATATATTCCATTTGGCTAAAGTCGGGTTTTTCTTCATCAAGCTTAAAATTATCGGTATATTTTTCTATGTAATATTCCTTGTATGCGGAAGTTATCAAATTAATAACGTTGTCAGAGTTGAGATGCGCCGTTTCTTTTGATGCATGGTATTCTACGGCAAATTCCGTTGATATATGATACTGCGCTTCGTCTCCGACATTGCCTTGCACGCAAGGGTAAACCGTAAGACATTTTTTTAGTTGTTTTGCGGTTACGTCTTTGAGTGCTCCTTTTTGTATTGCTTTTTCTATAACTTCATCGCTGATAATCTCTGCCATATTATATCTCGTACCGTTGGAATTGAGAGCCTGCGATGCCTCGGAATAATTAAGCGCTACAATCGCGTGAACGGATTTTTTGAGCTCAAAATGATTAAAAACTCCGTAAAATATAGTAGTAATAAAGCAAATAAGCAATAGCCAGGCGTTAAAGTATTCTGCCGATTTAAATATTTGAATGCGTTCTGATTTGTTTACGTTTTTTAAACGGAGAAATAATATCACTGCGGCTGATGCAAATATCAGGCCAATTATTAAAACAATTAATTTTTGAAGTATTCCTGTAATCATATTCTATATCCCTCCCAACGTTAAAATTTGTTGATATCAATAATCACAAGTTCCGGCTGATTGTTTATACGGAAAATGTTTGAATTTTCAAGGCCCGAACTTACTATCAAAGGCTTGCCTGCTGCATCGTATCTTCCGTAAACATAGTCTCCGTTTCGTTCGGGGAACAAGCCGCCTTCTTCGGTAAACAGAGGACCTAATAAGGGTACACGGGCTACACCGCCGTGTGTATGTCCGCAAATCATCAAATCTCCCCAGAAATCAGGGTTAAATTCTTGAAAAATAAAAGGTTCATGAATAGCCGTGATTTTTAGATTATCGGGGGTTTCATATATGTATTCTGAAAACGATTTTGCCGTATAAGTCCAGAAAGATGAAGGATTAGACGTTAAAACTCCGTATACGTCAACGGTCATCGTTTTTACCTTTATCGTATCCTTTTCGTTTTTCAACACTTTTATTCCGGCCTTTTCCAGTTTCTCTTCAAAACTATCTTCTATTTTCAAGAGTGCCGTTTCGTCTCGATTATCTTGGTTAAATCCAAATTTTTTATCAAGGTCTTTTTCGTTAAGCGGGAAATCATAAATGCTTTCTACTTCGTTGTTGCCGTAAATATAGTAGGAAGGTGCTATTTTTGAAAGTCCTTGTGCTAATGCTATCGCATATTCTTCATCTTCTTTAGCAGAATCTACTATGTCGCCCGTGCAGATTATTATGTCGGGATCTAAATCCTTTACTCGCTCCAAAAGTTCTTGGTTGTCTTTTCCGTATGTCGTGCAATGTAAATCTGACAGTTGAATGATGCGTACACGGCTGTCAACTTTAATACTGTTTGTAATATAAAAGGTTTCTTTAAAACTTCTGTTGCCGATATAATTGCATAAAACAATAATAATAGCAGTCGCAATACAAACAAATATCATACCAATAACAAAGAATTTTACTGCCCTAATATTCTTTTTCGTTCTTGGGCTGAAAGCATTATAACGGTTTTTTTGGACAAATTTTATTTTCTTGCATTCGCCTACTACGGAGTAAATGCAGGAAATAAGCATTCTCTTACACTCCTGCTTAAACTTTTCCATACTTTCGGGGCCGTTGTATATGATTATTATTTGCTTTTCATCAACGTATCCTATTTCAAAAGTGTCCGCCCACGTATCATAAAAAGTATCTGATACCGATTCTTTGAAAAGTTCTTTAATGCTTTCTTGGTATTTTTCTGTTTTTTCAATGTCTTTTATATTATCCATATATATAAAACCTTTTCTTTTATTTTTTATAAAGTTCGTAAGTCGATTTGGCAACGTCCTGCCAACTGTATTTGTTTAAAATAAACTCGTCTACACCGTCTTTGGTTTTTTCAACAAGTTCTTTGTCGTCACACAACGTCTGCAGTTTTTCTGCCAAATCATCTATATTTCCTTTTTTAAAGTATACTGCCTTATCTTCAGCAACCGCCGTGTTTTCGGGAATATCCGAACAAAGCAGGGCGTTTTTATATGCTAAAGACTCTAAAAGACATAAGGACATACCTTCTAAATCGGAGGGCAATACGTTTATGTAGGCATTTGAATATATTTCTTCTAAAGTGTTGCCGGAGATAAATCCCGTGAATACGATATTGGGATTGTCTGCCGCTTTTTCTTTAAGCATTTTTACATAATCGTCAGTATCGCTCGTATCTCCTGCTATAACGAGTTTTTTGTCTGTTTTAATCCTGTTGTAAGCATCAATAAGATAGTGTATCCCTTTTTCAGCAGTCAATCTTGAAACGACGGAGATATATTCGTCTTTTTTTAGCCCGTATTTTTCTGTGATAATCTCGGCGTCTTTTCTTTGGGGACGGTTTATCCCATTGTGAATAATTGTTGTTTCTCGATTATACGTCTCTTTAAAATAATCGTAAGCGGCTTGGCTCAATACAATAACCTCGTCTGCATATTTTGCAAGAACCTTTTCGCCGAATTTAATGTATTTTGAAGCAAAACCTTTGCCCCATTTTTCTCTTTGCCAATCAAGACCGTGTACGGTGGCAATACATTTTTTTCCAAAAATTTTTGGAATCCAAAGCGCCGCACAGGGACCTTCTGCATGAAAATGAATAACGTCATAATCTCCAAATGACGCTGCTATTGCCGCGGTAAAAGATGCTATCATCGCAGAAAAGCCGCGAACGTCAAGTGTCCATGCATTTTTTATCGTTACACCTTTAAACATATTGTTCTGCACAGTCCCTACATATTCATTTTCAACCTTATCCGAAGATCGGTTGTAACAAGTGACTTGCAGTCCCATTTCAACCAGCATCGGACACAACGTTGTTAAAACGTTTTCTATTCCGCCCCGTCTTGATGGAACTACCTTGTGCCCAATCATAGCAACTTTCATTTTTTTCACTCCAATTTTAACGTCCGGTAGCCGTAAGCATAACTATCGGTGTTTTTAGCATAATTTTTAAGTCGTTAAGATACGTTCTGTTCTGTATGTATTCGATATCCATTTCAACCCACTGTTCAAATGGAATATCGTTTCTGTTTTTGGAAATTTGCCAAGTGCAAGTAAGTCCAGGAGTAACGAGCAGTCTTAATCTTTGATAGTCGGTATAATACTCAACTTCTCTCGGAAGGGGAGGTCTCGGTCCTACCAAGGTCATATCTCCTTTAAGAACGTTAAAGAACTGCATAAGCTCGTCTAGTGAAAATTTTCTCAAATATTTACCTACTCTCGTTATACGGGGATCATCCTTTATTTTGAATACCGGACCGTCCATTTCATTCTTGTCTGCAAGTTCATCAATTATCTTATCTGCATTTGCACGCATAGTTCTGAATTTATACATATAAAATTCTTTTCCGTGGCGGCCAACTCTTATTTGCTTGTAAAATGGGCCTGCACTTGGATCGTCTATTACAATGACAATTGCAATAATAAACATAAGCGGAAGGAAAAATATCAAAATTAACGTAGCGAAAAAAATGTCAAAAAGTCTTTTTTGCTTCCAATATGTCGCGTATGATTTTTCGATAATTGCTTCCAGTTTTTTGCGTGTTTTTGCGTCAACTTTCTCTTGATCAATATAAAGCATTACAGTTCACTTCTTTCGGATATATTTAATACGGAATCAAATTCAGTTTTTCTGTTTTTTGATAAATAAAATTCTTTAAATACTATATTTTTGTTTTTATAATCCGGGGGGATTTTCTCTAAATAACCGGGGTGGAATAAAACCTCTATGTCTTTGCCGTTTTTTTCTGCAAGTCTCTTGTATCTTTGCAAAATCTTTCTTACTCTTTTTTCATCCATCTTTCCCGAAAATAGTATTCCCAAAAAATATGACGTGGGTATTTTGTTTTTTCTTGCCAGACTTTTGTTAAACAACCACAAAAATTTGAGCAGCCACTGTTTAATAACGTTTATTGGTTTATACGTTAAATAAAGCGAGGGCGTTTGTATATACGGCAAAAGCGGTTCTGCCGGAATACGCATATGGTTTAATGTGATTTCTTCATCATTTAAAACCTTTATCAAAGCGCGGAACACAGCAGGTATCATATGAATATGCTGGTGGGTGTCAATGCAAAACGGCTTATCTTTCGGCAAAATACTTTTCCAGAACAAAACTTGCGCTCTGATTTCTTTATATACCTGTATTTCAAGTTTTTTTGCATGAAACAAGTTTAATTTCAACAATCCGCAAAACGTATGCTTTAAATTGCCGTTTTCATCTGCAATTAAATCTATTTCATCGATATTTGCCATACATTTACCTTCAACGAGGTTTAAATGCAAAGACAGCTTTATGTTTTTAGTTTTTATTATTTCCTTTAGGTCGATTTTATCAAAATTGGGGAATACACTTACTCTATCAAGAGCCCCCTTGTCTATGCAATTTTGTATATGTGCAGAGGCTTCATTGCAAAGACCGTAATCATCGGCACAAAAATATAGCATTTAACCTTCACCTTCTGTTCCAAGTTTGATAACAACTATATCATCTACGGTTGTTACACAGTCCTTTGATGGCCAGATTCCCATAGATTTTATGTCTTCTCTTTGTAAAAGCTTTTTCTTTTCGTCCCCGCTTACAAACTTGTAATTTTTGTCACAGTAATCGTTAAGAGTGCTTGTAAGCACACTTTGGTTTACTATCTCATCATCTGCGCGAATAATGTATCCGTCAGTTATTCCCGTAATAGTCGGGGGGAGTATGGCACTGTATTCTTCGCTGTTATCAAGTGCTCCGATTACAAGAAGTTTCTTGCAGTTTTCCGTTTCCGGTGTCTGCTCTATACGGTCTGCTATGCGAATTAAAACACCGTAAGATTTTTCATACGCCATCTGCGCTTTGTGATAACTTACGTTCGCGATAACAACCTGATTTGCAATTATAAGCACAGAAGCCAACAATACCGTCCAACACTTCACTTCGGTATATCTTTCTTTCGTTTCTGCGCCTCTTTCATATATTATCAAAAACAGCAAATAGAATACGACGTATCCCATAAGCATCAAAGTGTGATAATCAATACTCGGATTTACAAATGCAAGTGAGCCTGCACCCAAAATAAGCAGAACACTCAAAATTATAACCGTAAATAAACTTGCGGGTTTTCTGTAAATTTTATTTCTTATTATAGTTTTGAGGTAATATGCAACCGTAAAAATTGAAACCAAACTGTTTAGCACTGCATACAAATTTATACCGTTTGAAAAATCAAAGAAAGATTTTCTAAAATTCTCCTTGATAACGTAAAGCGATGTCGGTAAATCTAAATTTGATAACGACGCTGTCGCATTGACTCCTTGATATTCAAGTAATTCTATGGAAAAAATACCGAGAATCACTTTGAGTATAATTCCGTACATTGCGACACCCAAAACACCAAACAAAAGCATATATCCGGTCTTTTTCAAAACAATACTCAAAGATGTATTTTTATAAATAATTTCATCTGTCAAGTGTAGCAAAACAAGCATTACCGTAACGGTTATATACGCCTGATATATACCTGTTGATAAAGCTATAAGAACTGATGAAAGAATATATTTCGGTTTTTCTTTCGTCATATAATATGCAGCTAATACAGAAAGTAAAAAAGCAATACTGTATCCGTCTGCTACGTAGTTATACATCATAACGGAAGTTACCGTGGGGAATGAAACGATAACAGCACCTATTAACCCTGCCGTAATCTTTTTTTGAACGTTAAGCATCTTACAAATACAAGTCGCACTTGTTGCATGAAATATAATCGCCGCTATGCCGTTCAAAAACGGTAAGTCGTAAAATGAACTGAAAGAGCAAGCAACCGGCAAAAACCATCTTCCAAGCGCTATCATATTCTGTGAATCGTATCTGAAAACTAATGAATCCCAGTTGGGAAGCCAGTTAGTTATTTTATATAAATGCGCAAATAACCCAACTAAAAGCGCTGTAAAAAAGCATACCTTCCATTCGGGTAAAATATATGTATTAAGTTTTTTAAATACTTTTTCAGGCATATTTACCACTCCAGCCATTTAAATTTATGTAAAAATTTTCCGTATAATTTGTTATACATCTTTACGCCCACAATTCGTTTTACGAATAACGTCCGCCGAGCAGTTGCGGATATCCACGACGCACAGAAATGGTGTATGGAGTAAGTGTTTTCGGTAATTATTTTCTTTCCCGTATAATACTTCATAGGGCAAAGATAATCTTCGGGGAGCATACGTATCCCCATAAATATCTGGTCCGTATTGTCTAAATCCATACCGAGTCTTTCTAAGGTTTCTCTGTTTCTGTCGGGGCAGGGAGTTATATCATAAGTTCCGTCTGCAAGAATAAATGATATATCGTCATAGTCTGCAAGTAGGCTGCCTACCAATTCATTCCCTTTTTCGCATGCAAATCCAAGCCCCGTTGAAATAACACCGTTTTCATCAAATCCCATAAATCCGTTTTTTTGGATGAGGTCATCAATAGGCTTTATTAGCTCAACGTCTGTATCGAGATATATTCCGCCTTCCGTATATAAAACCTTGAGTCTTACGTAATCGCTGACAAACGCCCATTTACCTGCATCGTATGCTTCTTTTGCGTATTTATTTTTTGATACATCAAAGTTATCTTCATTGTGGCAAACTATTTTGTAATCGGGACAATATTTCTTCCAGCTTTTAATACACTTTTTGGCTATTGCCGGCAAATCGTTTTTTCCAAACCAGCAATAGTGAATAACTTTTGGAATACTCATTGTTTCTTCTCCCTGTATAATTCAAAAATAGTTTTAAAAGCATCTCTGTTAAACACGAAATTTACAAGTAAGTATAGGGCTATAATCCATATCGAATGAATTGCTCCGTAAAGAATGAGCTTCAAAAAAGAAACGTTGCTGAACGTATCAACGAAAAATACTGCCATAATTATAGCAAAAACCAAAAAGTTTGTAATCACAGTCTTATACGTACATATCTGATTTCTTTTCAAAATCTTTTTGTTGGAATAGTAAACGGTAACTGTTCCGCGATATAAAAGCGCCGCTATGGTTCCGAGAATTGCACCGCATATTCCCATATAAAAAATTGCAACGACGGAAAACGTAACGTTTATAATCATTTCCCATATCGCATAAGAACGGGTTTTGTCAAATTCCCCTGCAAATTCAATAATGCTGTTTACGGGAAGTTTGGCGTTTGAAATTAAATTCATTATAACGAATAACGTTATAAGAAATACGTTCGTGTATTCTGCGTCGTTAATTCCGCTTGTATATATCTGTATAAGCGGCAATAAAAACACTGCCATCAGCGTGTATATTATATACGTTGACATTATATAAAAAGTTTCATATACGTTGTAGAACTTGTCAAACTTCTCTCTGTTTGTATGAAACATCTGACCTAATGCAAAAGTAAAAGAGGATACCACGTTCGTTATAAAATTTTGTACTTGAGAAAAGAAAATATTATATATGGCGTATATGCTTACGGCTTTAAAATCGCAAAGAGCAGAAATCAGTATTATGTCGGTATTGTTAAATACCATACCGGAAAGCTGATGTACCAAAACTGAATTCTTTTGCGATATTGCTTTAAAATCGGGCTTTGCTTTTAAATCGATCCACTTATATCTGCGCTTGGCGTAAAAGTATAAGTATATAAGCTGAACAAGATACATTATGCAATAAACAAGCTGAATAAGGATAAGACTGTCTGTCAAAAGCAATACGATTATCTTTCCGGCGTTTGAAGCAATCTGCAGAATTGTATCTGCATTGTTTATTACATACTTTCTTCCGTCAACTTCCATAAGTATTCTGTATTTTGCCTGAATAAAATAACTGAACAGTGCCGGAAGGGCAGTCAATATAATTATTAAAAATACTATATTGCTGTCTATCGGTGTCGGTATCACGTACGAATATACAACAGCAATAACAAGTACTATAACGAGGTAAATTATTCCCGTTCTTATGTAATACGAATGTGTCGCGGAGAGAACTGCACTTGCACTTTTGTAATCTTTTTCGCCTATTCTTTTGTACAGAGCTTGAGTTGTAGCCAGTCCTACGCCTGCTTCCAAAAGAAGCAAATATACAAAAATCTGTTTTATGGTTGAAAGGATGCCGTTGACTTCCGAACCGAAATTCTCAAGATATAATCTCGGCAAAAGAAAACTGAGAGTTATTAGAACCACTTGATATATAAGAGATGATATCAAGTTGTTTTTTATTCTCAAATCTTTATTGTTCAACAGTATTCCCCCCCGTACATAAAAACAATATAATTAGTATTTAAAAAAAGTCATACACAGTTACAAACATAATCCGCCGTAGCATTTTCTTTTGGAATTATTCTTCCGGGATTTCCAATAACGATACTGTGGTCGGGAACGTCAAAATTAACGTAGGTGAGCGGTGCAATAAGAACGTCGTTGCCGATTTTTACGTTTCCTACTATAACTGCGTTCGCTCCAATCCAACAATGGTCGGATATCTCGGGTACGCCCTTTCTTTTTCCGCGGTTTTCTATTCCTATTGTAACACCTGTCCCAATATTTATATTTTTACCCAAAACTGCATCGGGATGGATGATAATACGTCCGAAATGACCGATATAAAAACCTTCGCCAATCTTTGTCCTTGCAGGAATTTGAATTTGCGTCCTGTTGGATAAGCATTTGAGTTTAAACGTATACAAAAGTTTTAAAGGCAAAAAATTGCACGTATTTGCCTTTCTGAATAAAGATATGTATCTTATTTCAATCGGACGGAATATTCTTTTTAACAAAGGTTCTCCCTTTTTGCCGTAATAGCGGTATAAGTCTTTTTTGAAAATACTGTCCATAGCTTTTTTTCACTCATTTTTTCTTTTATTTGATTACCGTTAAATGATATATCAGAGTATAAGATTATATATAATATATATACATAGTACATTCTATCACATATTGTCAAAAAAATCAATGTTTTAGGCGTTTTTTTCTTAAATGTAATAAGTAGAAAATTACCCTTGTCCTATGCCGTAAAATAAGAAAAAGGATATGGGCTTTTCCCGTATCCTTTAGGTTGTTTATTAGGTTTGATTTACGCGCTTTTTTTGGATGATATTTTCTTGATAATAACAATGAGATAGTGAACTGCGAGTCCTATTGCAATTGCAACTACAAGGTCAAATACCACGGTCAAAATAAACGTAAGAACAAGTACAAGTATTTCGTATATCGGCGCTTTCTTGCATATCGCTACGAAGTGACGCCATTCACTCATATTATATGCTACCATAAAGAGAACGGCTGCTATAACAGGCATCGGAATAAATGCAGCGTATGGCATAAGCACTACGAGTACGAGGAGTAGTATTACGGCATGAACCATTCCTGAAATCGGCGAACGTCCGCCGTTTTTTACGTTTGCTGCGGTTCTTGCTATAGCTCCCGTTGCGGGAATTCCGCCAAAAAGGGCAGAACAAATGTTACCCGTTCCTTGCGCAATAAGCTCGGTATTAGAATTATGTGTGTCGTCTATCATCTTATCGGATACAACGCAAGAAAGGAGAGATTCTATTGCTGCAAGTATTGCTATCGTAAATGCGCTCGGTATCAGTTCTACTATATTAACACCGCTAAAATCAGGAAGTGTAAACGGAGGGAGAGAGGCGCTTATCGTGTAAAGATCTCCTATAGTATTTACACGAAGGCTTGTAATTGCAACAACAATTGTGAGAAGAAGTACGGCTATAAGTGAGCCGGGTATCTTCTTGCTTACTTTAGGCCATACGATTAGAATTACAAGGGCAACAAGTCCGATTACGAGCGCTAACGGATTAAAAGTCGTTATTGATTCTGCAATTGCTTCAAGTTTTTCCATTGCTTCAACGGCGTTTGTACCGGGGGCAAAGGTAAGACCTAAAAAGTCTTTTATCTGACCGATTACTATCGTTATAGCAATACCCGATGTAAAGCCGACGGTTATCGTTTCGGGGATGTACTTAATGAGTGAGCCGAGCCTCAAAACACCCATAATTATGAGCATAGCACCTGCCATAAGTGTCGCTATGGCAAGGCCCTCGATACCGTGGTCGGCAACTATTCCCGCAACAATTGCGGCAAAGGCTGCTGTCGGACCTGATATGTTTACGCGGCTACCACCCAAAAATGCAATAACAAATCCTGCAACAATAGCGGTATAAAGCCCTTTCTCGGGGGATACTCCCGAAGCAATAGCAAGAGCTATTGAAAGGGGCAGAGCTATTATAGCAACGATAATTCCCGCTACAATATCAGATACAAGTTGTTTTTTTGAATAAGTTTTAAGCACTTCAAAAAGCTTTGGACTAAAAGTTTTCATAATACATCCCTTTTATTGTTTTTATTGTCATATTTTATTGCAGAGCATATTTTACAACTTTTTTCGCTAAAACTCAATAGTTTTTGCAAAATTTCTTTCTTCATTGTCCCCTTGACTATTGTTTTTCTTTGTGGTAAACTTTATCCATATTATTTAGGGGATGTTTGACTATGAAAATTCATAACAAGTTAATTAAAATGATACTTGCCGCGTTATTTTTGGCATTGGCTTACGTTATGCCGTTTCTAACCGGTCAGATACCCGAAATCGGTTCTATGCTTTGTCCTATGCATATTCCCGTATTGCTTTGCGGTTTTATCTGCGGTTGGCAGTGGGGGCTTGTTGTCGGTTTTATTTCTCCGATTTTCAGGTCGTTGCTTACGGGCGGATTTCCTCCTATGTTTCCCACTGCGCTCTGTATGGCGTTTGAACTTGCGGCTTATGGGGTTATAGCCGGTATCCTTTATAAAATCCTTCCTCGAAAAAAACTATATATCTACATTTCTTTGGTTATATCAATGTTAGTTGGAAGAGTGATTTGGGGCGTTGCTATGTTTATATGCATGGGAATAAACGGCGGTAGTTTTACTTTGACGGCATTTCTTGCAGGGGCATTTACAAACGCTGTTCCGGGTATTATTGTTCAAATAGTATTTATTCCGATTATCGTAATGCTTCTTGAAAATACTAAAATATTAAATACAAAAAAATAAAACAGGTGAATTTATGACTACTTGCGGGAAAACTCGCGAATTGCTGATAGGGCATTATATGCAATACCCTGAATTGCAAATACAAGACGTTTTTAAATTTCTTTATCAAAGCTCATTTGGTTGTGAGCATCTTATTTCTTCTTTAGAAAAGGTTACCGAATATATTTCTAAAGAGTATGATTTGTCAGACGGGGATAGCTCAATAAAAATTGAAGCCCTTGACGGAGATTACAGCAGAGTTTATCTTTCTTGTTTGAGGGGCGGACTTAATGTTAATACATTTGGGAAATTATTTTTTCTTTCGGCAAAGACTGAAACTGACGGTCTTGCTAATCTTGAAAACAAAATTGAAGTTGCAAAAAGTCTTGTTTTTGAGGGGCTTCTTCCTTTTTCGGCAGCGGAGTTTGAAGGGGCAGTTAGTGAGTGGAAAGAAAATGGATACCCGGCTGTTCATCATTCAGACGTTTTTAGAGAAAAATATAAACCTGCTTACCGCTTGATTGCAAATGAGTTTATTCCTTTTTTACATTTATTTGCAGAGCTTGATAAAATGCTTTCTATGGGAAATTTAAGACTTGCAATTGAGGGCGGAAGTGCAAGCGGAAAAACTACTCTGGCTAAAATATTGGAAAATATCTATGACTGTACCGTATTCCACATGGACGATTTCTTTCTTCAGCCTCATCAGAGAACTGCAGAAAGATTTGCCGAGGTGGGGGGGAATGTTGACAGAGAACGTTTCTTGGAAGAGGTATTACTGCCTTTGAGTCGAGGAGAGGTTATATCATATCGAAAATTCAACTGTTCAACTATGTCAATAGAAAAAGCTATAGAGGTTTTACCTGAAAAGCTAACGGTTATCGAGGGGGCGTATTCAATGCATCCTGACCTTCAAAATTACTACGATTATTCGGTCTTTCTTGATATTGACGGGGATTTTCAGAAAAAAAGAATAGAAAAAAGAAATACACCCAAACTTGCAAAAAGATTTTTTGATGAGTGGATTCCGCTTGAAAGAATATACTTTAAAAAAATGAAAGTTGCAAGTCGGTGTGATAATATAATTAAAATCATTTGAAAGAATAACACCGCTATCTACTGTACAAACAGTTTATAGCGGTGATTTTTTATTATTGATAGGTTGTTATTGTATCACCGATATTACGGTGGAACCCTTCAAAAATTATGAAATTGTCATTTTTTTCAATGCATCTTCCGGTGCAACGAACGTTTATTTGGCCCTTTTGAGGGTGTGTCCACAAATATTCAGCTTGAATTATCTTGTCAGTGGTTGACATTTTTGTAACCATTGAGTTTACTGTGTCGTAATATTTATTAACGATATTACTGTACCAATGATTATAACATTCTTGCGGTGTGATTAGGTCTTCGACACCTAATAATATCCTCATCGTATCATCAGCATAAAGTTCACATTCACCCGTATTTTTATTAATTCGGATAATCCACAAGCCAATATTAATACCTTTTAAAATAGTTTTAGTTTCTATATTGATAATGGGCGCGTGTCTTTTTTCGTTTGTTAGCTGCTGAATAAATTTTAAACGCTGCGCATATTTCTCCGTTTCAGCTTTCATATATTTTTCTTCAAGCTCATCGGGAGTACACGGTTTATCGAATAAATAACCTTGGAAGTAATCTGGACACAAACTGGAAAGAACCATAAGTTCGGAGAGGGTTTCAACCCCTTCTATACAAACTTTCATAGAGTTTGTTCTTGAGAATTCTATAACGTTATGGATAAGATTATAGTTATATCCGTTTTCTTTTATGTCTTTTACGAACAAACGGTCAACCTTTAATATGTTTGCATGAATAGGGTTAAGGTTGCCGAGGTTTGAATAGCCGGTTCCAAAGTCGTCAACTGCGATTAGAATGTTTGCATAGTGTAACTTTTCAAAAACAGATAGAACATCTTCATTTTTATTTAATTGAGTTGATTCGGTGATTTCAATAATTAATGCATTTCCGGGGAGTTCATATTTTGAAATAAGATTACTTATTTGCGCCGTTAAACTCTTTTTTTCTAACTGTTTCGGTGAAATGTTTACACTAATCTTAAAATCAGGTATGTATTCTCGCCACTTTTTGCATTGTGACAAAGCTTGATTAAGCACCCATATTCCAACTTCGTTAATAAGTCCCGTTTGTTCAAGCAGGGGAATGAATTGGTCGGGATAAACGTTTCCTTGCTTTTTTGACTTAAAGCGGAGTAACGCTTCTGCGGAGATAATTGAATAGTCCTGCGCATCAACCTGTGGCTGATAAGCAAGGTAAAAGCCATCGTATTCATTTTTTATGCTTTCTTCAATTTCTTCCAGCAATTCTACCGCTGTAATCTTTTCAAGTATACTTTCTTTCGAGAAAAAGGCTATATTTCCCGCGCCGTTCTTTTTTGAATGGTTCAATATTTGAACTGCATATTCATAAATATTGTCAATGTCAACGTAAATCTCTTTGTCGTTTGGTACAACAGATGCCGATATAGTGCATTTTTGAGACAATGCTGTTTTTATTTCTTCAAATACTTTTTCGGCTTCGTGGCTTGACGATAAATCAAGCAACGCTGCGAAACGGTCATTTTCCGTGTGGTAGATTTGCCGCATTGAAAATCTCTTTTCAAGTTCATCTGCCAAGTCCTTCAAAAGAGAATCTCCGTATTCAGTTCCGTGCTTTAAGTTGATTTCCGAAAGATTGTCTATATCAAGAAGCATTAAACAACTGAATTTAATAGCAGTATCTTTTTGTAAATCGGTCTTTAGTTTCGTTTTGTTAAACAACGTTGTAAGCGGATTGTATAAATGTTTTACCGCATTTTGAGATATTCTTCCTATGAAAACGAATTGACTATCTGTATCGTCTTGGATTATGTTTCCGCGGCAGTTTACCCAATGCATAGTATTATTATTGTGGTTATGCACACGGAAATTTATATCGATAGTTTGGGTTTCGTGATTGATTACGGAAGATATTGCATTTCTGATAAGGCGGTGGTCATTTGTGTGAATATAAGCCAACATTTCAGGAATGCCGTTTGATACATCCTGGCTGTCAAAAACGTTAAATTCAATAGATTTTTTCCCAAATAAACGAAGAATTCCCGTTTCTGTATTCAAAATGAAAAGATGGTCGTCGGTACTGACTTTCAGAGTTTGCATAAGTTTGCTGTACTTTTCAATCTGAAGTTGTTTTACCCCTTTTTCGCCTTCTTGCCAAGGAAACGTTTCTTTTTTTGTTATACTTTTGTTTTTGTACATTTCTTTATCTGCACGTCGCAAAATGTCAGAAATCTTCCAGTCGGTATCTTTGTCAAAAGACGATACACCGTACGCGCATGAAACGGTACATTCGGGGTAGCCTTCGACAGTCAATGATTTCATACTGTTTATACAGTCTGACAATATATCGTTTGCTTTATCATTTTTTGTGATAACTACAATAAATTCATCTCCTCCAACACGGAAGATATTTTCTGCGCCAAAATAAGAGGAAAGGTGGTTGGATACAGTGCAGAGAAGTTTGTCTCCCGCCATATGACCGAAAACGTCGTTTGTAATTTTCAGTTTGTTTACGTCAAATACGGCAATCCAAAAATCCGTTGAGCCGTGCGCTATGGCTTTATTTAATTCGGCTTCTCTGTCCATAAATGCGGATTTGTTTCCAACGCCCGTCAGACCGTCTCTGTGAGCTTCGGTGGCGAGTAAATGCATCTGACGTTTCAAAATCTTTCGTGTCTCTATAAATGTATGCGTTAATTCGCCTATTTCGTCAAAAGTAGTGGCTTTAATGTTGAAATCAAACTCACCCTCTGTTAAACGTTTTGCGGCTTCGTTAAGTTTTTTGATGGGACTTGCCATTGATTTGCTTACGAAAAATGCTGTAATCAGTGCGCCGACAGATACAATAAGAGTAATAACTATTGTTGAGAAAATAAGATAGTTTTGCTCTTTGTAAATTTCTGATACCGGTGCAAAGCATATCATAAGCATTCCGTTTCGCAGCTTATAACTTGCTAATCTTTTTTCTACACCGTCAAGTGTGTAGGAAATTAATTCGTTTGTTTTTTCTTCCTTCGAAAGTTTCTCAACAACTCCGTCAAACCCTGAATCGCCTTTGCCAATCAGTGTATCCCGTTCAAAGTTGGGATGGTATACTACCGTTCCGTCGCTCTTTAAAACGGCAGCTTTTCCCGAACTCAATACGGAAATTTGTTTAACTTTGTTTTCAAGGTGTTGGGTGGATATGTCGGCTCCTATAACGCCAACTAAAAAATCGTTTTTATAAATCGGAACTACGTATGAAACAATGTGGTGGTCAATATTGGCATTATAGTGCGCTTCTAACCAGGTGGGAGAACCTTTTTCAGTTGGTTCGTACCACCAGCCCACGCGAGACATATCGCTCTTTTCGTAATCGGATATAACGATTAAATCTTCTTTTTGAAATTTATTTGTTTGTTCGTTTCTCTTATAGAAAAATCCGTCGGTTTCATCGATGAGAGTAGGAGAAAAGTACATATATATAGCAATTGAGCCTTCGGTGCTTTCTATATGATGCAACGCTCTGTTTTCCAATTCTGTTATATACTTCAATCTGAAATCTTTTTCAGTAAGTTCGTTTGCAGAGGCTAATTCTGATTCGGCAAAATGAGACAATGTGTCTACTGAATCTTCAACCTTTGCAAATATAATGTCAATCTCATCGGCGTTGGTTTGGCATAAAAGATGCATATTGGTGTTGGCGTTTTTACCTATGACGTTTGACGTTAACGTGATTGCCAACATACCGATAAAAACAGAGACTGCTAATACATAGCTAAATAATAGCCACATTATTTTTGCGTGAATCGATTTCATATTATTACCACCATTTTTTGTTATCGTATCTACATAAATATAATCATAGCTATTTTATCACAAAAAACGACACATTTCAACTGCAATTCAAATTTTTTGTTGAAAAAATAAATGTTGTATGTTACTATGGAATTGTATTCAAGGCTTTTTACGAAAAAATTTCGCAATTTTGGTTTTATGTGTAACTTTTGCAACTGAAAGTCTGTCTATATAGGCGAAAGGCCTTTAAGGACAATGGGAGGTGTTATCGGTGGATGATAAAATGATAGTCGATCTGTTTTGGGAGAGAAGCGAAGATGCGATTACTCAAACACAGGAAAAGTATGGCAACTATTGCTTTTCTATTGCCTTTAACATACTTAAATCCGACAGCGATGCGGAAGAGTGTGTTAATGATACATATATGAATGCATGGAATTCAATTCCGCCTAACAGACCAAACGTTTTGTCGCTCTTTTTGGGAAAGATAACGCGTAATCTTTCGCTTAACAGATATTACCACAACCACGCTATGAAAAGAACAACGGTTATTGAAGCGGCACTTGACGAGGTGGCTGATTTCGTTGCTTCCGACAGTGATTTTGATCCGGTTGCAGAAGAAACTGTAATGAAAGACGTTATAAACAGATTCCTTGAATCGTTAAATAAGCAAAACAGAATTGTTTTTGTTCGCAGATATTGGTATTTAAGTACGTTTAAAGAAATTGCCGATGACTGCGGACTGTCCGAAAGTAACGTTAAGGTAAAGCTTACAAGGCTTCGTAAACGCTTTAAAACGTTTATTCTAAAGGAGGGAATACAAATATGAAAAAAGAATCCTGGCTTTTGGCTATGAATAATATTGATGATAAATATATAGAAGAAGCAAAACCCGCTTCGGTTAAAAGTTTCAGAAGAAAGAAAAAACTTATGGTTTTAGCGGCTTGTATGGCGGTTATGTTTGCTTTGAGTCTGGTTTTGTTTATACCTTTCAGCGCCAAAATCCCCACCGTTTTGAAATATTCGGGAAATGAATATTATGAAGTAATCGACAAGTTGAATACTTTCTTCTACGAACCGCCAAAGTATAAAAATAATTTTGAGGCGCTCGTAGGCGGACTTTCCAATATCTTCTTGGCGGGGATGAAAAATGCGGGAGCTGAAAGAGATGATTTTGCAGTGGATGATATGGCTCCAATGCCCGAAGGTATGGTGACTAATTCGGCTACAGATACATCAACCAATAAAGGCGAAAGCTATGAAGAGGTTACCGATAATCAGGTTAAAGGGGTTATTGAGGGCGACCTTTTTAAACGAAGCGATAAGTATATCTATTATCTTGATGGAAGTGTATTGCGCGTTTATTCGATAGACGGTTTGAATTCTGCCGAGGTAGGAACGTATTCTTTGGAAGCGGTTAAGGATTATAATGAGAATTCGGGAAGAGATATGATATATCTTTCAAATGATTGTAAGACTGTAACCGTTATATTAAATTCTTATAAATATGAAAACGGTTTAAAAAACTCTTTTTCGGTTATTTCTCTTGACGTGAGCGATCCATCTAAAATTGTTCAAAAGCATATTGTTGAGTATGAGGGCGAATTTATTTCTGCAAGGGCTGTAGACGGCAAAATATATATTATCAGTAACTTTAATGCACAAGCCCCCGATGACTACAAAAACGCTAAAGATTTTGTTCCCTCTTATACAACTGAAGAGGGGGCAGAATTAATATCGGCTGACGATATATATTGTCCCGACGTATTATCTTCTTCGGGATATACGGTTTTGACAAAGCTTGATGAAAACACACTTAACGTTGATGATGATTACGCTTTGTTGTCATTTGGCTATCCTGTTATATACACGAGCAAGGACAGCTTCTATTTTACGAGAGGGTATAACGAGGAAAAAACGGAAGAGGATAAATATACAGTAAGCTCGGTTATGACCGAAATCTGCAGAATCGATTACAGCGGAGACGGTTTCAAAAATATAGGCTCCGTAGTTATAGAGGGCGAAGTAAACGACCAATACAGTATGGACGAATATAACGGAATATTGAGGGTGTTTACCTCAACGAATAAATCATTAATATGGAATACAGAACTCGGAAATTATAGTTTTTCTTCCGATGAAACAGGAAGAAACGCAAGTCTTTTCTGTATTGATATAAATACTCTTAAGGTTGTAAGCTCTGTTGAAAGATTTGCTCCTATAGGTGAAAACGTAAAGTCTGCAAGATTTGACGGCGATACTGCTTACGTTTGTACTGCTGTTGAACTAAAAGATCCTGTATATTTCTTTGACCTTTCTAATCTCGATAATATTACCTATAAAGAAACCGGAACGGTTGAGGGTTTTTCTACCTCTCTCGTTGATTTCGGAAACGGTTACTTGCTCGGTATAGGTCAGAAAGATTGGAGTACTCCCAAAATTGAAATTTACAAAGAAGAGGGAGATAAGGTTGTGTCCGTTGCCGCTATAGAAATGCCCGATTCGTATATATCGACCGATTATAAGTCGTACTATATTGACCGAGAAAAAGGTTATATCGGTATGGGTGTTAGCTCGTACAATAATCGCGGTGAGAGAAATGGACGTTACGTTGTTTTTAAGTTTGAAAACGAGAAGTTAGACATTGCCTATGAATGTGTTATGCAAGGAGATAATTCGAGAATGAGGGGAACGTATATAGACGAATATATTTACGTTCTTTGGCCGCAACACATAAAGGTTATTCCCGAAAGCGAATTGAAGTGAATATAAAAATGCCTCCCCAAATTCAATGGGGAGGCAAATTATTTGTTTGTGCACAAGCCACAGGTAAGCAGAGACTATGTTTTAGCTCCATCTGAGGAGGGAGCTGGCGCCGAAGGCGACTGAGGGAGAGAGCGAGCCGTTAGAGTTTGAAGAGCTGTAACAAGTTCCACGCACTAAGCTAAAATAGTACTTGGTTTTAATACCAAGACTTAATATTTTTCTCTCCCTCCGTCATTTTGTCTTCGCTTACGCTACGTCAAAATGCCACCTCCCTCGTCAGATGGAGGTTTAACAATGTTTCTGCTCGTCTACAGTTTGTGCATAGAGGGGATGACCATATTTTATCTTTGCACAAAACAAGAGAGGTAAAGTTCTTTGCCTACTTTCTTCCCGCTTTCTTTCGCAGAAAGCTTGAGTATTGGATTTGTGCAGAAAATAAAATACGGTCATCCTGAGCGAAGGCGGTATTAACCGCCGTAGTCGAAGGATCCCATTATTTCTACGCTACAATTACGGGATTCTTCGATTCCGCGCCCATTCGGTCGCTCCACTCAGAATGACCTACGTAATATTGTTTGTGCAAACCCGTTATCAAAAGGTTCTTTGCCTACTTTATTTCGCCAAACGGACAGTCGTGGACGCCTGTCCCTACAATATAGAAATAAAGTTTGTACAAACTATAAAAAATAGCACAAACTGTTTACCAAAAGGTTCTTTGCCTACTTTCTTCCTTAAAGAAAGTAGGTGCCTGCTTTCTTCCTCAAAGAAAGTAGGTTATAGTATGTAAAAGATTATTGCAATATATTGCAATATGCTTCCGAGGACTACGAAGAGATGGAATACAGAGTGGATATAACGCCATTTCTTCTTTGCGGCAACTCCGTAAAATACTGCTCCTACGGTATAGGCTATACCGCCTGCAAGAATATACATCATTCCGCCAAAGGGAATTGCGGTCAAGGCGGCTTTTCCGCCGAAAACTATACACCAGCCGAGTCCTATATAGCATATCATCGAAAACGTCGCGTATTTCTTAAGGTCTATTGCGTTAAGCACTATTCCAAGAATAGATACGCCCCACACAAAGCCGAATATTCCCCAACCTAAAGGAGCGTTAACGCTTCTGATAGAGCGGAGAACTATAGGCGTATACGTTCCTGCAATTAGAATAAATATCGTGCAATGGTCGATAACTTGAAAAACTTTTTTCGCCGTACCGATATGCAGACCGTGATATATGCTTGACATAGTGTAAAGCAATATCATCGAAATTCCGTAGATAAAGCTGCCAACTATTCCGTACACATCGCTGAAGAGAAAGGCATAAATAACGCAGGTGGCGAGGGCAATTACCCCGAAACCGCCACCTACGATATGTGAAACCATATTAAATATCTCTTCGCCCTTTGTATAACCCGGAAGCTTTCTGTCAATAAGCTTGGTTCTTTTCATAGGCGGTTAAATATCTTATTTTACGCAGTCAATGCCGCTTTTGAGTTTTTCGTACCAGCATTCAATAGCCGCTACGTCTTTTTCGTCTGTAATCTCGCAGTATTTTGCAAGAGCAGCCTTTACGCCGTTTTCCTTTGTAAAGTTTGCAATTTCAATAGAGGAGTCGTCGCCTTCGGGAGCGAAGTGGAGACCTGCTGCAACTGCAATATAAAGATATTTCGCTTCAACGCCCATTTTCTTGCAGAGGTTGAGTGCGCCGACAATTCTGTCTTCCTTGTTGAGCTTTCTCTGTGTATCTCTGCCAACTCTTGCGATTGTGTCGCCGAGAAGCTTGTTTGTAAATCTGTTGAGCAAGTCGTAGCAGTGGTCAAGAAGCTCTGCTATATCAACGCCGTGTTCCTTGTGCATAGCGAGGGCTGATTCGAGAAGCGCACGGAGTGCAACGTATCTGATTCTTGCATCGTCGATTGCTTCCCAGATATATTCATATCCGCAGAGGTTACCGAGGTATGCAGTAACAGCGTGGCTCATATTGTGCATAAAGAGTTTTCTCTGAATAAAGAATTCAAAGGGAGCAAAGGGTTCCATATTCTTAATTTCGGGAATCTCACCCTTGAAACCGTTTTTGTCAACGGGAAGTGTGCAGTAGGGTTCAACGCATACAGCGAGGAAGTTTTCTGCCTTGATATTGTCGGGAGTAGCGGGAACCATTCTGCCGATAGATGCTTCAACCAAGCCTACCTGTTCTTCAAAATACTTCTTACCTGCATCGGAGAGGTGTTCGTTAACTAAAGAACGGAGATATTTGTCTGCATCAATTTTGTTTTCGCAGATGATGATGTTGAGGGGCTTACCGCTTTCTGTAGCTCTCTTTTCGATACCTGCTGCAAGAGGCTTTGCGATAAACTTCAAAATGTTTACGCCAACTGCCGTAGCCATAACGTCAGCTGTTGCGATTTCTGCTGCAACTGCATTTTCGTCCTTGCCGTTTACGGCTCTTACGTTTGTAACGGTGTACTTGTCGTAAGAGTCGCCTTTTGTAATATAAATGGGGTACTGTTTGTCGTTGTTCATCTTCTCAACAAGTGCATCAACAACGTCAATAAAAACTACCTCATAACCTGAAAGATTGAAAAGTTGTGCGATAAAACCACGTCCGATGTTACCGCCGCCGTACATAACTGCCTTTTTCATAATGTTCACTCCAATATATAATTATAATTATTTGTTTTCTTCAATATAGTTGATTATCTTGCGAACAGTGCGCAATTCAATCGCATCTTCATCGGGTACTGAAATGCCGAACATATCCTCGAAAGTCATTACCATATCAACAGCGTCAAGAGAGTCCGCGCCGTATACTTCCATAATGTCTCCGTCAAGTTCTATTTCGTCAGCCGATATGCCAAGCTGTTCTGCAATAATCTGTTTGATTTGTTCTACCATATATTGCAACCTCGTGTTAAAAATTAACATCAATATTATACTATACACATTTTTATTTTTCAAGGCTTTTTGGGAAGAATTTATACGGAAAAACCACCGTTTTTGAAACGGTGGTTTTAAATGCTTTACGAAACTGTAAAACGGCAGGTATACATTTTCATAACACGATCTCCGTTTTCGTGTTCAAGATATACCGGCTTACATAATACATATTCGCCTTTTGGAAAGTCAGTGCAGAAAGTCCCCAAATTTCCGTCAACAGAAAGTGTTCCGTTTGTCGGAATGGTGTAGAGTACAGCGTCCCACGATAGAGTCTTGTCTTCATATTCTTTATTCAAAACTTTGCGCATATAGTCGCCGAAGGAGATAGTTTCGCCGTTGTATATCGCGCGTATATCATAGTCGGGGCCGGTAGCTAGTATGCCTTCAGTGCTTTTATGTGTGGCGGTATGCTTAAATTCTATTTCAAATTCATTATCATTTTTGAAATTCACGCCCATATACAGACACCATTCGTCGAAAAACATTTCTTCGATTTTCTTGCAGTATTCGGCATTTATTTCGTAATGATAGCTTGAATGCGGAACGGAAATCGGAAGAATAGAAATCAGATTTGGATTAATATCATACGTTCCGAGAATATACTTCATTTCTTCGATGGTTGTGGGCTTCAAGTTCCATAGTCTATTGTCAGAATAATGTAAGTTTTGTCCCGGAAGAAGACCGCAGAGATATGAGTTTTCTTCTAACTGCCATACGTAAACTTCAAGACCTTTGTCTGTTGAAAGTCCAAAATATTCCGGAACATATTCTCTCAAATAGTCAAATTTGTTTGCAAAGCCGAATTTATAATCGGTATCTGTAATCGTAATAGCAACTGCTGTAAACTCTTCAATCGAAATACCGTATGCGGATATAATAGCTTTTATTTCTTCCGAATTTGCAGGCTTCATACTTTTGATTTCATCAAAAGTCTTATTACGGTTAGTTCCGGGCAGAATACCGTATCCTAACGTACCGTCATCTGTTACCCAAACATACATTTCAATACCTTTTATATCGGTTATATCGAAATAATCGGGATATTTTTCTCTCAGATAAGTTTCAGATAACTTGTTTTGCTCTTCTATGTTTGTACTGAAATAATCAAGAGCCTTTTGTTTGCATATTTCTTCTTGTTTCTTTACGTATCTTTGAGAATCAGATGCCTTAAATTGAAGATGCAAAGGAATTTTTGCTTTTATATCATCGTCATAATACGAGCCGTCGCGAGGCTCCCAGTATTCAACAAGCTCATAATAGTCATTAACTTTTTTTACCGTTATTGCTGTAAGAATGTGAGCACCCGTTTCCAATACAAGCTCATTATCATAACTGTACTCTTCGTAAAGAACCCACATATATACAGTCGTTACGTTGCCGTCTTTCTTTGTACCGATGATTTCATAATCCATAACAGGATAGTTGTCTACAGTCTTATCGTTTGCAAAGTGATTGTAGATAGCAACGTCAAGGAACTCGGAAAGACTTTCCGATATTTTATCATTTTTCAAAAACAGTGAATTCTTTTCGTAGACTATCTGGTTACATACAACGTTGATGTTTATTGAACCGACAGCATTTTTGACTATTTCTGTTGTTGCGTACAATCCGAAACGGTTAGAAGGACCTGAAGAGCCTTTCCTTACCGCTTTTTCGTATTCGGTAACTTCGTCTCTTAATATGTTATCGGAAAGGTAAACTGAGTTGGAGAATGAGAGGGATTTGAAGCCTATTTTATCAGCAGTTAAAACTTTGTCAGATTTGTCAAGGTTATCGTATGACATATCGAAATTTAACCAGACGGTGTCGGTTGAGCCGTAGACCGGATATATTGATTCTAGGTATATCTTGGTGGTATCCGTTTGATATGCTATGACCTGATCTTTTTCAAAGTGCAGTCCCTCTTCCGTGTATGCCTTATCAGAAATAACACTTTTGGGAATCGTTAACGTAAGCTCATATTCTGACTGTTCAATTATTGTATAACCTTTTTCGTGGGTGATTTTATCAATACCGTTATTTCTGTACGGGTCAGTCAAAAAGCATACGGCAAGAGCAATGCAAGCGAGCAATGCTATTGCTATTATCCAAAATGCAGGCTTTTTGTAATTCAAAACCGATTTGATTCTGCTCTTAACGCCGACTTCACCGAAAGCAAGAGGGCAAGCCATTACCGTTCTTCTGTGTACACTGCAGGAAACAAGCGCCTCGGAATAGCCCTTTTTGTCGAATCCGTCAAACTCCTTTATGACCTTTTCGTCACATGCAAGCTCGATATCGCGGCAGAGAAGGATATATGCTATCCAAAGAACCGGATTAAACCAATATACCGAAAGGAGAGCAAAGCCCAAGGGTTTCCAGAAGTGGTCTTTTCTTTTCAGGTGCGCTTCTTCGTGGCGTATAACGTAGTCCATATTATCTGCTTCCATACCGGACGGCAGGTAGATGCGGGGGCGGAATATGCCTAAAATAAAGGGAGTATCGATATTGTCGCACAAATAGATATTGTCTTTAAATATCATGGATATTCTTGTTTTTTTTCTGAGATACAAATATGAAATAAGGCTATACATCAGCATAACGCCAATACCTATAAGCCATACGACAGCCGCGACGGCGGTTATCACTTGAAGAGGATTAACGCTGTCTCCCGGATTGGGTGCTAAGCTTTCGGAAATAATGGGATTTACCGTTGAATTGAAAATATCAATTCCGGTGTTTATGGTGGGTTCTGAAGAATAAACTATATTTTGCGGTATCGTTTCGGCACTTGGAATAAGGCTGAAAATACTTTCAATCGTAAAGGGAAACATGAGGCGTATTGCAACCATTGCCCATAGCGCAACGGTCAGAGCTCTGGGCGCTTTTTTTAGCAAAAAGCGGAGCAGTATAACCGCAAGAACAAGCCAGCTTGCAGTTATGCTCATATTAAGCAGCTTAAGAAATAATGCTTCCATATTTATTCCTCCTCGAATGAATCGATAATGCGGCGTAACTCCTTTAATTCTTCGGAAGTCGGTTTTTTGCGTGAGCCGAATGCGGCTATAAATGCGGGAAGAGAACCCTTAAATGCTTCGTCAACAAATTTTTCGCTCTGTATAGCAAAAAAATCATCTTTGGATAAAACTGCGGTAACTATGCTGTTTTCCATGGCGAAAATTCCTCTTTCGCACAATTTTTTGAGTACGGTATATGTAGTGGTACGCTTCCATTTTAATTCTTTTTCGCACAAAGAAACAAGTTCTTTTGTGGATATAGGCTCATTTTGCCATACGATATCGGCAAAATGAGCTTCAACCATACCAAGTCTGATTTCGTTCATATTAATATCCTCCCTAAAAAACTGTCTATTAATGATAGACTACATATACAGTCTATCATTAATAGACAGTTTTGTCAATAGGTTTCAAATAAAAAATCGGGCTGTTTTTTAAAACAGCCCGAAGAGATTGAAATTCAATTTAAATTACGTTTACTTTATATACGCCGTCGAGGGCTGTCGTCTTTGCAACTGCATCTTCGTTTAGGTTATCTGTATCTACTATCGTATATGCAAAGTTACCTCTCGATTTTGTCATAAAGTCGCCCTTAAAGAGCGCAGTAATCTTTGACGCAAGTCCGTCTTCGTTTGCGTGGAGAACGCACACTCTGTTCGCGTGGCTTCTGGGAGCTACTACTGCAGGGTAGTTTACGCTGTTTCTGATGTTACCGTTTTCGAGGTAATCTATAAGCTCTTTTGCCGCCATAACAGCGCAGTTATCTTCAGCTTCTTCGGTAGATGCGCCGAGGTGGGGAATAGCGATTATACCCTTAACGCCAACTGTCTCTTCGGTCGGGAAGTCCGTTACGTAAGAAGCAACCTTGCCGCTTTCAATAGCTGCTTTAAGGTCGTCTGTATTAACAAGGTCTGCTCTTGCGAGGTTAAGAATTCTTACGCCGTCCTTCATCATACCGAAGGAGTTTGCGTTAAGAAAACCTTTTGTTTCTGCTGTCGCGGGAACGTGTACGCTTATGTAATCGGAATTCTTGAACACGTCTTCAAAAGTAGCAACTCTTTCTACGCCCTCGTGGATATGCCAAGCCGCATCAACGCTGAGGTAGGGGTCGCAGCCGATAACTTTCATACCGAGGCTTTCGGCTGCATTTGCAAGCATACCGCCGATAGCGCCGAGACCGATTATACCAAGTGTCTTACCTACAATTTCAACACCGCCGAATTTGGACTTGCCCTTTTCAACCTGTTTCGCAATATCTGCAGTACCTTTGAGTCCGTTTGCCCATTCGATACCGCCTATAATATCACGGGATGCAAGCATAAGAGCGCATACTGCAAGTTCCTTTACTGCATTTGCGTTAGCACCGGGAGTATTGAAAACAACGATACCCTGTTCAGCACACTTATCGAGGGGAATGTTGTTTACACCCGCACCTGCTCTTGCGATAGCCTTGAGGTTAGAACCAAATTCCATTTCGTGCATAACGGCAGAACGTACCATTATTGCATCGGGATTTTCTATATTCTCTTCAACGGCATATTTAGCCTTGTCAAAAAGGTCTGTGCCGCAGGGAGCAATCTTATTTAATAACTGTATATTTTTCATTTTTGTTCACCTTATTAGATATTTTAACCTTTGGGATTGTTCTTTGCAAATTCTTTCATAAATTCAACGAGGTCTGCTACACCTTCATAGGGCATTGCGTTATAAATAGAAGCACGCATACCGCCTACGGAACGGTGTCCTTTTATGTTCTTGAAGCCTTTTGCATCTGCTTCTTTTGCAAACTTCTTGTCGAGGTCAGCGTCGCCTGTTACGAAAGTAACGTTCATCATAGAACGGCTCTGCTTTTCAACGGGAGCTATGTAGTAGTCTTGAGAATCAAGGTAGTCGTAAAGTACTTTTGCTTTTTTTACGTTCTTTTCTTTCATAACTTCAAGTCCGCCCATATCTTTAATCCATTCAAGTACGAGCTTACATACGTAAATGGGATAGCAGGGAGGTGTATTGTACATAGAATCGTTGTCTGCAATAATCTTGTAGTTGAGCATTACGGGGGTAATATCTCTTTCCTTGCCGAGAAGGTCTTCGCGTATAATTACAACGGTAAGTCCTGCGGGAGCCATATTCTTCTGCGCACCTGCGTAAATCATACCGAACTTCGTTACGTCAACCGGCTCGGAGAGAATGCAAGAAGACATATCCGCAACCAAGGGAATGTCGCCTGTATCGGGAATGTAGTAATATTTTGTACCGTAAATAGTATTGTTGAAGCAAATGTGTACGTAATCAGCATCGGGACGGATATCTTCCTTCTTGAATACGGGAATATAAGAATTATTCTTATCTTCTGAAGATGCTACACATACAACGTCGCCGTATTTCTTTGCTTCCTGAAATGCTTTCTTGGAGAACTGACCGGATACAACGTAGTCAGCCTTGCCCGAACCTGTCATAAGGTTAAGGGGTACAGCAGAGAACTGGGTTGATGCGCCACCCTGCATAAACAAAACCTTGTAGTTTTCGGGGATGTTCATAACTTCGCGCAGGAGTGATTCTGTTCCTGCGATAATCTCTTCGTAAACGGGAGATCGATGGCTCATCTCCATTACTGACATGCCTGATTCGCCGTAACATACCATTTCATTTGCGCACTTTTCGAGTACGGGCATAGGCAACATAGACGGCCCTGCAGAAAAATTGTAAACTCTTTTCATTTTCTTAAAAACACTCCTTAATAAAATAATAAAAATCAAATTTCATTATATACCTCTTTCATTACAGTGTCAATAGAAATTCAATAAAAATATCGATAAATACTATAGCTGGATATAGAAAAAAATGATAAGAATTGTACAAATAATAATTAAGATGTCATTATGTGTGGAGCGACCTTTTGGTCGCGGAATCGAAGAATCCCATTATCGTTTTATATTATTGTATGGGATCCTTCGACTTCGGCGGATAAAACCGCCTTCGCTCAGGATGACCATAGAGAGAGAGTTTGCGAATACAACAAAAGCCATCTCCAGCGGAGATGGCTTTTAATGTTCGTACAAACCAAGAGAGGCAAGTTCTTTGCCTACTTTCTTTCTTTAAAAGAAGCTCTCTTCGTCGGCTTCGCCGCCACCTCTCCCAGAGTGAGAGGCTTTAGATTGGCACAAACCCATTATTCGAGGTTTCTTTGCTTAGTTTCTTTCCTTAAAAGAAAGTAAGAGCCGACTGTTTCGTTTTTCAAAAACAGTCGGCATAGATTTAACCTATTATATTTGCTAAACTGTGGGTAATGTGGCTTATTGTATTAAGCGTGCGCGCGGTGTTTTTTTGCATTTTTGATTTTGGCTTTTTTGTTGCTGTAAGGGCGATACCTACTGCTGTCGCCGCTATACTTCCCGCGATTACTCCTGATGCAATCTTCATACCTTTATTTGACATAGCTTTATTTTGCATATCTTTACTCCTTTTTATAAAAAATTTACTGTAGGTGTAGTGTTTGTTTTTCTATCGAAAAATATGCAAAAAATAAAAATATGGTGGATATAGGCTTCGCCCATATCCACCAACGATATTAGCCTTTGTAGTTAATTGCGAAATGCTGGGGGAGTCCGTTTTTCCAGAATACTTCAGCTTCACCTGCGATAAGAGGCTTGATATATTCAAGACAAGCATCTGTTACGTCGTTGCCCTCTGCATTAATAAATTCAGCGGGAACTTCTTTAACCTGATTTGCAATCTTATCGATGTCGGCATAAGTGGGTTCAACGGTGTAGGGAGCATCGGAAGTACGTGTAAAGCACATCATCTTTCCTGTTACGCCTGCCGTTGCGTTCTTAACTGCAGCTGCGCCAACCATAAGAGATTCGTCGATATCTGCCTTTGAAGAACAGTGAGAAGCGCATCTCTGGAGAAGGTTAAGCTCAATCGAACGAACCTTGCAGCCAATCTTTTCTTTTACGAGAAGTTCGAGGCATTTGCCTGTTCCCGAAAGATATTTATGACCGAATACGTCGGTAGCTCCGCTTTGTGTCGATTCGCCTACGTACTTACCGTCAGCACCTCTGAGACCTTCGGATACTGCGATTACTACGTTCGGGTGCTTTTCAAGCGCCTTCTTTACGTCTTCGATAAACTTGTCCGTATCAAAATCTCTCTCGGGAAGGTAGATATAATCGGGACCTATTCCGTTGATTACGCGGGGAAGACCTGCGGCAACAGTAAGCCAACCTGCGTCTCTGCCCATAATCTCAACGATAGTAACTGCCTTAACGGTATATACTGCGCAGTCGCGGAGTATTTCCTGCATAGAAGTCGCGATATATTTAGCCGCAGAACCGTAACCGGGAGTGTGGTCTGTTCCTACAACGTCGTTGTCTATCGTCTTCGGTACGCCCATAACCTTTATTTCATAATCGTGAGATGCGGCATAAGCAGAAACCTTTGCAACGGTATCCATTGAATCGTTACCGCCGATATAGAAGAAATAGTGGATATTGTTTGCCTTAAAGAAGTCAAAAAGCTTTTCATAAACTGCATCGTCTTCGCCCATCTTGGGAAGCTTACGTCTGCATGAGCCGAGGGCTGCCGCAGGAGTAGATGCCAAAAGCTTGAGATCCATTTCTGTTTTAAAAACTTCGTTGAGGTTTGTAATTCTGCCTTCAAGCATACCCTCAACGCCGTTGTGTGCGCCGTAAATAACGTCAATTGCTTCAGAATCAAACGCGCCCTTGATAACGCCTGCCAAAGTTGCGTTGATAGCGGCAGTAGGACCGCCGGACTGACCTACTATAGCATTTCCTTTTAACATAATCTTTATGTCCTTTCAAGTTTATTGTAATATAATTGTTTAACAAAAAAATATCTTATGTTCATTGTAACATATTTTTGTGAAAAATCAAGATGTAATGTATATATTTATATGAATTGTATATTATTTTTCTATTGCTCTTATTCTTATCAAGAATTTGCTTCTATATTATTTATTTTTAAAAGAAATCTTTTAAATCCTGAAAAAAGTGTAAAAAAGTAGTTGAAATATTACTTTTTTGTGTTATTATTAAATTAAAGTTCTAAAATAAAAATAATAAAGGAGAATAAAGATGGTTTTCGGTATTCTTAAGGATATAAAAGAGGGAGAATTCCGCGTTATTTGTACGCCTATGGAGGTAAAATCCATAGTTGCTTCCGGCCACGAGGTTTGGGCTCAACACGATTGCGGTAAAGCGGCAGGATTCCCTGATGAAAAATATGCTGAAGCGGGTGCGAAAATAGTCGATTCTATGGAAGAAATGTGGGCAGGTTGTGATATGGTCGCAAAGGTAAAGGAATTTACACCCGTTGAATATCCTCTTATGAGAGAGGGACAGATTATTCTCGGTTGCATTCACCCTGCAGGACACCCTGAAGAAGTTGACGCTATTTTGAAGAGCAAGGTTACTGCATTTACTGCAGAAGACGCGCACAGATTCGGTTCGCCCAACTGCGAAGCGGCAGGTAAACAGGGCGCATTGTTCGGTCTTGAATCTATGCTTACAATAAACGGAGGTAAGGGTAAATTCGTTGGCGGTTTTGCGGGCGCGCCCGGTATGAACGTTCTTATTATGGGCGGCGGTGTTGTAGGTAGAGGCGCATTGCAGGTACTTTACGCCCTTGGCGCAAAGTGTACAGTTATGGATATCAACGTCGGTATCCTTCGTCAGCTTTCCGACCAGTACGGCGCAACTATTGACACTATGTTCTGCAACAAAGAAACTATAGCTTCAATCCTTCCGCAGACCGATATGGTTCTTAACTGCGTTAAGTGGCCTAAAGAGCGCAAGGACTTCCTTATAGACAAGGAAATGCTTAAACTTATGGAACCCGGTTCCGTTCTCGTTGATATATCAAACGATGATCCCGGCGCTATTGAGTCAAGCCACGAAACCCACCACGATAACCCCCGATACGTTGTAAACGGTGTCGTTCACTACTGCGTATCCAATATCCCGGGGGCCGTTGCAAATTCTACCTCGGTTGCCTATGCTGCTGAAATGCTTCCTATGATTATGAGCATACTCAACGACGGTGTTGCAGGTTGTTGCGTAAAAGACGGCTTCTATCGCAGAAGTCTTACCGCATATAACGGATATCTTACCCACGAAGAAACGAGCGCTATTCAGAACAAACCTTGGATTCGTCCCGAAGATATACTCGGTATTGCAGACCAAAAACTTGACTTTGCTCCCCCCGCAACAGTTACAAGGTCAACAAATTTTTATAAATAAAAAAATATTGGGCTGTCTTATTAGTGAAAAATCGCTTTTAAGACAGCCGTTCTTTTTATTATGCAGAAAAATCAGGTTCTTATTCAAATGCAAAATAATATATTGAAAAAAGGCGTAGATTGTGATACTATATAGTAGAGAATAAAATACATTTTTAAATAAGGGGTAACTTCATGAAGCTTTCTTTTGTACTCGATAAAATACCGTCTTATGCTATTTCATATAAGAATGGAAGAAAAACCTTTGAAGTTCAAGCCTTTGATGGTCAGATAAACGTTGACGTTGTATATGACTACAACAGACGACCGCTTGGACTTGTATCCCAAATAGCTCTCGGCGACAAAATTGAAGTCGTAATATTGCCTCACAGAATAGAATTATACGTAAACGGTAAATTAGAAGACGAAGAATGGCCTATTGGCGTTCGTTTTTTTGAAAATGGCGACGAAATAATATCAAATCTTGACGTTACTTACCACGATTACACCGAACCGCCTTTGAAAACGCAAGAGGTTATAGATACTTTTGAAAATGCGGAAGGATGGAGACCGTCGGAAAAGGTATTCGTCGGCGACTGTATGCCCTACGTAAAGGACGGTGTATATCACGTTTTATATCTCAAAGACCGCCATCATCACAACAGTAAATGGGGACTTGGCGGACATCAATGGGAGCATATTTCCACCAAAGATTTTACTACTTGGTTTGTACATCCTACGGCTGTTCCGTTGGAAGATGCAGAAGAGGGTTCTTTTTGCACAGGCTCTTGGTTTGAAGATAAGGGTAAGCAATATTTGTTCTATACCAAAAGACTGCGCCCCGGTGTTCCAAGGTCTGTTCACAGAAGTATATCATATAACGGCTTTAATTACGAAAAGGATAAAGACTTTTCATTTACACTTTCTGATAAATATAACACGCCCACTCTTCGCGACCCGAAGGTAGTAAAGGGGGATGACGGACTGTATCATATGTTTCTGACCACAAGGTTAAAAAAAGAAAATAGAGGTTGTCTTGCCCACTATGTTTCGTCGGATTTAGAAAAGTGGGAAGACAGCGGTAAGCCTATATATATTTCGCCCGACAATACAGAGCCCGAATGTCCCGACTATATCGAATATAACGGAAGATACTATCTTATATTCAGCCTTCACGGAAAGGCGCAGTATCTTATATCGGACAATGCTTTTGACGGCTGGAGAGAGCCGAAAGATCCGTCTGTTCCTTGCGAATCGGTACCTAAAGGCGCTGTTTGGAACGGCAAAATCGTATTTACGGGATTTAAACGAATCGGCGGTTATGCGGGGGATATGACCTTCAAAACTGCCTATGCCGATGAAAACGGAGAACTTATATTTGAATAAAATTATATTTGACTAATTAGTTTTGAGATTATAATCAAAGAATGTTAGGATGTGAAAACTTGAAGCCTATTGAAATTAAAGAGAATCATGAGGGCTGTTCTGTTATCGCGGCGGAGCAGAACGAAGGCTTTGATAATGCAGTTTGTTCGCAGGCGGAAGCGTGCGTAAATGCATTTTGTGAGCTTATGAATAAAAAAGCAAAAGAATTAGGGATGAATAATTCCGATTTTAAAGACCCTGCGGGCTGTCGTAATTATTCTTCGGCTATTGATATATTGCGCTGTTTTGTCAGAGCTTGTCAAAATAAAGTGATTAGAGATATTTGGAGTAAGCACGATTATTCTTTCAAGGTTTACGGAGACAATGCGAGAGATATTGCTATTGAGTCGAAAACCTTGCGCGGCCTCGGTGTTGAAAGGTTAAAATGTAAATACAACGTTCTTGGCGGCAAGGGTGGAACGCTTACTTACCAAAAAATAAATAATTCTGCAATTCTTGCTTCTCGTTTCGATAAAGATGATGAATATGCTTGTGTAATTATGGGGGCTGAAGGCGCTAATGATTGCCCAAATAACCGTTTTGATGCTGTAAGAATGTCGCTCGATGCCGCATTAAACGGAGATGGTGGACACGTATGCGCAGAAAGCTCTGTTGTTTGCAAAATGCCAAAATCTTTAGACGAACAAATTGTTCTATTATTTGAGAAAAATCCCGAAAAGGTCATAATGCCCGCTTCTATGTCAAAAATATTGACTGCTTTGTTGGTGGTGGAGTATATAAGCGATATTGATACCAAAGTTGAGGTAACAGAAGAAATAATCGCGCTTATACCTAAAGGCTTCTATCAAAAATATATACGCGCCGGGGACGTCATAAGAATCATTGACCTTATGCATATTATGATGCTTCCGTCAAGTAACGCTGCCGCTTTTGTTCTTGCGTATTACGTTGGTGAAAAGTTGTTGAGGCTATAAGAAAAGCGTATTTTAGAAGGAAAAATATAATGGAACTTAAGAAAATAAAAACTGACATAAAATTATTTTTGTTTGATATGGACGGTACACTTTATCTTGGGGATAGGCTGTATGAATTTACGCCCGAGCTTTTGAAGGCTATAAGGGATAAGGGCGGAAAATACTTGTTTATGACAAACAATTCCTCCAAGAGTGTCAAGGCATATATAGAAAAGTTAGCGAAGTTAGGGATAGAAGCCGAGTACGACGATTTTATAACCTCGTCGCAGGCAACTGCATACTATTTAAAGAAGCATTATGCCGACAGTTTGCTTTACGTTTGCGGAACGGAGTCATTAAAAACCGAGCTTCGAGAAAATGGCTTTTCAATAACCGATGATGTAAACAAAACCGACTGTATAGTTATGGGCTTTGATACCGAGCTTAACTTCAAAAAGCTCCACGACATCTCGTATATGCTTTGTACAAGAAAGGATATACCCTATATTGCCACAAACCCCGACTACGTTTGCCCCACAGAATTCGGAAGCGTTCCCGACTGCGGAAGTGTTTGCGATATGCTTTACAACGTTTCGGGAAGAAGACCTATATTTATAGGCAAACCCGAGCCGTTGATGCCTATACTTGCTATGGAAAAAGTAGGGGTAGAAAAGTCAGAAACGGCAGTTATCGGCGACAGAATTTATACCGATATAAAAAGCGGACTTAATGCGGGGGCTTTGACCATACTCGTTATGAGTGGGGAAACTACAAGAGAAATTTTGGAAAAGTCGGAAGATAAGCCCCATATAGTTATGGAAGATGCAGGAGAATTATTGAAGCTCTTGCAAGAATGATTTTGAAATAAATCGGAGTAAATAATATGGTTCGTAAGCCTATCAAGATAAATCCCGACGATTACCCAACGGTCTTTTTGCCTTATTTTAACGGGGCAGATACATACGACAGCAGTTGTTCTCCCTTTGCAAAGGTTGTTTTTATTGACAAAGATAATGGCTTTTATCTGAAAACTGCCGAAAAGGGAAGTCTACAAAGAGAAGCCGATATGACAAGCTTCTTTGCATCAAAGGGGTTGTCCAAAAGGGTGGTTGAATATATTTCCGCCGACAAGGATTATATGCTGACGGAAAGGGTTTCGGGGGAAGACTGTACATATTATAAATATATAGAAGAGCCGAAAAGGCTGTGTGATACTATAGCTGTTCTTTTAAGGCAGTTGCACGAGACGGATTTCAGCGGTTGCCCTATTCTTGACCATACGAAATTATACTTTGATACGGTTGATGCAAACTATAAAGCAGGTGTTTTTGATTCCTCGTATATAGATGAATCGTTAAAATATCTTAAAGCAGACGAGGCATATAAATGTATATATGAAAGAAAAGATGCTCTGAAAAATGAAGTGTTGCTTCACGGCGACTACTGTTTGCCGAACATAATGCTCGACAATTTTAAATTCAGCGGTTTTATTGACGTTTGTAACGGCGGAGTAGGCGACAGGCATATCGATTTGTTTTGGGGAGCTTGGACTTTGAATTTTAATTTAAAAACCGATATCTACCGCGAAAGATTTTTCGATGCCTACGGACGAGATTTGGTTGACAAAGAAAAAATACGCTTGGTAAGCGTTATAGAAAGTTTTGGGTGAAAAATTATGGAGATTAAAGTAATCAGTTTTAACATCAGATGCGCAAATGACCCCGACGGTCATTCTATTGCCGAAAGGGGACCGAGACTGCATAAGGTTATTGCGCCCTATAATCCCGACGTTATAGGTGTGCAGGAATTCCGCGATGCTTGGCAAGAGCAGTTTGATGAATATTTTTTAGACGAATATGAGTTTTACCGCGTACCCCGCGACGAGATGCCGGGAGGAGAATCGGTGCCTATACTTTGGAAAAAGGGCAGTTATGACTGTTTGAAAAAGGGAACTTTTTGGCTTTCCGATACCCCCGAAGAAATGTCGGGCGGTTGGGACGAAAAGTATCACAAGAACAGAATTTGCTCATACGTTATACTGCGCGATAAGAAGACGGGAGTGGTATTTACTTTTATGAATACCCATTTCGGTTTCGGTGATAACGGTCAGGTGGCAAGTGCAAAGCTTATCTATGAATACAGCCAAAAAATCTCCGACTATCCAACCTTTGTAACGGGAGATTTTAATATGGGTTCCAAAGATGCGGGATATATGGAAATGGTAAAGCATTTTGTTGACGTTAATATGGTTACATCGAAAGATATGCAAACTACGTATCACGGATATGCCCCCGAAAAACACCCCGATTCGCATATAGATTTTTGCTTTATTGACGAAAAGGTTACACCTATATCACAAAAGATAATGACCGAAATGGTTGACGGAAAATATCCTTCCGACCACTACGGACTTTTTATTGAACTCGGAATTTAAAAAGATGACATACTTTCTCCGCTTTCTTTCGCAGAAAGCTTGTCCCCTCCTTTCTTTTAAGGAAAGAAAGGAGGCAAAGAAACCTCGAATATCTTGGTTCCTACCGCCATCCATTATCTGTATAATTTATATATTTTTTCTTATAAAAACAATAGGTAAAAACTTGCTTCTCTTGGTCTGTACGAACAATATTTCGTTGGTCATTCTGAGTGGAGCGCCCCAATGGGCGCGGAATCGAAGAATCCCGTAATTGTAGAGTAGAAATAATGGGATCCTTCGACTTCGGCGTTAAAAACGCCTTCGCTCAGGATGACCGTAATATATTGTTTGCACAAACCGCTTATCAAAAGGTTCTTTGCCTACTATCTTTCAATAAACGGGGCGTCGAGGACGCCGCCCCCTACAAATTATCTATCTATGTTTGCACAAACCCGTTATCAAAAGGTTCTTTGCCTACTTTCTTCCCGCTTTCTTTCGTAGAAAGCTTGGCAAAGAACTTGCTTCTCGGGTTTCTGCAAATTATTAATAGTAGCACAAACCCATTATTAAAAGGTTCTTTGCCTACTTTCTTCCTTAAAGAAAGTAGGGGACTGCTTTTTTCCTTAAAGAAAGTAGGGATACTTTAATTGCTTTTTACAAAACCTTGCAAGAACCCTTTTGAGTCTGCCGAGCAAATATCGCCGCCGATAACTTTATTGCGATATATAAGTACATTCGCATAGACTCTGCCTTCGTATTCGGGATAGTTTGTTACCTCGTATGTATAACGCATAACGTCTTTCCCCTTATATTTTGCAAGGTCAAGTCCCATTTGGCGTTGAAATTCGTTATAGCTTAACATTATCTTATCGAATTCCTGCGGGATAGTAACTTTTTGTTCGTCTACAGGGGTTTCCGATACTGTCCAGCCAAACTGCTCGAGGAAATCAACTCTGTCGTCGTTGGTTTTTATCTTGTTAAAATTAACGTTAGCCGTTTCGGTGTAGAGCGTATTGATAACTGTCGGCTCGTATGTTGGTATAAAGGCGATAAGCACGAGCAGGGCAATGACCGAAAGGGCGACTATCGAAAAAAACTGCAACGTTTGCGCTTTAATCGAGTACACGAAAAGCTTTTTATTGTTTGTCATTTGGTGTTCCTCCGAAAAGTAATTGTTTTTTGGTAAAAATATATGATAACTTTGCGCAAAATATGTTATCTAAAAAATTTGAAATAACCCTTGACAAAAGTGTTAGGTTGTGGTAATATATTTAGGCACGATAAATGCGGGTGTTGTTCAATGGTAGAATTCCAGCCTTCCAAGCTGGCTGCGTGGGTTCGATTCCCATCACCCGCTCCAGAAAAAGACGATTGCGAAAGCATTCGTCTTTTTCAATGAAATTCGCCTTGCGGCGAGTGAAATAGCTTCGCTATGAAATACGCTGTCGCGTATGAAATATTTGCTTCGCAAATGTTAAGGAGCGAATTTTATTTCACTTAATGCGATAGCATTAAATTTCACAATTTACGAAGTAAATTATTTCACAATTTGCCGCCAAGGCAAAATGTTTTATTAAGCAAATTTCGCTGTGTTTGATTACACTCCCTTGCAAAATTGCTTATTTGGGTTTATAATGCTTTATATAATAATTATAAAAGGGAAGAATTATGAGAGTATTACTTATACGCCACGGGCAGACCGATTGGAATAAAATAGGATTATTACAGGGAACGAAAGATATTCCTTTGAATGAAACGGGGATTGAGCAGGCTGAAATGGCTCGAGAGTCTTTGAAAGATGAAAAGATTGACGTGTGTTTCTGTTCTCCCCTTATAAGAACACGCCAAACTGCAGACGTTATTTTGAAGGGAAGGGACATTCCCGTTATATATGACGAAAGAATAGTTGAGCGCAGATTCGGTGTTGCCGAGGGTATGAATACAAGGGATATAGATTTTGATGCCACGTGGATTCCCGGAACGCCGCCTATGTTTGAGGGAATGGAAACTTTTGAAATGTTGCTCGAAAGACTAACGGGTTTTTTCGACGATATTTATTCTAAACACAAAAATGATACCGTACTTGTCGTTACTCACGGCGGCGTAAGCGTTGCTTCGGGGTATTATTTCTGCGGTCCTCCAAAGACCGACAGAAGCGAATACTTTTGCAAGAACTGCGTTGTGAAAGAATACATAAAGGAATAGTTTTTGTTATATAATATAATATGTAGCTTCTCCGATTATACTTTTGTATAGTCGGGGATTTTTTTGTTGCTAAATTTTTTTAAGTTTAGGTTAAACGTGAAGTTATTTTTAAAAGCAACTTTTTCTTCAGAAACAAAATCTTTTGTCTTTTGGATATCATATTTACAAAAGCTAATTGTGATTGTACAATTCATAGCGGTAAGAAAAAATTACGCAACGAAAAGCGGAGATTGTTTTATGGGAAATGTTTTTGCTTCGGTTCAAAGTGTGCTTGAAACTGTAATGCTTGTTTTGCTTGTATGCGCAGGTTTGTTTTTGAGCATTAAGCTTACTTTCGTTCAGTTCAGAAAATTCGGTTATGCTACAAAGAATACCATTGGCAGTATCTTTTCTAAAAATTCGCACGAAAAAAACTCCTCGGGAGTTAGTCCTTTTCAAGCGGTTGCTACCGCTATGGCGGGTACTATCGGCACGGGAAGTATAGCGGGGATTGCAACGGCTATTGTTGCGGGAGGCCCAGGCGCTGTATTTTGGATGTGGATAAGCGCGCTTCTCGGTATGGTTACGAAATACTCGGAAATCGTGCTTTCGCTTTATTACAGAGAGAAAAACGAAAAGGGCGAATGGGTTGGCGGTCCTATGTACTATATAAAAAATGGACTGAAACTTAAATGGCTTGCGGCTGTGTTTGCTGTATTTGCTATGGTGGCTTGTCTTGGTACTGGAAATGCAACCCAGTCTAACTCTATTGCAGTTGCGCTTGATTCTACTTTGGGGGTTGCTCCTTGGATAACAGGTGTAGTATTAACTGTTATCGTAGCTGTGGTTATTCTCGGCGGTGTAAAAAGAATAGCGGCGGTAAATGAAAAAATGGTTCCTTTTATGGCTATGTTTTTTGTTGTCTGTGCTTTTTTCGCATTAATTATAAATGCAAAAGAAATCCCAGAGGCGTTTGCTCTTATATTTAGGGAAGCATTTAAATTTAAGGCAGCTGCAGGCGGTGCTGTCGGTTACGGAATAATGAAGGCTATGCAGTCGGGCTTTTCAAGAGGTGTTTTTTCTAACGAGGCAGGTTTGGGAAGTGCGCCTATCGCTCATGCTGCGTCTACAACAAAGGATCCCGTTAAACAGGGACTTTGGGGAATGTTTGAAGTATTCTTTACTACTATTATAATATGTACTGTTTCAGCTCTTGTAATTTTAACTACCGGCTTCTACGGAGATGGACTCGACGGCGCGGCTTTGAGTATCCAGTCGTTTAATTCTATTATTCCCGGCGTCGGAGGAATTATTGTAACAGTTTCAACTATATTCTTCGCTCTGTCTACCATATTGGGTTGGGCATATTACGGCGAAGTTGCTACATCTTATATATTCAAAAATGCAAAGAGCAGTGTAACTGTATATAGATTGATTTACGTTGCATTTGTTCTTATAGGCGCAGTTCTTGAACTCAAGGTCGTTTGGGATATTTCTGTTATGATGAATACGCTTATGGCGATTCCCAACCTTATTGGTATAATAGGTTTGTATAAAGTGGTGGTCAGACTTACAAAAGAGCATTTTTCGAAGAAGTCTGCGGAAGAAAATAAATAAATTATATAAAATAACAGGCAGGTTTTTTCACAGTGGGGCAACCTGCTTTTGTTATATATGTTTTTATAGTATATAGTGGAGTTTGATTTCGCTATTGACAAAAAAATACAGATATTATATAATAATATACTGAACTTTTATTTTTAAAAGGACAAAACCAAAAAAGACGGAGACAAGCTTATGAACAAGATTCTTGAAGTATTTGGAAGTAAGGTTTTCAATGACGCGGTTATGCGCGAGAGATTACCTAAAGAAATATATAAGTCCCTTCGCAAAACTATATCCGAGGGTAAAGACCTTGATATGACTATGGCGAACGTGGTTGCTCATGCTATGAAAGAGTGGGCGTTGGAAAACGGTGCAACACATTATACCCACTGGTTCCAGCCTATGACGGGGATTACTGCCGAAAAGCACGACAGCTTTATCGTTTCTACAGATAACGGCGGCGCTGCTACTTCTTTTACTTGGCGACAGCTTATCAAGGGTGAGCCCGATGCTTCAAGTTTTCCTTCGGGTGGTCTTCGCGCTACATTTGAGGCCAGAGGTTATACGGCTTGGGATCCCACATCTTATGCGTTCATAAAAGATGATACTCTTTGTATTCCTACCGTTTTCTGTTCGTACGGCGGCGAGGTTCTTGATAAGAAGACTCCTTTGCTTCGTTCAATGGAAGCTTTGAATAAGCAGGTTTTGCGTATAACAAAGCTTTTTGGTATGGACGATGTTGTTCGTACTATCCCCACCGTTGGCGCAGAGCAGGAATATTTCCTTGTTGATGAAAAACTTTTTGAAAAGAGAAAAGACCTCGTGTTCACGGGCAGAACTCTTCTCGGCGCTTCTGCTCCCAAAGGACAGGAAATGGGCGACCATTATTTCGGTACGATTAAGCCCAGAGTTGCGGCGTTTATGAGAGATCTCGATGAAGAACTTTGGAAACTCGGTATATATGCAAAAACGGAACATAACGAGGGGGCTCCCGCTCAGCATGAACTTGCTCCTTTGTTTGAAGATGCCAATACTGCGACTGACCATAATCAGTTAACTATGGAAATGATGAAGAAGATTGCCAAAAGACACGGCCTTGCTTGTCTTCTTCATGAAAAGCCTTTCTATGGTGTAAACGGAAGCGGTAAGCATAATAACTGGTCTATTTCTACCAATACCGGCGTTAACCTTTTCGATCCCGGAAATGATCCTTATAATAATCTTAGATTCTTGTTGTTCTTTACTGCGGTTATAAAAGCGGTTGACGAATATCAGGATCTTTTGAGACTTACTACCGCAAGTGCGGGTAACGAATGCAGACTCGGTGGACATGAAGCTCCCCCCGCTATTATATCTATGTGCCTCGGCGATGACCTTTATGAAGTTCTTGAGGCGATAGAGAAGGGCGAGAATTATGACGCTAAAGAAAAGTCTAAAATGGATATTGGTGTAAAGGCTCTTCCTAACCTTACAAGAGATGGCACCGACCGTAACAGAACTTCGCCTTTTGCGTTTACCGGAAATAAGTTTGAATTCCGTATGCCCGGTTCGGCTCTTTCTATTGCCGATCCGAATACTGCGCTTAATACAAGTGTAGCTGAAGCTTTGTGTCAGTTTGCTGACAGACTTGAGAAGGCTGATGACTTCGAGAAAGAAGTTAGAAAGCTTTTGAAGGAAACTGTTGCTAAACATAAGAGAATACTATTTAATGGTAATAACTATTCTGACGAATGGGTTAAAGAAGCAGAAAAACGCGGTTTGCTTAATTTGAAGAGCACTGCTGATGCAATCGGTTATTACGTTGCAGAGAAAAATATCGCTTTGTTTGAAAAACATAATATATTTAAGGAAAGCGAAATTTATTCGCGCTGCGAGATTGAGTACGATAATTACTGCAAGACGAAGCGCATTGAGGCGTTGATAATGGTTGAAATGACCAAAAAGCAGATTGTTCCCGCAGTGTCAAATGCTGTTGCGGAAATGGCTAAAGCTGCAGAGGCGATAAAGAATATTGGCGGAACGAACGCGGTTGAAGTTGAAGTGATAAAAAATATGTCGGCTTTGAACGTGGCGCTTTATAAAAAAGTTGATTTGCTTGAAAAGGCGATTGCGAAGTGCGATAAGTTGACCGCTAATGCAGATAAGGCTTCTTTTTACCGCGATTCTGTGATTCCTGCAATGGATGCTGTTAGAAAAATTTCTGATGAACTTGAAAAAATTTCTCCCGAAAACTGTTGGCCTATACCAACTTATGCAGAACTTTTATTTAACGTATAACGGCAAATGCCGCTAATTATATGTAAAAAATGACATATACCGCCACTCCCGAGATGACGTCTTTTGGTGTATAATTTACAAAAGAAAAAAATCTTAAAAAAAATTGAAAAAAAGTATTGACAAATGGTGGGGGTGGTGATATAATAGTCAAGCTGTCGCACGAGAGGTGCGGCGGAGACGGTCCTTGAAAATTGAACAACGAGAGAAAGTACAAAGCACAAAGTATGGAAACAGAAAGTGTAGAAGACAAAAATAATCTCGACAATTCCTTTAAACAAGAGTAAAGAAGTAAAAAGAGCAAAAGCAGACAAGCTTGAAGCTTTGGAAGATTTAAAGTACCATAGGGTACATTAGATACAAAGTTTTGAGAGTTTGATCCTGGCTCAGGATGAACG
>JAZRUG010000040.1:0-35191 GCA_045652425.1 Eubacteriales bacterium
TAGCATACTCACCTGCAAGATATGCAAAGCTTAATGCAGATAAGACTGGTTCTGCTTTGAATGAAGCAAATCTTGCAAAAGCAATCGTAGTATACGGTGCAATTGCAAAGGCTTACTTTAATGTATAAATAACGTAAGTTCTTATCTTTAAAAGAATAGTTTAGATTAAAACCCTCCCGACAGAGAACTAAAATCTCTTTCGGGAGGTTTTTATTTTATTAAGAATTATTGGAGGTTAGATAAGCATAAGATAATACAAAAAAGTAAGGGAGAAAATATGTATGTTAGAGAAATGCTGTATAGCGGATTTACGGAACAAGGAAGTGATAAATATATGTGACGGCAGGCGGTTGGGGTGTGTAATAGACGTTGAGTTTAACATATGTGACGGAAAGATAATATCTCTTGTAGTTCCAAAAGAGGAGAAATTGAGCTTGTTTGGGAAGGTTGACGGGTTTTACATACCGTGGTGTAAGATTGATAAGATAGGAGATGATATAATACTTGTGAATGTTGGCGAATTATACGACGCCGACAGAAATAACTGTAAACACAGATAGGTGTTTGGGGCAGTATATTTTCAAAATATACTGTCTTTTTTTGTTTAGCTACTTGAGTTTTAATCTTTTTAATGATATAATTGTTATAGAAAAAAGTATCCTTGAAAGGAGATAGAATTATGATAGAAAAGTTAAGAAATGAAGCAAGAGAATTGGCAGAGCAGTTTTGCGAAGCGGCAAAACTTAAGAAGGGTATGCTTGTTGTAATGGGCAGCTCATCAAGTGAGGTAAGAGGCTCAAAAATAGGAAGCGATTCAAGCCTTGAGGTTGCAGAGGCTGTGTTTGGCGAGATATATAAAGTTCTTTCGGAAAAAGGAGTATATCTTGCAGTACAGTGCTGTGAGCATTTGAACAGAGCCTTGATTGTAGAAAGAGAAGCATTAAAACCTTGGGAGAATATAGTTAATGCAGTACCCCAGCTTCATGCGGGCGGTGCATTTGCTATGACAGCTTATAAGACGTTTAAGGACCCTGTTACCGTTGAGCATATTAAAGCCGATGCCGGAATTGATATAGGTTCTACACTTATTGGAATGCACTTAAAAGAAGTTGCAGTTCCCGTAAGAGTTGCAAGAAAGACGATAGGCTCTGCTTACGTTGTGTGTGCAAGAACAAGAGCTAAATATATTGGCGGCGAACGTGCAAAATATGATGATAACCTTATATAAGGTTATGCAAATAAAGACACAAATTGGCAAAGTAAAGACCTTGAAAAATATCGGTATAACTGATAAAATCTAACTGCACAAGTGATTGTTGTGCATGGAGGTTACAGATGAAAATAATAAAGACAATATCTTTATCAGTGCTTTTGTCGGTACTTGTTTTATGTATGGTTTCTTGTGGTTCGGGTGAAGAAAAAGAGCCTGTAGATACAAAAGAGAGCGTTGGAATAACGGACGAGACCGAGATATATGAAGCAAAGAAGGACGAGGGTACTGTGGAGCATGTTTTTGAAATAGCCGATTTAAGAAATAGTATAGTTGACTATATGAGAAGTATGTCGAGCGTTGAATGGACTCCTAATGAAGACTTTAGTTTGAACGGAGATCACAATACTTGGGGGGTTAATCTGAACTTCAAAAAAGGACAGAAATATCTTGGACTTCCATATACACGAGCATTCAGCGGACTTGACGATTTTGCTAAACATATTGATAACGGAGTATATAAAGGACCTTGCGGTTCGTACGATACGATGCCCGGTAACAACTGCTCATCATCGTGCGATTTATCTTGGAGAAGATATATAGTCAGCAATACAGAGGCGACGTATACTTATGTTCCCGGCTATGGAAACAAGACTATTGCACCTGTTGGAAATTACGAATACCCATCGGGAAACCGCGATACTTTTACTATTATATCTGCAAACAAACCGGAAGCTATATATGAAGGGTATGCATTGTGCAAACCGGCAGATGCTATAGTAAAATGGTCGGATGCACGTGCGGCGGGACACGCAAGAATGATAGCGGCGGAGCCTACTGTTGTTCGTAACGCGCAAGGCAAGATAAATGCGGGCAGAAGCTATTTGACAGTAATTGAGCAGACGAATAAACTTACAGAGTCAAACGGTAAACAGACGACGTGGCTTGTTGACAAGATTTATACTTTTTCGGAACTTTTGAACGACGGATATATACCCGTAACCCCCACCGTATTAGCGGAGGGCGGAGAACTGAAAATAACTCTGACAGACGGAAATACTGCTGAAAATATCGGCAAGACTTTAGCGGGAACAATTGAAACAAACGCACGTATAACCGAGCTTGAAATGGTAGTGACGGACACGAACGGAAACAAGGTAAAAGAATGTGTTATAGAGGTTGAGAACGGAACGGATAAGATAAATCTGCGTAAATATTCATTTAAGCTTGATACAGCAGGGTTGCCGACCGGTAAGTATACATATAAACTGACTGCACATACGCCATGTTTGGATTCGGTAATTTTACAAGAGATAGAATTTGAAAAGTAAAGAATAGAGTACACGTTTTTTAGCGTGTACTCTTCTTTTTTTTGCCATATCACTTGAAAATTGACAATATATGTATTATAATATATAAGATATAGCATACTTTTTTGTAATAGGTGAAAAAATGGCAGATATAAACATAGTTTTAATAGAACCGGAGATACCGCAGAATACAGGAAACATAGCAAGAACCTGCGCGGCAACCGGGGCGGCATTGCATTTGGTGAAGCCGATGGGCTTTGAGATAGATAACGCGAAACTAAAAAGAGCAGGGCTTGATTACTGGCATCAGCTTGATATAACGTATTACGAGAATTCAGATGAATTTTTTGAGAAGAATAAGAATGAACAGATGTTTTTCTTTTCGACCAAGGCGCCGGTATCTCACGTGACGGCAGTGTATCCGAAAAAGGTATTTCTTGTGTTTGGCAAGGAAACGAAAGGATTGCCCGAGGATTTGCTGAAAGCGAATATAGACAAGTGTGTAAGAATACCTATGAGAAACGGACTCCGCAGTCTTAATTTATCGAACTCTGCGGCGATAGCGGTTTACGAGGTGCTTCGCCAACGTGATTTTGACGGATTGCTTGAAGAAGGCACGTTCCCGAATGGTTAAAGAAGGAGAAAAAGGTGATTTTATGAATATAATACAACTGACTTTAGGTCCTTTGCAGACCAACTGTTATATAGTTTATGGCAAAGATAACAAGGCAGCGGTAATTGATCCGGCGGCAAATGCCGAGGCTATTAAAAGTATACTTAATGAAAATGGACTTTCTTTGGACAAGATACTTTTGACACACGCTCATTTTGATCACATAATGGCGGTTGAAGAGTTGAGAGAGTGGTGTGATGCGGAATTATATATTCACAAAGAAGACTTAAAGATGCTTAACGATCCTAATTTAAACCATATGTTAAGCGCGGCAGGCAAAGAGATAGAATTTAAAAAGGTGGAGCATTTGCTCGATGACGGCGACGTGATAGATATAGGCGGAGAAGAGTTAAAGGTTCTTCATACACCTGGACATACGCAGGGCTCTGTATGTTATATTTCAGACGAGTGGATAGTGTCGGGGGATACACTTTTTAAAGAGACCGTGGGTAGAACAGACCTTTATGGAGGAAGTTTTGATGCAATACTAAATTCTATGAAGAAGCTTCAAGCCCTTGATAAGGACTATGACGTATATCCCGGCCACGGTGAAAGCACAACTTTAAACTACGAAAAAAACAACAACATATATATGAAAACTTTGAGGTGAAAACAATGGATTACAATAAGTTAGCAGAACTTTTATTTCCCCATATAACAGGAACTCCCGAGGATATTGAGGCGAGATTTCCGAGAAGAAACTTACCCGAAGGCGCAAAGGTAACGAGAATTGCGCCGTCGCCCACAGGATTTATGCATTTTGGAACGTTGTTTCCCGCAAGAATAGCCGAAAGACTTGCTCATCAGAGCGAGGGCGTGTTTTATCTTCGTATAGAAGATACCGACTCGAAGAGAGAGGTAAAGGGTGCAGAAAAGGATATAATCGAGACTTTGGCTTACTATCAGATACACTTTGATGAGGGCGCTTTGGCTGACGAAAAGGAATTTGGTATATACGGTCCGTATAGACAGAGTCAAAGAGGCGAGATATATCAGACATTTGCAAAGCAGCTTGTAAGAGAGGGAAAGGCATATCCTTGTTTTACTACCGAAGAGGAGCTTGAAGCGCTTCACGCGACAGATAAGAAAGCCGAGATAAAGAACAAGGACTGGCACAACAATCCCGATACAGAAAAAGAAGAGATAAAGAAGCTCCGTAATATTACTTACGATGAAGCAGAGGAGCAGATAAGCAAAGGCAACCCCTTTGTGCTTCGTATACTTTCCGACGGAGATCCCGATAAGAAGACACCTTTCGTTGATTTGATAAAGGGCAAACTTGAAGTACCCGAAAATGATGAGGACTTCGTATTGCTCAAGAGCGACGGAATACCGACGTATCACTTTGCACACGCAGTAGACGATCACCTTATGGGAACTACGCACGTTATCAGAGGGGAAGAGTGGTTGCCGTCATTGGCGAAGCACATAATGCTTTTCAGATACTTGAACTTCAGATTGCCTAAATATATGCATATAGCACAGCTTATGAAGATGGAGGGCAATTCGAAGAAGAAGCTTTCGAAGAGAGACAACGGTGCTGCCGTATCCGATTACAGAGAGAACGGTTATCCGCCCGTAAGCGTAAACGAATACGTTATGACGCTTCTTAATTCGAACTTTGAAGAGTGGAGAATGGCAAACCCCGATAAGTCGTATCTTGATTTCCCGTTCTCGATAAAGAAGATGAGTACTTCGGGCGCATTGTTTGACTTTGATAAGCTGAACGACGTAAGTAAGAATGCTATTTCAAGAATGACTGCAGACGAAGTTTACGAGGGCGTAACCGAGTGGGCAAAAGAGTACGACAAAGAATTTGCCGAGCTTCTCGAAGAAAAACCCGAATATGCAAAGACGATACTTGCCATAGGCAGAGGCGGCAAGAAGCCGAGAAAAGACTTTGCCGTATGGAAAGACGTTAAGCCTTATATGTCATATTTTTACGACAGCTTGTTTGAAGTAGAGGCTGAAATGCCGACACAGTTTGCAAGTGACGATGTAAAGGCGATATTTGCCGATTTTGCCGAAAGCTACAATGAAAATGACGATAACGGCGTTTGGTTTGAAAAGATAAAGGCTATAAGCGAAAAGTACGGTTTTGCATCTGATATGAAAGCATATAAAGCAAATCCCGAAAACTTTAAGGGTAACGTCGGCGACGTAAGTATGCTTCTCCGTATAGCAGTAACAGGCAGAACGAACTCACCCGATATGCATGAGATTATGAGAATACTTGGAAAAGAAAGAGTGCTGAACCGTTTGGAAAAGGCGGCTAAAGCGCTTTAAGAGGATATAAAGATGGACGAGATTACGAATGGCAATTTTATAGAAGAGATAATTGAAACAGACCTTCGCGAAGGCGGCTATACACACGTACACACGAGATTTCCGCCTGAACCTAACGGATATCTTCACATAGGAAGCGCAAAGGCTATATGGATAAATCACTCTGCGGCAAGAAAGTTTGGCGGACAGTTTAACTTGCGTTATGACGACACCAACCCCGCAAAAGAGGATAACGAATACGTTGTTTCGATTTTAGAGGATTTGAAGTGGCTTGGCGCTGAACCCGACGGCGGTATTTATTACGGCTCGGATTATTTTGATAAGTGCTATGAGTTTGCGATTAAGCTTATCAAAGAAGGCAAGGCGTATGTATGCGACCTTTCTGCAGACGAGATGCGCGAATACAGAGGTACGTTAACGACTCCCGGAAAAAATAGCCCTTACAGAGACAGAACGCCCGAAGAGAACCTTGATTTGTTTGAAAGAATGAAGAACGGTGAATTTGAGGACGGAACGAGAACTCTTCGCGCAAAGATAGATATGGCATCTCCCAATATGAATATGAGAGATCCCGCTATTTACCGAATAGTTCATACAAGCCATCACAGACAGGGCGACAAGTGGTGCATATATCCTCTTTACGATTACGCTCATCCTATTCAGGACGCGCTTGAGGGAATAACACATTCGCTTTGCTCAATTGAGTTTGAGAACCACAGACCGCTGTACGAGTGGGTTATAGATAATATAGGATTTGAATCAAAACCGAAGCAGAGAGAGTTTGCAAGACTTAACGTAACTTATACCGTTATGAGTAAGCGTTATCTCCGTAAACTCGTTGAAACGGGTATAGCAGACGGTTGGGACGATCCAAGACTTCCCACACTTTGCGCGTTGAGAAGAAGAGGCTTTACTCCTTCGTCTATTATAGAATTTGTTAAACGCGCGGGTGTTGCGAAGGCGTATAGCTTGGTTGATATAGAGCTTCTTGAATATTGCTTGAGAGAAGAACTCAATATGTCAGCGCAGAGAAGAATATGCGTTACAGAGCCCGTAAAGGTAGTTATAACAAACTATCCCGAGGACAAGGTTGAATATTTTGACCTGCCCAACAACCCCAACGACGAGAATGCAGGAACAAGAAAAGTACCGTTTACAAGAGAACTTTATATAGAGAAGAGCGACTTCGCGGAAGTTCCGCCTCCAAAGTTCTTCAGAATGAAGCCCGACGGCGAAGTAAGACTTATGGGCGGTTATATCGTTAAGTGCAACGAGATAATCAAGGACGAAAACGGCGAAGTAAAAGAGATAAGATGTACGGCAGACCTTGAAACAGGCAACGGAAATCCCGTTGACGGAAGAAAGGTAAAGGGTACGATACATTGGGTATCTGCGAAGTATGCGTTTGATACGGACATAATGCTTTACGACAGATTGTTTACGGAAGCAGATATGAACAATATGCCCGAAGACAAGACTTATGACGATTATCTTAATCCCGATTCAGTGAAGAAGTTGACAGGCTGTAAGGCAGAACCTGCGCTCAAAGATGCAAAGGTCGGCGATAAGTTCCAGTTTGTAAGAATGGGATATTATACACTTGATTCAAAGTATGATAATACGTTTAACAGAATCGTATCCTTGAAAGACAGCTACAAGGTAAAGTAAAAAAAAGGCGGTGCAAAGAGATGAAAGATTACAGATTTAATACGAAATGCGTACAGGGCGTATACGAGCCCAAGAACGGCGAACCCAGAGTAATGCCCATAGTTCAGAGTACGACATATAAATACGAATCAAGCGAACAGATGGGAAAACTGTTTGACCTTGAGGAGAGCGGATATTTTTATACAAGACTTGCGAATCCGACCTGCGACTATACTGCAGGGAAGATAGCACAGCTTGAAGGCGGTGTAGGGGCAATGCTTACGTCTTCGGGACAGGCTGCAAGTTTTTATTCGGTATTTAATATATGCAGATGCGGCGACCATTTGATAAGCACTTCTGCAATATACGGCGGAACGTTTAACCTTTTTGACGTAACCTTAAGACAGATGGGAATAGACGTAACGTTCGTATCTCCCGATGCGACCGAAGAAGAGCTTATGGCGGCATTTAAGCCTAACACAAAGGCAGTATTTGCAGAAAGCCTTTCGAACCCCTCTCTCGTTGTGCTTGATATTGAGCTTTTTGCAAAGTGCGCTCATGAAAACGGCGTACCGCTTATTATTGACAATACCTTCCCGACACCCGTTAACTGTCGCCCCCTTGAGCACGGCGCAGATATTGTTGTTCACTCAACCACCAAATATCTTGACGGACATGCAACAGCCCTTGGCGGTGTAGTTGTTGACGGCGGTAAGTTTGACTGGCTTGCAAATGCAGACAAATTCCCCGGACTTACCCAGCCCGATGAATCATATCACGGTATGGTATATGCAAAGGACTGCGGAAATGCTGCTTATATAACAAAGGCGACAGCTCACCTTATGAGAGACCTTGGAGCAATGCAGTCTCCCAACAATGCATTTTTGCTTAACCTCGGACTCGAAACAGTATTTTTAAGAGTAAAGAGACACTGCGAAAATGCGCTTAAAGTTGCGAAATTCCTTGAAGCGCACGAAAAGATTACTTGGGTAAACTATCCCGGACTTGAAGGCAACAAGTATTATGATTTGGCTAAGAAATATATGCCCGACGGCACATGCGGCGTTGTATCTTTCGGCATAAAGGGCGGAAGAGAAGCGGCAACGAAGTTTATGGACAGCTTGAAACTTGCGGCAATAGTAACCCACGTTGCAGATGCAAGAACTTGCGTACTCCACCCCGCAAGCACGACACACCGTCAGCTTTCGGACAAACAGCTTGAAGAGGCGGGCGTAGGCTCAGACCTTATCAGATTTTCCGTAGGAATTGAAGATGCAGCTGACATAATTGAAGATATCGAACAGGCATTGGCACAGGCATAAGACTTATATTTAACACTAAATCAAACACTTAATCGAAGTAAAAACGGAGGAAGAAATGGATAAGAATTTGCATTTTTACCGTATAATGCCAGGTGTAGTCCGTGTAGGTAAAAAGACGAAGGTAACGATTTCAGCACTTGATACCGAGAGAAGATTTTCCTCGGATATTGAATACAGAATATTGATACTTCCGTCAACACGTAACCAAAGAGGCGTTACAAAGGTTCCCGACAGAACTATATACGTAAAGGGCAAGGACGGAAAGCTTACTTTTGAGTATTTTTACGAAAAGGAAGAAGAGTATTTCATAAGCGTATTTGTAGGCGACGAAAAGAATAAGATGATGCAGCTTTCGGTATATGCCGTAGAGGACGATTTGTATGAACTTCGCCCCCTAAAAGGCGACCAGCACTGTCATTCCTGTCCGTCTGACGTAACACTCCTTAGAAAGAAGGACGGAGCGAGTACTCCCCCCGTTATTCCGGCGTATTACCGTTCGGAAGGCTTTGACTATATGACATTGACCGACCACGAAAGATTTTTCGGCTCGGTAGAGATGAACAAATTTTATTCCGATGTAAAGCTTGGACTTACGATGAACTTCGGCGAAGAGGTACACGCACCGAAGAACTATGTACATATAGTTAATTTTGGCGGTGAATATTCGGTTAACGAGATATTCCAGAACGACCCCGAAAGATTTACCAGAGAAGTTCAGGAGATAATGGACAATGAGGATATAACCTACTTTGATAAAGAGTTATATGCAATTAATATATGGGTAGCAAGAAATATAAGAAAGGCAAACGGTGTGGCTGTGTTCTGCCACCCCCATTGGAATCCTTACGTTTATAACGTATCAGACGAACTTACGAAGCTGTTTATGGAAAGCGGAGAGTTTGATGCGTACGAAGTTGTAGGAGCGACTACGTTTGGTCAGAATAACCTCAAACTTGCACTTTATAACTCGTTGAAGGATGAGGGCATAAAGATGCCTCCTATGCTTGGCTCAAGCGACTGTCATGATTTTAATAATCCCAATGCGACGTTCCTTAGAAGATATACTATTACTTATGCGAAAGAGAATAAGACAAAGAGTATAATTGAAGCTATTAAGGACTACAAGTGCACACCTGTTGAGTGGGTGGGCTCCGAGTATATCGTTCACGGAAGCTACAGACTTGTATCGTATACGAGATATCTTATGGAGTGGTATTTCCCGCTTACGAAGCAGATATGCGAAGAAGAGGGTAATCTTATGAGACAGTACGTTCTCGGTATTGAGGGTGCAAAGGAAGAACTTGAAGCGAGAGCAAACAACGTAGAAAACTTCTGGAAGAAGTTTTCGGGCAGAAAATAATAGGGGAATAGTGATATGGATAAACAGCTTAATTTTTACAGAATTATACCCGGAATAGTAGAAACAGGAAAAGAAACAGAGATAGTTATATCAGCTCTTGACCCAAGATACAATTTTTGCGAAGATAAAAAATATTCGGTTAAGATTCAACCTATGACACGCAACGAGCGTGGTATGATAGGATTATCAAAACACAAATGCGAGGATGCATACGTAAAAGATAATAAGCTTTGCTTTAAGTGGTTCTTTGACAATGAAGAAGAATATACGGTAAGAATATACTTTGCAGAGCCGAGAGAATTTATAGTTCAGCTTTCGGTTTATGCGGTAGATACTGACCTCTATAATTTGCGCCCCTTGAAAGGCGACCTTCATATACATTCATGCAGACTTATCGGAAAGCATACGGGAAGTAACGAGACTCCCGGATATGCTGCGGCAAACTACAGAGCTGCAGGATATGATTTTATGATGCTGACAGACCACGAGTGCTATCAGGGTTCGGTTGAGATGCAGGAGACTTACAAGGACGTTAAGCTCGGCATTAACCTTATGAACGGTGAAGAGATACACGCTCCCGACAACTTCCTTCATTTTAATAACCTCGGCGGTAAATCAAGTGTAAACGGACTTTTCCACGCAGACGAGGAAAAGTATTTCAAGGAAGTTCAGGAGATTATTGATACCGAAGAGATTGAATATGAGGACAAATTCCTCTATGCATCTTGCGTATGGGTTGCAAGAAAGACGCGCGAGGCGGGCGGTCTTGCGATGCTCAACCACTCACATTGGATTTCTAACGTATACAGTATGCCCGATAAGCTGACAAAGCTTCTTCTTAAGAATAAGGTGTTTGACGTATATGAAGTAACAGGCGCGTCAAACAGACACCAGAACAATATGAAGGCTGCATTCTATTATAGTATGATGAAAGAGGGAATAGAGCTTCCTCCTATGGTTGCCGTATCCGACAGCCACGGAACTGCAAACGGTGTATTTAAGAATAAGTATACGATAGTATTTGCGGAAAGAAATGACAGAGAAGGCGTACTTGAAGCTATAAAGGCAAACAGAGTAGCGGCAGTTGAAACCTTTGGCGACGGCGAATATAATGTACTTGGCGATTACCGTTACGTATCATTTGCAAGATTCTTGATTGAGTGGTATTTCCCCTATTTCCCGATAATAACGGCAGAAGAAGGCAAATTGATGCATCAGTATATTCTGGGTTGCCCCGAAGCGAAGGCAAAACTCGAAGCAAGAGCAGAAAACACGACAAACTTCTACAAGACCTTCTATGGCAGATAATTAAAGATGGATATGGGTTTTGCCCATATCCATCTATTTTATTTTACAAATACAATGGTTTTCAAAGCATTATAAAATACGTCAAGCTCGGCAAGCGTGTTGAAATATGAGAACGATACTCTGACGGCACCCTTTTCGGTATTAAGCTTTTTGTGAACAAGAGGAGAGCAATGAAGTCCCGCGCGAACGCAGATACCGCTGTCGTTAAGCTTATCCGCAACACTATCCGAGTTTATATTATTTATATTGAAAAGCATAGAAGAGCTTTCGCGTAGGTCAGAGAAGTAAACTGTTGTATCAGGCAGACTTGTTACTATATCGACAGCGCGGTTATAAAGACTGCACGTATGCTCGAAGATAGTGGCTTCGGTTCTTGAATTAACGAATTTGATACCCTCGGCAAGACCTGCGATTCCTGGTGTGTTAAGCGTACCGCCCTCGAAACGTTCGGGTAAGATATCGGGCATTTTTTTATCTGCCGAGTTAAATCCGTTTCCGCCGTAGACAAAGGGGGACAGTTTTGACAAATTTTTAGAGTTTGCATATTTGTCATTAAAAATGATAAAACCTGTTCCTTGCGGACCGTAAAGACCTTTATGGCCCGGACAGCAAAGCGCGTCTATGTTGCAATTTTGGATATTGATAGAATGAGTACCCGCGCTTTGCGCACCGTCAACGATAAAATTAACTCCGAATTTTTTGCAAAGATTACCTATTTCAAAAATGGGGAGTGTAATACCGCATACGTTTGATACGTGTGCGCAGATAAGAATAGACGTGTTTGACCTTACTTTCGTTTTTATAGAATGAAGCGTATTATTTATGTCATAGGGGTCAACGTTAAATATATCGTAGTCGATACCAAATTTAGAAAGAGAAGCGACAGTTCTGTAGACCGAGTTATGCTCTATATCGCTGATAAGGATATGTGATTTCTTTTTAGCAAATGCATTTAAAGCAATATTGATAGCATAGGTGGTGTTTTGGGTAAAGACGACGTTGGTAGGGTTATCAATACCGAACATTTTTGCAAGAAGTTCACGGCATTCATATATTTTTTCTGCGGCTCTGATAGAAAGAACGTGGCCGCTTCTGCCGGGGTTACCGCAGTATGAAGACATACAGCTTATTATTTCGTTAACGACGGCAGGCGGTTTGGGAAAGGTAGTTGCGGCATTGTCAAAGTATATCAAAAATAAATCACCTCAATATTTCGGAATAGGGAATACCTGCATTATCAAGAAAGGTAATGGCGGCGGGTATATCTTTGCAAAGCAATTCAAGACCGTAGGCACAGCCTTTTTTGGTTGAATTAGGCTGTAATTTAACAATTTTGGTTTTAATTCCGTTATTAGCCAGATATTTTTCGCTCCGAATAGCGTGATTAACGGAGCTTATAGCGATTATACATTTTTTCATAATTTATTTTAAACCTCCTTCACTACAGTTTATGAAGGAGACATTTTTTTGCTAATAATAGAGTAAGGGTGCGTTATCTTAATAAAATCTTAAAGGGTTTCCGTATTGTATCTTAAAATATTAAGTGCTATAATTAAACCATAGAAAAACCAAGAGAAGAGGGAAAAACAATGTACAACGTACTTATCTGCGATGATGAAAGAGATATTGTATCTGCTTTGAAAATATATCTGACCTCGGAGGGTTACAATTGTTTTGAAAGTTACGACGGCAAACAAGCTGTAGAGTGTGTAAAAAATAACGATATACATTTAGTTCTGCTTGATATAATGATGCCGATTCTTGATGGCATGGAGGCTTTGACAAGAATAAGGGAGATATCAAACGTTCCCGTTATATTCTTAACGGCGAAGTCCGAAGATACCGACAAGATACTCGGGCTGAACGTTGGTGCAGATGATTATATAACAAAACCTTTTAATCCCGTTGAAATTATAGCAAGAGTAAAATCTGCTTTGAGAAGATATTTTTCATTAGGCGGAGGAAACGTAAAAGAAACGGACTTATCTTTAGGTGGACTATATATAGATGACAGTGCAAAAATGGTAACTGTTGACGGTGAAGAGGTAGCTTTGACGCCGCGAGAATTTGAGATACTGAAATTTCTTATGCAGAACAAGGGAAAGGTGTTTTCCCCAAAAGAAATATATAGAAAAGTTTGGAAAGAAGAACCTATAGGAGCCGAAAATGCCGTAGCGGTACACATAAGGCATTTAAGGGAAAAGACGGAGATAGATCCAAAGAATCCGCGTTATATAAAGGTTGTATGGGGACAAGGTTATAAGATGGAGGACAGAGAAAAATGAGAGCATTTACGCAGAATTTGGCAGTAAAGATTATATCGTTTATATTGCTTGTAATTCTAATATTTTCACTTTACGTTTCAGTAGTCGGAATATGTGCGTTGGTTTCGTATGACGTATATATAGACGGCGGCGCAAGAGTGACAGACGAGATATACGAGTCTTACGTATACAGTTATAAAGGCATATCAATGGCTGAAGATTATTTGAATGATAAGTTCAACGGATACGATACTTATGCGATTGAAGGACATTTAGCGCCTGAATATACTAACTTCAGATATAAGGCTATAGACAGCGAGGGAAATATACAGGGTTCAAATTTATCAGAAACTGACGAATTGTATAAAACTTATCATACTGTAATAAACTGTTTTGTATCCGACGGCGGTTCGGTAAATACTCATTACGTTACTTTGTCAGGGTATTCAAACGTTGAAACATATATAGCTGATTTTGAAAACGAGGGAAGACTCGTTGTTTCGACAGACCTGAAAGATATGGGCAATAACGAATTGTTGTTAAAGCTCATATACAGAACCGGTGAACATAGAAAGATTGAAATTACCTTCGGTGCATTGAGAGAACCAATAAAAAAAGACGGTTTATACTTCAATTTGCAGTTAGCAAATATAGGAATAGCGGTCAAAGACGCATTATTTGTATATGCTGTGGTTGCATTGTTACTGTGCATATTCTTGTTTACAATTCTAATGCTTGGTGCAGGGCATAAGAAAGGCGTTGAGGGAATACACATCTGCAAGTTTAACAAGATACCGTTTGACTTGTACTGTTTTGTAAATTTGACAGTTGTTTACTTTGCTTTAGAGATAATATTCGACTATGCATATTCCGACATAGATGTTTTGGTGTTTTTGGGGTTAGGTATAATATTATTTGCGGCTCTGGCAGTGGGATTGTGTATGACGTTTGCGGCGAGAGTGAAAACTGACGGTTGGTACAAGAATACGGTAATATACTTTTGCTTTAAATGGCTGTTAAAAATAATGAAAGCATTTTTTAATGGTTGTTGGTATGTGTTGACAAGACTGCCTTTGATAGCAAAAACTGTATTGATAGTGCTGGGACTTACTTTGGTTGAAGTGTTGTTTATTGCAATGGGAATGGAAGATTATATTATTCTATGGTTCCTTGAGAAGATATTTATTGTTCCGTTAATATTGTATTTTGCTTTGTGTATGAGGAGTTTGCAGAGTTCGGCAAAAAAAATAGCATCAGGTGATACCGAGCATAAGGTTGATACGCAGTTTATGATATTGGATTTTAAGGAACACGGCGAAAATTTAAACGGAATAGGCGACGGACTGAAGATTGCGGTAGCTGAAAGCGTAAAAAGCGAGAGAATGAAAGCCGAGCTTATAACCAACGTTTCGCATGATATAAAAACACCTCTGACTTCAATAATAAACTACGTTGACTTACTTAAGAGAGAGGGACTGAACGGCGAGAATTCAGAAGATTATTTAGAGGTACTTGAAAGACAGTCGGGCAGATTGAAAAGACTGACGGAAGATTTGGTTGAAGCATCAAAGGCGTCTACAGGTAATATATCGATAACTCTTGAAAAGACGGATATAGGGGTGCTTTTGTCGCAGGCTATAGCCGAGTATGAAGATAGAATGAAAGACAGTGAATTGTCTTTGGTTACCGACGTTAGTGAGGAAGAACTGATTACCGAAGCAGACGGACGGAGAATGTGGCGAGTGTTTGACAACTTGCTGAACAATATCTGTAAATACGCTCAACCGCATACAAGAGTATATATATCGGCAATGAGAGCAGATGAAGGTATTTCCGTAATATTCAGGAATATATCAAAAGAGCCGTTGAATATTGAGCCGGAAGAGCTGACCGAAAGATTTGTGAGAGGCGACAGAGCAAGAAATACAGATGGAAGCGGTTTAGGACTATCGATAGCGAAGAGCTTGACAGAGCTTCAAGGCGGCAGTTTTGATATACAGATAGACGGCGACCTCTTCAAAGTAACCGTAAATATATAAAATACGTAGGAACACAAACAAGGCTCCTTCCGGGAGGGAGCTCCCGACGGAGTCGGGTGAGGGAGAAAGCGATACAATATAGTTTGTATTTACTTTAAGTTTCGCAGGCTCCTTCCGTCTTTTTGCTTCGCAAAAACCCACCTTCCTCTCGGAGGAAGGCGAGACAATGCAACTGCGCGCTTTTTCGTATACGGACAAAATTTAATAAGAAATTATACTATGCATAAAACACTTGCTATTATCCGTGAAATGAATTATAATTAGATTACAAATAAAAATAGCGGAGAAAGTGTTATGAAAAAAGTAAAAATAACCGTAATGCGCAAGGCGCGGTACGACGATTTAATTGAAAAATATGAGAACCCCATAGAACACGCGTGTGATATAGAAGAGGGGCATGTATATATTTGCGAGGGGTGGAAAAAGCCCGACGGATTTTGCGACAGCGCGTGGGAGACGGTTTCTCCGTTTGTAATGACATTAGCATACGGCGGCGAGGATATATATGACGGTTGGATGAAGAACAAAAAGAGCGCAATGATATCGTGTAACGACGGCTTCCGCCCCGTAAGCTTTTTGATTGAAGTATGTGAGTGAGGAGTGTTTATTATGGATAGAGAAATAATAGAAACAATACATAGAAGAATAAAATATATTTGGGAAGAAAAAATTAAGGAAGATTATGTTGCCCGTTGGCTTTTAAAAGAAGATACGTTAAAAAATGCATTTTATTATCATTTACGAAATGAGTTATCTACTATTTTTGAAGAAAACGATATCCGCGTTTTTACTGAATTTACAGATTGGAAATTCAAGGGTAGTAAAAAAAGACCGGATATGGTTATTGCAACAGTTGATTTTGAAAAGGATAAACATGACGGCTATTTTGGAGATGATATAAAAGAATGTATTTCCGTAATTGAAATAAAATTTAAGAATTCTAATTCAATTAATACGATTTATGATGATTATGATAAATTAGAATGGTATGTTAATGATTTGAATGTGAATTCACATTTGTATATGGCGACTATATGGGAAGAGTTTGATGAACCAACCTCGTGGATTAGAAAAAATGCAGCTTGGGCAAAGGGGAGAGTTACGGAATTAAATGCTTCTTTTAAAAAAGGAACTGATTGTGAACCGCAGTTTTATGTATTTGAACACTAAAAAAACAGAGGATTATTACCTCTGTTTTTTTAAATCAAATCATCTTTATCAATAGTAGGGAGTTTAGGGACAGGTTTTGGCGCTCTTTTAAGTGGGTCATAGACAAACTTACGGCAAACGAAGTCCTCACTGACAACACCTTTATATTTACAGAGCAAATTGGTATCACTTTTAAGTACCGTAGCATTTTCGCAGAAAAGGCAAAATTTCACAAAGTCTGATTCTTTACGTTTAGCCATAACAAAAACCTCTTTTTTTCGTCATTAACTTAATTATAAACAAAACTTGCGCATTTTTCAATACAATTTGAAGATTTTACAAATAATAATGCAAATAGTAGCGCAAAGTAGTCCTTGCAAAGCTTTTGAAACTACAAATTTCTTGCAGCTGAGCCCAACTTTTGACGTAATACTGATACTTTGCAGAATAACAGACAGCCCCGACCAGCCCAAAAGAAAAGCTGCGCAGAAAACCGATGCGAAGTTTGTATTATAGTTTTCAAGAAGTGATATACCTTTTGTAATTTCAAAAAGACCGATAAAGAAAAGGGAAATATATTCATTAGCACCAATAGCAGTAAGTATATTTTCGACCGAGCCTGAAACACACGAAAAGAAACATATAAAGGCACAGATATTTAGCATAGGTATTACGCTGTTTGTGATTGCTTTAGGTATATCCGACAGAGAAAAGCGATATGGAGTATCAGAATAACCCATTTCTTGATAACCGTCTTTTTTTCGTAAAAACAGTCCTATAATTATTGCCGAAATAATTTGGCTGAAATAGATAACAAGAGCAATTTTTTTGCTGCAAAGAGCAGTGCCGACGATGCCGATGATAAACGCAGGGCCTGTATTTGAGCAAAAGCAAATAAGCCTTTCTGCCTCTTGCTTTGATATGATATTTTTTTCATACAGAGAAACCGCAGTTTTTGTACCCAAAGGGAAGCCAAAAAGACACCCTGACAAGAAGGCTGCAAAACTTTGTTTTTTTATTTTAAAGGCTTTGCAAAATGGCGTACCAAAAATTTTACACAAATTATCAGCCAGTCCCCACGATATCATTAGCTCGTTTAGAACGAGGAATGGGAAGAGGGCAGGTATGGCTTTTGTAAGGCATACAGAAAGCCCCAGTATAACAGAGTTAGCCGCCAATACGGGAGATTTCAGCAAAAAGAAGAAAAGAAATATTAAGAAAAACGAGAAAAAGTTAAACAAGGATATACCTTTGGTGTTAGTCATTTAAAGTTATACCTCCGCATAAGATGTCTTGATTAATATTATTAGAGAAAATGGGGGAATATACTTGAAAAGGGGTATTTACCGAATGATATCGGGACTGTCGGAATTGACCGAGTTACCGTTATATGAAATGTGTCGAGAGTTTTCTGCTACACTTTCAGGCAGACGAGAGATAACCGTAGACGGCGTTTTGAGCATCAAAAAATACGAGAGTGAACATATAGTACTTGAAGTTTGTGGCGATAACGTGCATATAAAGGGCATTAATTTAACGTTAAAAAACTATTATCACGCGACGCTGTGTATTTCCGGAAATATAGACCAAGTTGTGTTTGGAGGGTATGATGAAAAGACTTCTTGATTTTGTATTTGGCGGTGTGAAAATTGAGTGCGGAGCAGACGATACAGAGCGGTGTATAAATGCGTTTAATCGCAACGGAGTTTTGGCAAAAAGAATGAAAAAAGAAAATGAAAAATTTTCTTTTTTCGTAAGGCTTTCAAAACACAAGAAAGTGAGAAGTTTGCTTGACAAATCGGGTATAAAAGTTTATAGTATAAGAGGGGAAGGTTTGCCATTTTTCCTAATGCGCTATAAAAAAAGATACGGTGTGATTGTGGGCGCATTAATTTTTTGTACTATGTTATGGATGTCAAAAAATTACGTATGGAAAATAACCTTTTCGGGTAATGAAGATATACCCGATACTACCGTTGAAGAACAGTTGATGGATATAGGCTTTGGGGTTGGAACGTATATACCTAAAGTTGACTATTATGCGCTTTGCAACAGTTTTTTGCAGAGGTCGGATGACTTTTCATTTATATCGGTAAATATGGAAGGAACGACGGCAAAAGTTGAACTTCGCGAACGTAAGAAACGGAATGAGGAAGAAGGTTATTTAGCTTCAAACCTTGTTGCAAAATACAGCGGACAGATTGAAAGTATGACCGTGTATACGGGCAAGAGCGTTGTTGAGAAGAAGTCAGTCGTAAAAGAGGGCGACTTGCTTGTAAGCGGCATTTTTGAAAAGGCTTACGGGTTTGATATAGTTCGGTCAACGGGCTGTGTTTACGCATACGTAACACGTGATTTTGAGGTGTACGTACCTTTTGAAAAAAAAGTTAAAACTTATACGAACAACCGACAGACGAAGAGTGTTATTAGTTTCTTTGGAAAAGATATAAGGCTATATTCAAACATAGAGAACAGTTTTGAAAAGTACGATGAAGTAGTTGACAGAGAAAGATTAGTATTGTTTGATAAGGTTAGACTGCCGTTTGTGTTGACAAAGACGAGTCGGCTTGAATATACGGAAGAAACAATAACATTAGACGAAGGCAGCGCAAGAAAAGAGGCTGAATTACAGTTAAGCAAGATACTTACGGAGGAATTAAAGAATTCCGATGTGCTTGAAAGAAGTGTTGAGGAGACCGTAACAGACGAGGGATACAAGCTTACTTGCAAGGTGTATTGTATAACGGATATAGCCCTCGAAAAAGAGATAAAGACAGACAAAAATAACCCATAATATATAATCCGTAAAACGAAAGGAAAAGAATAGATGTCAGAAAAAGTATTGCTGACCGATACGTTTGAACAAACTTCGATAATATTCGGGAATTTTGATTCAAACGTACAGATGATTGAAAATGCATTTAACGTCAGGATAACGAACAGAGATACCGAGAGAACGGCGGGAAATGCGATAGTTGTATCGGGAGAGCAGGAAAACGTAGAAAAGGCGCACGAGGCTTTAGCTTATTTGAAGAAGCTGTCGGTGCTTGATGATAATGTAAGTGAGCAAAACGTTGATTATGTTATCAGTATGATAAAGGATGGCAGAGCAGACGAGCTTGAAGATTACGGCGATGACTGTATCTGTATTACCTCGAGAGGTAAGCCTATAAAGGCGAAGACGGTAGGGCAGAAGCACTATGTTGATGCGATAAAAAATAATATGGTTGTTATGGGTATAGGCCCTGCTGGAACGGGTAAGACGTTCTTGGCTGTTGCTATGGCGGTAACTGCTTTGCGTAACAAGGAAGTCAGCCGAATAATATTGACACGACCTGCAGTAGAAGCGGGCGAAAAGTTAGGATATCTGCCGGGCGACTTGCAGAACAAGATTGATCCGTATTTAAGACCATTATATGACGCTATGTATGAGATGATGGGCGGAGAAAACTATTTGCGTAATCTTGAAAAAGGCGTAATTGAAATAGCGCCTTTGGCGTATATGCGAGGAAGAACCCTTGACGATTCTTTTATAATACTTGACGAAGCGCAGAACACCACCCCCGAACAGATGAAGATGTTTTTGACAAGACTGGGCTTTAATACGAAGGCGGTTGTAACGGGCGATATAACACAGACCGACCTTCCTTTTGGTAAAAAAAGCGGACTTGTTGAGGCTATGAAGATATTGAAAGACGTTGAGGGGATATATATCCACAACTTCTCATCAAGAGATGTTGTAAGACATAAGCTCGTACAACGCATAATCAACGCTTACGATAAGTACGAAAAAGAGAATATGGAAAAAGCGAAGAGTCAGAAGATTATAAAAAGGACGGTTAACTGATTATGAAAGTAACTTATTATATAGATAACGAGCAAGAAAAACTTGAATTTATCCCCGAATATGAAGAGCTTGTAAAGAAAGCGGTAGAGGGAACTTTGGAATATGAAGGTTTTGACAATGACTGCGAGATTTCAGTAACCTTTACCGACAACGAGAATATAAGAGAATTAAACAGGGAGTATAGAGAGATTGACCGCGAAACCGACGTATTATCTTTTCCTATGGACGAGGACGATATGCTTGGTGATATAGTAATATCGCTCGAAAAAGCAAAGGAACAGGCAGAAGAGTACGGACATTCAATAGAGAGAGAAATATCGTTTTTGTGCGTACACTCCTGTTTGCATCTTCTCGGCTATGACCACGAGACAAGCGAAGAAGACGAAAGAGAAATGTTTGCAAAACAAGAAGAAGTATTGAAAAAAATAGGACAGATTAGATAAATTTTTTGAGGCGGAGTTTTTTAACTAAATCAGACTGTTATTCACTCATATAAGGAAGAGCCAAGGATGTGGGGAGAGTTTGAGAGGGGCAATTACACATATTAAACTTTGTACAAAGATTGCCTATTTCTCCTGCCGACGTTGTCGGCTCGGCGTTTGAGATGGTTTTGCCCCTCTCAATAAGAAAGAATAAGAAGAAATATAAAAAGAGGTAAAAATGAAAAGAACAGCTTTTATTGCGATAGTAGGAAGACCAAACGTAGGAAAATCAACTTTACTTAACGCTCTTATGGGCGAGAAGATTGCGATAGTATCAAAGAAACCGCAGACGACAAGAAATAGAATAACAGGTATTCTCACAAAGGGAGACGACCAATATGTATTCCTTGATACGCCCGGTATGCATAAGCCAAAGACGAAGCTTGGCGATATTATGGTAAAGAACGTACGAAAGACCGTGGGCGAATCTGATGCGGTAATACTCGTAGTTGATGCAACTTTTGCCCCCGGACAGATAGAAGAGGGCTTTATTGAAAGAATAAAGAAGCAGGAATTACCCGCTATACTTGTAATAAATAAGACCGATAAGGCAGATGCAGAACAGATTGGTGAAACGATAAAGGCATATTCAGCTTTGCACGATTTCAAGTCGATTATACCGATATCCGCAGTGAAAAACGACGGAACGGATATAGTTTTGAAAGAAGCAGAAGGCTTTATGGCAGAGGGCGATTGGTTTTTCCCCGAGTCTGCATTGACAGACCAACCCGAAAGACAGATTGCGGCTGAAATTATAAGAGAGAAGCTTTTAAGAACCCTTGACGAAGAGATTCCGCACGGAACTGCAGTAATAGTTGAGTCTTTTGAAGAGGGACAGAAACTGCTCAAGATAAATGCTACTGTATACTGCGAAAAGGAAAGCCACAAGGGGATTATAATAGGCAAACGCGGTGAAACTTTGAAAAAAATAGGCAGTTATGCAAGAGAAGATATGGAAGCATTTTTTGATACGAAAGTATATTTGAATATATGGGTAAAGGTAAAGGAAAATTGGAGAGATTCACAGTCGGTGATATCCAATTTCGGTTTTAAGCTTGACTGATGGCAGAGAATGATTTAATTAAGGTAAAGGGAATAGTAACAAGGGCGGTTCAGTATAAGGATAACGACAAGATAATAAGTGTACTGACGGCAGAATACGGACTTATATCCGTTTACTGTCACGGAGCCAGAAGCAACAAGAGCAAGTATCTTACGTCGACAAGACTGTTTTGTTATTCGGAATACGTATTGAGTCGGAAAAAAGACTTTTACTATATAAAAGAGGCGGATTACATAGAGGCGTTTTTTGATATAGTGAACAGTATGGACAAGCTCTTTTTAGGTCAGTATTTCCTTGAGGTTGTAAATGAAATATGCGTTGAGGGTGAAAGACAAGACGGCGTTTTGAGGCTGTTGTTAAATTCACTGTACGCGCTGTCGGCAGATTTGTTTCCGCCGACGAAGATAAAGAGCGCATTTGAATTGCGTGTTTGCGTAGAGATGGGAGTTGGCCCCAACGTATCTTTGTGCCGTAACTGCGGAGCTGTGGGCGAGGAAGTATATTATTTTGATTTAGTTAACGGCGATATGCTTTGCAAGGACTGCTTGATGTCTTATGAAGAAGCGCAAAAATATACTTATGAAACCGAGAGTATGGGAACTTATATTGCAGTTGTGCCATCGGTGGTAGTAGCTATGCAGTACGTTGCGAATACGAAGATAGAGAGGCTGTTTTCGTTTATGCTGAACGAAGAACCGTTCAAAGATTTCTCGAATATATGCGAGAAATATTTACTTCATCAGGTAGGCAAATCATTTGTTACCCTTGATTTATACAACGAACAAATAAAAAATTAGAGAGAAAAAATAATGGCATTTGAAAAAGCGATAAAAACATTAGAATACGATAAGATTCTTGAGATATTAGCGTCATTTGCGCATACAGAGGGCGCAAAGGTTATGGCAAAGGCGCTTGTTCCCTCGAATGATGTTTGGGAGATAAAGTATTCACAGAGCCAGACGACAGATGCTTTGGAATATCTGAACAAGAACGGTATGCCGTCTTTTGGGAATGTATCAGATGTATCGCACTCGATAGATAATGCGAAAAAGGGGGGCGTTTTGTCGCCCGCGACGTTGCTTGAAATAGCGAACGTGCTTCGCACGGCAAGAGGACTTCTTGAATATTCAAAGTGTGATATAAAAGAAGATAACGGACTTAAAGAGATATTTGAAAGGCTTTATACCGACAAGAATTTAGAAAACAGAATATTCAGAGCACTCCCCTCGGAAGATACGGTTGCAGATGAAGCAAGTCCGGCTTTGGGGGATATAAGAAGAAAGATAAGAAACACGAATGCGAAGATAAGAGATACTTTGCAGAAGTATATAAACAGCCCCGTGTATTCGAAGTATTTGCAAGAGAATATTATAACGATTAGAAACGGCAGATACGTTATTCCCGTAAAGGTTGAATATAAGAACGAGGTAAAGGGACTTGTACACGATACGTCGTCTACAGGTTCGACATTGTTTATAGAGCCTATGCCGGTTGTTGATGCAAATAACGAACTTCGTGAATTGGAAAACAAAGAGAAGCTTGAGATTGAGCGTATTTTGTATATGTTATCGTCAGCTTGCGCCGACTTTGCTGAAGAGATAACACTCGATTACGAGAATATAACGTTGCTTGCATTTATATTTGCAAAGGCAGAGATGTCGGTTTCGATGAAGGCGTGCAGCCCGACGATAACCGAGAGAAGAGAGTATAACCTCGTTAGTGCAAGACACCCGCTGCTCGATAAGAAAAGCGTTGTACCGATATCGGTGTCGCTCGGCGGCGATTTTGATACACTTGTAATAACAGGCCCAAACACAGGCGGTAAGACGGTGTCGCTGAAGACGATAGGGCTACTTGCGCTTATGGCTCAGTCGGGACTTCATATACCTTGCTCGGAATCGTCATCAATATGCGTATTTTCCGATATTCACGCGGATATAGGCGACGAGCAGAGTATAGAACAGTCTTTGTCGACGTTTTCAGCGCATATGGTTAATATAATTAAGATAACCGAGAACGTGTCAGCCGAATCGTTGGTGCTTTTTGACGAGCTTGGCGCAGGAACAGACCCCGTTGAAGGCGCGGCACTTGCTATGGCGGTGCTTGAATTTGTTAGAAGCAAGGGGGCTTTGTGCGCGGCTACGACGCACTATGCAGAGCTTAAGGCTTACGCCCTTGAAACCGACGGGGTAACGAACGGTTCCTGCGAATTTGACGTTAATACGTTGAAGCCGACGTATAGACTTATTATAGGTACCCCCGGTAAATCAAACGCATTTGAGATTTCTTCAAAGTTAGGACTTGACGGTGGTATAGTTGAACACGCAAGACAGCTTGTATCAAAAGAGAACAAGAAGTTTGAAGAGGTTATAGGCAGACTTGACGAGAGCCGAATGGAGCTTGAGACGAGAACCGAAGAAGTCGAGAGAATGAAAGCCGAGTTTGAAAGCTACAAAAGGTCGGCTGAAAGCCGGATATTTGAAGCAGAGAAGAGGGCTGAAAAGGAACTTAAAAACGCAAGAGAACAGGCGGCGAGAATTCTTGGAAGCGCAAGAAATACAAGCGACTTTGTTCTTGAACAACTTGACAAGATGAAGAAGCAGAAGGACGCCGAGAATGCTGCGAAGAGCCTTGAAGAGCAGAGGAATATAATAAGGACAAGACTGAAATTTGCCGACGAGGAGATAGATCCTGTAATTGAGCGTAAGGTTAGCGAAGGGTATGCACTGCCGAGAGCTTTGAAGATAGGCGACGAAGTATTGCTTGTTAATATAAACAAGCTTGGAACTGTAACGAAACTCCCCAATGCCAACGGCGTTGTTGAGGTTCAAACAGGTAACTTAAAGACGAAGACGAATATATCCAACCTCGTTTTGAATGAAAGTGTAAAGAAGATAGAGGCGAAGAAAGAAAGGGCAAGAGTGAGTGCGGTAGCATCATTTAAGCGTGATTTCAAGCCGACTATTGACGTAAGAGGACAGATAGGCGACGATGCGTGGTTTATGATTGATAAGTATTTTGACGACGCGAAGATATCGTCTGTTAAGTCTGTAACGATACTTCACGGCAAGGGAACGGGAGCGTTGCGCGCAGCTATATGGAAGTATTTGAAGAAGGATGGCCGTGTTGAGTCATTCAGAGCAGGAAAATACGGCGAAGGCGATTACGGCGTAACAGTAGTTGAGTTAAAATAAAAAAGCGAGGTATACTTTGTGTACCACGCTTATAAAAGAAAGTGAAGAGAAAAACAATGGACGAATTACTTGGCAGAATAAACGAACTTGCGAAGAAAGCAAAGGAGAAAGGCTTGACTGTTGAAGAACAGGCAGAGCGCGACCAACTCCGCGCCGAATATATAAAGCAGTTTCGAGCATCGTTGCGCGGCATACTTGACAATACTTATGTACAGTATCCCGACGGCAGAAAAGAAAAAGTAAAGAAGAAACAATAGACAATGCAAAAACCACCGCTATAATTTTATAACGGTGGTTTTTCATTTATAAACATTCCACAAAACAATACCTCTATGCATTTATTATAACTCCGCACAGCCCGAGGAAGATTCCAAAGGAGTAAAACATTAGATAGTAATTTTCAAAATACTATCTATAAATAAAATTATACCTCTATATGCTTATTAAAAGTCTGCATAGACCAAGGAAGATTCCAAAGGTGGAAAACCTTTGGTCGTTTTGGGGGCATGGGGTTCAAAGGGGTGGGGGAATCGAAACCCCCAGCCCCTTTGTGCCTTCTTTGCAATACTTTCTTGGCACCAAGAAAGTATGAAAAAAAGAAAAAGATAGAGTTTTTTTGAAACAATATCTCTATGATATATGTTTAATTTTTCTAAACAAATGTATCTATAAAAAATTACACTCTTTTAGATTTCTCTTGGTTACTTTCTTTCCGTAAAGAAAGTAACCAAAGAAGACGTAAAGGGAGGAGGCGGTAACACCGCAGGAGAAAACTGGTTCGTACAAGTCAATTAAGTTCTTTATTGAGTTTGAAGAACCCGAGATTTCGTCTCGCGTGGCGAGCGATTCTCCCCCTCCCTTTAAACCCTCCCTCTTAAAACGGCCAAAGGTTTTCCACCTTTGGAATCTTCCTTTTGTTTGTGCGGACTTTTAGTAAATGCATAGAGGTAATGTTTTATTTGTTATGATAGTATTCTTTCAAAGATTGCGCACTCTTGATTTTTCAAAGCCGTATCAAAATCGTTTTTGTTATTAACTGTCCAAACGAATTTCGGTGCTTTATATAGTTTGGTTGTAAGTATAACTGGAATTGAATTTCTGTCTTTTTGATTAAATGCGATAAAATTCGGCTTTGCAAGAAAATTAAAAGCCATAAAGGTCAAAATGATATTCAAAACCGAATACTTTTTCTTATCTCTGCAAACGTTTGTATAGAGCTGACCGCAAAAGGCGTTTGGGAGATTTTTTTTTATAGCTTTAATAAGCAAAGGATTAAAGGACTCAATGCAGTAATCACCGTTATATTCACGTAGAATATCTGCAACTTTTTCGCAAAGAGCCGTATCAAGATTTTCGCCTTTTAATTCAACAAGCAAGGGAACTTTACCGTTGACAAGTTCAAGCACTTGCTTAAAAGTAGGAATAGTTTCGTTAGTTCCGTTAAGTGTAAGCTTTTGCAATTCTTCAGAGGTTACCTCGGACAGTTTTTTGTAGATACCGGTCATACGGTTAAGCGTATAATCGTGAAATACCATAACGTTTGCATCTTTTGAAAGTTGCACGTCAAGCTCGATTCCGTAACTGTGTTCGACCGCATTTTTAAAGGCTGCTAAAGAGTTTTCGGGAATATCAGCATTATGAAGTCCACGATGTGCGTAGTTGCAGAGCAACTTTTGATTAATATTTTTATACTTTTTCGGTTTAACAAAAACCAAAGAATATAATAGAACGAGAAGTACAATAACAACTAAAATAACAAGATAATAAATCATATTTTAATCAACGTCCAAAGCTTCGAGTTTGCTTTTTTTAGGAATGGGTTTAGAGTCGCCGTGCTTAACGAACAACATTGTTACAAATGAGAATACGACGAAAGCCGTACCGAATGCGAAGAACATATATCTCATACCGATAAGGTCGTAGAGGAACCCCGAGAAAATGGGAGCGACGATTTGGGCCGCCATAGAAGCGGTGTAGTAATAGCCGGTGTATTTACCGACGTCGCCGCCTTTTGCAAGTTCAACGACCATAGGGAAGGAGTTAACGTTAATGGTAGCCCAACCGATACCCGCCAAGCTAAATACGGGGTACATAATAACTTCGGGGGTATTAGGTGTAACGAAATTACCGATAAAGAAAGCAGATGCAAGAATAATGATACCTGCGAGAATAGTTTTTCTTCTGCCGAATTTAGAAGAGAGCATGCCGAGAGGAATATAGGAAACAATAGCGGCCGCCTGTGCGATGATAAGCGTGAAATTGAAATCAAAACCGAGGATATTTGTAGCGTATACGGAATATTTGCTCGTAATTGAGTTGTAACCGATATACCAAAGCGCAACGGATGCGAGTATGAGGAGCAGAGAAGTTAATTCACCTTTAGAGAGTTTACGAGAAGCATCGCCTTTGCTTGTTTCTTCCGTTTCGAGTAACTTTGACTGTTCTTCCATTTCTTCAGCCCATTTGTTTTCTTTAACCGAAAGAATAAAGATGATGAAGCCAACGAGCATTACGGCGCATACAGCAATAACGTAACCCGTATATTCCATATAGTAGTTTTTAGACGTAGCGAATACCATACCGAGGACAAGAACGATAATACCGCCGGCAGTTCCGGTAAGGTTGATTATAGCGTTAGCCTTTGAACGAAGAGGCTTAACAGTAACGTCAGGCATAAGCGCGACTGCAGGTGAACGGAAAGTCGCCATAGCGATAAGCACTACGAGAACCGTTGCGATAAACCCAATCAAGGGCAGAGGATTTTGCATAGTCAGTTCAAGTGTAAGTTGTCTTACGTGTTCTGAATATTCAGCCGCGGTCATAGCACCTTGCTGAATATCGGGAATACCTGCGGCGACAACCTTTGCGAGTTGGTAGTTGTCAATGAAAGTAAGAGCAATAAAGAAGATAATAGAAGCGATGGTGCCAAAGAAGATAAAAGGAGTTCTTTTGCCGTACTTGGTGTTGGTTTTGTCCGAGATAGCGCCAAAGATAGGGAGCATAAATACAGCCAAAACGTTGTCGATAGACATAACAGCACCCGAAGCCGCTTGAGTCAGACCGAAGTGATTGGTAAGAATAAGGGGAATTATGGCGTCGTATGCTTGCCAGAAAGCAAGTATAAGAAAGAAAGCCATACCCACAAGAAGAGTACGTTTGTAATTAAGTTTCATACATAGTTCCTCGCAAAAAAATCTTTTTATAATATTATACCATATACTATCAAAAAAATCAATTAAAGACATAAAAAGGAACAAAACAAAAAGCGATAGTAGAATAATGTGAGTTATAAACTATCGCTAATAATATATTATTGCTAAAAATTATTTTCCAAAGAAGAACTCAAGCACGTCTTGAATATGCAAGTCCCACCATTTCCAAGAGTGGTCCCCCTCGGATTCTTTAAAAACGTGAGGGATATTATTCTCGGTTAGAAAACGCGAATAATCTCTGTTACATTTAATTATTACGTCTTCGCTTCCGCACCACAGAAAAAATTTTGGGAAAGAGGTATTATTCTCTACAAGTTTTTTTGCAAGAGCATAAAGATCGTTTTCGCTACCCTCAAGTGCCAACGCATCGGGCAAATCGAAGCCAAAATTAGCGCGCCATTCTTTGATATTGGTGGGCCTGCCTTTTCGTGTAATATCAAGAGAACCCGAGAGGGAGGCACAACCTGCGTAATTTTCGGGGTATGTTAATGCTACTTTCAAAGCGCCGTAACCGCCCATAGAAAGACCGGCAACGAAGTTATTTTCGCGTTTTGACGATATACCTTTAAAATAACTACGACAAACTTCGGGAAGTTCTTTAGCGGCAAAAGTAAAATAATTTACACCGTAAGCAGTATCGGAATACCAGCTCCTTGCGACACTCGGCATAACTACTGCAATTTTATATTTCTTTGCATATCTTTCGATAGGGGTATTGCGGAGCCAAGCGTTGCAGTCGTCGGTAAGACCGTGCAAGAGGTAGAGGGTTTTGTATTCGCCCTCGGGGGAGCCGACGCCCTCGTGTGATTTAGGAATTTCGGGGAGTATAACGTTGAGCGTAACGTGTTGCCCCAAAGCCTTTGAATAATAGTGCATTTCAAACAGAGCCATAAAAATTTACCGCCTTTCCATAAGGGTATTATAGCATAGGAAAAGAAAATTTCAAGAGAAAAAACAATTAAATTTTTATGTATCGGTGTGTTTTGAGTGCAAATAAGGCTTAATTTCCAATACCTTTTGATGAAGTTTTGTAGGAGTCGGGAATTTCGGGAGTTTGGAATACTGCTTTTGCTGCAGCTTGACGAAGTGTAGCCGCATCTTCGACTGTCAATGCCCCCTTATAGTTAACGTCGCTGACGTTTACTTTGAATATTTTTGCAAAGAGAGTACAAGCAGCCAAATAACTACCCGAATACGACGGATGAGATTTATCTTCATTATAGATTTCGATATTGCTGTTTCCGGTGTAAATATCATAGAAAGCCAATCCCGCATGTGCAACGGGGATATTAAGCTCGTTTCCGATTGCGGAATAAGCCGCCGCAAGCTTCCAGGTCATACTTTCGTTTGTCCAACCGTTTGTAGTTAATGTAGAGCTACCCGTTTTACGGCCCCAAGTAGAATAGAGAATAGGTTCAGCGCCGCTTGCGCGAATACGAGCTGCCAAGTTGCGTACTGCGCTGTAAAATTCGGAGACAGAGCTTGTGGCAGGGCGAGAGCTCTGTTCCTGCAAAATAACGAAGTCATATTTCTGTGTACCCGTCAAAGCTTTTTCTACCATAGCTCCGTAGGTATCGGTAGGGTCAGCCATTGATTTTAGTGTATATCCGCCGCTTGTAATTGCGGCAACTTTTACGTTATATCCCGCAGATTTTGCAAGAGCTCTGAAAATATCTGTAGGCATATCGGAGTAGTAGGTGTAGCTGTTTCCGATAAATAGGATTGAATAGATTGATTTTTTCATAGGTTTTTCCTCACTTTCGGGTATTTTTTCTTCAGTGATTGCATCTGTTGCAGCATCTGTGCTTATAACCGACTCGGGTTCATTCGTGGTGTCGGGCGTATCGCTTGACAGCTCATTTTTTGAACATCCCGCAAAGGTCAACAAAACAATTGCCAATACAAAACAAACAATAAATCGAAGCTTCATAAAGTTCCTCTCCTTTTGTGCTTTTTAAACTTCCTCTTGATTGTATCACAATGTTGTGTTATAATCAAATATATATTTAATGATGATTTTATAGACTGATGTTTATAATGTAGGAGTCGATATGGAACTTTCGCAAAAATACGTATATACAGTTTGGAAAGAGGAGAGCTTTTCAAAAGCGGCAAAGAAGTTGTACATTTCACAGCCGTCTTTGAGTGCGACGGTTGCAAAGCTTGAGGGAGAATTGGGGTTTCCGGTATTTGACCGTTCCACCCACCCGATTACAACAACTGCCAAAGGGAGAATATATTTAAATTATTTGCAAGAGGTGGACGAAGCGGAAATACAGCTTAATGCACGACTTTCGGCGGCAAACGATATGTCGCAGGGAAACTTGACTGTGGGGGGCAATATAGCTTTTGCGCAAATTGTATTTCCTGCGGTATGCCGACTGTTTAGCCAAAAATACCCCAAGGTTAGTCTATCGTTGGATACCAATGCATCGGATGAAAAGCTGAGAAACCGATTAATAGATATGCATTTTACGTTATATCCAAAGGAGAACGAATACACTGTTATCCCCATAAGAGAGGAAAGGCTTTTTGTTGCCATACACAAAAACCACCCTGCCGCAAAAGCGATAAGCGACTATGCGTTATCTTTTGAGGAGCTTGTGGGAGGTAAGATTTCCCCCGAACATGAAATTAAGGATATGACACTTCTTTCGGATGTACCGTTTATAAAATCGGGCAATGTATCAGACTCGGACAAAAGACTTTCGATGATATTGAAAGAACATCTTACTGCGCAATATACCGTAATAAATTCAAGGACGTTTGATGCGAGGTACAGAATGATGCAACAAGAGCTTGGCGCAATTTTTGCATCAGATTTTTATCTAAAGCAGTTTCCGGGGGAGCGAGATAGGCAGTATTATTTTGCGCTTCAAACGCCGTATTCATATAGAACGACCTATCTGCAGTATCGAAAAGACTTGAGTGGTCAAAAGTTAGTAGATGAATTTATCGCGACTGTTCTTGAATATTGCAAATCCAATTATGATATATGCAGTGATAAGGTCGTTTTTTGATTATAACAATATTAAAACAAAGATAAGGGGTGTCTAATTAGCGAAAAAACCGCTTTTGAGTCAGCCCTAAATTTAAGAATAAAAATAGAAAAGAGAGAAAGACGACCTCATCCGACTCACCGCATAAGAAAAGTGATAGTCGATTATAAAATTGCGGTGAGCCACCTTCTCCCACCGGAGAAGGTACAAAGTCAAATCCTGCCGTTTGCTTCTATAGTCTAAGTTATTCAAAAAATATATCCGATGTCTTTTGGGATCAATATTCAGAGCAATCAAGAAACTTGCTCTAACAAAAACCTTCTCCGGTGGGAGAAGGTGTCGAGGCAGTGTACAAATAGTATTTGATATATTACTTTGCTGCCGAGACGGATGAGGTCGTATATATTAATTAATGAATAGTGAATAATACAACAAAAAAAAAGAAAGACACCACTAAAGTGATGTCTTTCTTTTATGGCTGCGGAACTAGGATTCGGTCTCGCGCGACCTACGTGCTCGGTCTTCCTCGGCTCTTGACAGTCCACCGGACTGTCAATTCACTCCCGATTCCCCTTCGAATCCTAGTATTCAAATAAAAAAATAAAGATACCACCAAAGTGATATCTTTTTTTATGTTTAACGACCGAAATAGATGATATTACTTTTTTTTACAAAAACCTTTTCTTCCGCAATTAGGACATTTAACAACCCTTTTGTCATTATAATGAATGCAAACGGAAATCTGATACCATTTGGGTTTAAACTCTGTTTTACATTCGGGACAAGTGTATGTTTTCGATATAATAGCAAGGTATAAAGAAATAAATATAACTGTAATTGGGATAGCGATAAAATACCACGGAACATCAATTGTTGTTGTAAACCAGTTGATTTTACAAGAACATAAAATGGTTGTTGAACAAAAAAGAATTAACGAAAGTAATATTTTTTTCATAATTTAACCTCTTTTCTAAGTTCATTGAAATTTATCTTTTTATGTTTGCTTTTGCTGTCTGAATAGAGCGCACAAGCAAAAATCTTATGGTCGAACATTTCTTATCAAGCGATTTGTGTCTTACTTCGTCTATATATTCACTTTTCCAAAGCATTTCAATCCATTTACTTGTTTCGTTTGTTTCTTTGAGCGCAATTTCGAGCTTTGCAATAAAATCGGCGCGGCTATGGGCATATTTGCTTTCGGCAATATTTGCACATATACTTGTTGCACTTCTGCCGATTTGATTGGAGATAACTGTTTCGTGCTTCGAACGTAATTCTTTTGTTAATTTCAAAACCTCTACGGATAATTCCATAGACAGATCACCAAGCTTATCTTCTTTCATAACCACACCGCCTTTCTCTAATCAATTATACCATGCGTTCGGTTAAAAATCAACTACAAATCAGTAATCCAAACAAACGGTTATAACTCCGTTTGCGCGAAGTGCAACATCGTTGGGCGTAAGCCCACATCATTTGCAACTTGTTGCAACATCATTTGAGGTAACCCCTCAACCTCGTTCATTTGTGCCGCAAGCGGCAATGATGTTGAGATAAAGCTCAAAAGATGTTGCGGGTACCACGCAAATGATGTTGTGCTTATCGGCACAAATAAAAAAATCCAACTCATACGAGTTGGATTTTTTGGCTGCGGAACTAGGATTCGGTCTCGCGCGACCTGCGCGCTCGGTCTTCCTCGGCTCTTGACAGTCCACCGGACTGTCAATTCACTCCCGATTCCCCTTCGAATCCTAGTATTCAAATAAAAAAAGAAAGACACCACTAAAGTGATGTCTTTTTTTTGGCTGCGGAACTAGGATTCGAACCCAGACAAACAGAGTCAGAGTCTGCCGTGCTACCGTTACACAATTCCGCATCAACGCCGTATATTATATCAAAACAATTCAGTTTTGTCAATAGTTTTTCCAAAAAATATGAATTTTATTTAATAAAAATTACTTGTTATTATAATTTCCTAAAACAACATAAAATATTTACTTTAGTAAAAATACATTGACAAAATTTTATGTTGGTGATATAATGAGAATGAAAGGCGGTGTATAAAAATGTATATTGATTATTCAAAGCTGTGGAAATTGTTGATTGACAAGAATATATCAAAAACCGAGCTTATGGAACTTACAGGTATAAGTTCGAGAGTGTTGGCAAAACTTTCGAAAAATCAAATTGTTACTACGGATACAATAGCGCGTATATGTACGGTGCTTGAATGTGATGTAGGAGATATTATGGAGTGTGCCAACGAAGAAAAAATGTCGCTTTTCGGGTACTATCAAAAATATGGAAAGATTATCGACGAAAATGATTTTTATAAAACGATATACTTTGAAAGGCAAGATAAACCGTATTATGTTTATGTTTCAAAAAGAAACGCTAACAAAGGTACTCAAATACATTGTCGCGAGGACGGTGCTGTGTATTGGGAGCAATTATATCTTTTTGGCGGTATGTCTAGAGTATCAAGTGAAGAGAATGTTTTGATAAAACCTTATGCAAACAAGGAGAAGATACAAATAGTGTTAATTTCGGGTAAACCCGGTGCAATTAATGGTCTTGATGAAGGTATATTTGTTTCAAGCAGAGGTAAAAAGAGAGAAAACTGTATATATGTTATGTCAGAAACTGCATTTAAACTTTTTGAGGTGTAACTTATGTTAAAAATCGGCAATATAGAGTTAAAACACGGATTGTTTTTAGCACCGTTGGCGGGGGTATCAGACCGCGCATTCAGAAGCGTATGCCGCAAATTCGGGGCAGAATGTACCGTGTCGGAAATGATATCGGCAAAGGGATTGCATTATAATGATACGAAAACGGCTGTTCTTGCGGCATTTTCGGAAGACGAATCACCTTTTTTTATACAGATATTCGGAAGCGATCCCGAGATTATGGCAGAGTCTGCGAAAAAATTGGCTACAAATAATTATAAGGCTTGTCAAAATACCTGTTTACCATCAGGGATTGACATAAATATGGGTTGTCCTGTTCCAAAAATAGCGGGGAACGGCGACGGAAGCGCGTTGATGAAAAATCCAAAACTTGCGGGCGAGATAGTCAAAGCCGTATCAAGAGCTGTAGATATTCCCGTAACCGTAAAAATTCGTTCGGGCTGGGACGACGATAACATAAACGCCGTTGAAGTTGCAAAGATAGTAGAAGAAAACGGAGCCAAGGCAATCTGCGTACACGGCAGAACAAAGGCGCAAATGTACCGAGATCCCGTGAATATAGATATAATAAAAGCGGTTAAAGAAGCTGTAAATATACCAGTTATTGCAAACGGCGGAATAAACACGGCAGATGATGCGAAGAGAATGCTTGAATATACAGGGTGCGACGGACTTATGATAGCGAGAGGTGCTATGGGAAATCCATTTCTGTTTGAAGAGATAACGGCATATTTAGAGGGAATAACTTACACGCCACCCACAATGGAAGAACGAATGAACGTAGCTATGGAGCATATAAAGCTTATGATAGGCTACAAAGGTGAATATACGGGCGTTATGGAAGCGCGTAAGCATTTAGCGTGGTATATTCAGGGACAAAAGGGGGCTGCGGCAGCGAGAGAAAAAGTAAACCGCGCGTCAAACCTTGATGAGCTTCAGAATATTGTAGACGAATATCTTCAAAACTTTTAAAAGAAAAAAGGGGTATCATCAAGATTGCACAAGTCCAGTAAAAACGTACAGTAGAAAAAAGGGACCTCCTATGGTAGAATAGAGATAACTACCATAGGAGGAATTTTTATGCCCAGAGAATACAGACATATAAAACAATATGAAAACGAGATATTGCAATTAAA
>JAZRUG010000041.1:0-14512 GCA_045652425.1 Eubacteriales bacterium
CCCAAGCCTGAAATAGAATATGCAGTATTCCCGACATCTGGCGGAATGACAGCAAGCCTTAACTTGATAGACGAAATCAAGATAAACTTTGACTATGCATTGGAAGATATGTCAAAGGCAAGTCAGTTTAAGGCAGAAAACTTTGGACTTCTTGTATTTGCGACAGGAAATGCAGACAAAGCATTGACAACAGAAACAGCAATACATGCAGCAATCAATGCAGCTAACGGCGACTACGTAATAAACGGTTCTACAGTAGTATATAGTTCCGGAACAACACAGTATCCTGACGGACGCTGGAGAACAACTACACCCGGAATTGCAGCAGCACAGTGGGGAGACAAGATAACGATTCGTCCGTTCTATTTGAATGAAGATGGAACATACAGCTACGGAAGAATAATAACCTATAGCGTAAAGCAGTACTGTATGAACCAGATAAACAACAATAGAGCAGAAAAAGAACTTTGTGTATCAATATTGAACTATGGTGCAGCAGCACAGGTATACTTCGATTACAATACAGAAGAATTGATGAATGCAGAGTTGGAAGCATCCTTGCAGACGTTTGATTGGAACGAATACAAGGATATGGTAAACTTGAATTATAACATAGCAGCAGGCAAAGAAGATAAAATTGCAAGAGATCAAAGTGTAACTCTCAGAAAAGGATCAATTTCTTTGAAGGGAATACTTGATTACAACTTCTATGCAAATGTAGACTTTACACCTAAATCAGTAAAGGCATACTTCTGGACAGAGGAAGATTACAACAAGTATGATGTATTGATTCCTGGAGAAAATGAATCTAGAGTAATAGATGCAACATGGACAGAAGAACATGGCGGCTGTTACATAGGCAAATACACAGGAGTACCTGCAGCGCATATGTTTGAGAATGTATACGGCTGTTTGGCATTTGAAAAAGCAGACGGAACAGTAGTATATTCAGGTGTAGTAGCATACTCACCTGCAAGATATGCAAAGCTTAATGCAGATAAGACTGGTTCTGCTTTGAATGAAGCAAATCTTGCAAAAGCAATCGTAGTATACGGTGCAATTGCAAAGGCTTACTTTAATGTATAAAAAAATTTAAAAATATATAGAAAGGAGACGTATTATGAAATTTGTAGCTCCGGAAATGGAAGTTATCAAGTTTGATGCCTGTGATGTTCTTACTGCTAGTACCGGTGATTCTAGTGGCGATGACAAATGGAACACAGGTGGAGATGATCTTTAATCTCTAACTTCTAAATAAACTGTCATTATTTCGTAAAGAATTTAACAGTTTATTGAGATTCTAAAACCAAAAAGTCCCCAAGAGAGAAATCTCTTGGGGACTTTTTGATTTTTATAGGACTAAAATATACAAACTATAAATATGGCACTACACTATTCTCATATCGGTTTTACGGGTAATTATATCTACGTCTTCGATAGTGACTTCAACCTCCATACCAAGACAGAATTTTTCGAAGCCGTTTGAAAGGGTATAATTTCTTTCATCAAATTCATAGTAACCATCGAGTGAAGAAACCGGAACCAATCCTTCACAAGTGTTATCAAGTTCAACAAAGAATCCGAATGACGTTACGCTTGTGATAACTCCTTTAAAGGTATCGCCTATATAGTTCATCATATAGACAGATTTGTATAGGTCTTCAATATCTCTTTCCGCCATTTGTGCTTTGACTTCATTTTCACTCGAATTTATTGCGGCTTGAGATGCAAATGCAATATACTTACCGATGTTTTTATCTGTAATCTCATTCCTTAAAACTTTTTTTATGATTCTGTGTGTTGCAAGGTCGGGATAACGTCTTATTGGGGAAGTGAAATGGCAGTATTTATCAATTGCCAGACCAAAGTGAGGTGTACAGTTTGAAGAATATTTCGCTTTCATAAGTGAGCGAAGCAATATTTTTGAAAGAATAGTATCTAAATTTTTGTCTTTTGCATCACCTAAAACTTTGCGGAGGGAAGTAGGATGCAGTTTTTTTGAATGAAGAGGCGTTGTGTTGATGCCGAGATTGTGGGCGAAAATATCAAAACTTCGCATTTTTTCAGAATCCGGTTCTTCGTGTATACGGTATACGCAGGGCATATCACGCCATGAAAGCCAATTAGCTACTCCTTCGTTTGCGCAAAGCATAAACTGCTCTATAAGCATTTCCGAAACACCGCGTTCTGTTTTAATTATATCTGTAGGTTCGTTGTACTCGTTTACTATAATTTTTGCTTCGCTTGTTTCTATATCGAGCGCACCGCGCTTGGCTGATTTCTTTGATAAAATTTCATAAAGTTCAAGCATTGTAGGCAAGGTATCGTTTAAAATAGAAGAATACTTTTCAAAATACGGTGATTTATCACTATTTTCAATAACGTCGTTTAATTCTGAATATACCCCTCGTATTTTTGAATTTATAATACTTTCTTTGACCTCTACGTCAAGAATATTTCCGTTTTTATCAAGTGAAACAAAGGCTGAAAGAGTGTATCTGTCAACACCTGAATTGAGTGAGCATATACCGTTCGACAAGGCTTTGGGTAACATAGGAACGACTTTGTCGGCGAAATAAACGCTCGTTCCGCGTACCATAGCCTCTTCGTCAAGACAAGAACCTTCCGTGACGTAGTTTGATACGTCAGCTATATGAACGCCGAGAACGTAACCCTCACCGGTCTTTTCTACAGATATAGCGTCGTCAAGGTCTTTTGCATCAATTCCGTCTATTGTAAAAATTGTTTTTCCTCGAAGGTCAAGTCTATCATTTACAAAAAGATCGCTTTCTGCCAGCTTGTCAGCTTCTTCCAGTACATTTTTAGGAAAGAGTGTTTTAATGTTGTGGCTGTGTAATACTGCATTATAGTTTGCATATAACGAGTCGCTTTCGCCAAATACCGTAATGATTTTACCCTTACCCGCATTTCTGCCTGTCGGGTACTTGGTTATTTCGACTTCAACTTTATCACCGACGTCTGCATCGGCAAGGTCAAATTTTTCAATTATTATATCGATATTAAGCTTTTTGTTATCCGGAACTATATAATAAATAGGTCTTGCCTTGTTTCTTCCTCTTACAATGAGAAGCGTACCCGTGAAGGTTTTAAGTCCGTGTGAAACTATTTTTATTATCTTACCTTCTTCACTTTGACCGTGTGTTATTTTGTTGCGAGGCTTGGTAAGGCTTACAAGTACCGTATCACCTTCGATTGCGTCAAAGGTATTGTCGCGTGATATAAAAATATCACGTTCTTTATTTAAAGCACCGTCGGGGGTGACGAATCCGAATCCTCTTGCTGAAGCTCTGAAAATACCTTTAACTACACCGGAGAATTTTACCGCCATTATTTTTCCTTTTTTTGTGTAAACAAGTTCTCCTTCTTTTTCAAGTGCGCCGAGTGATTTATAAAAAATATCATATTCATTTTCGTCTCCGCAAAGAATTTCATACAATTCATACGGTTTATATGAGGCATCTTCTTCGTTTAAAAAATCTTTTATTTTTTCTTTTAATTCTGTTAATTCCATTAAATAATACTCCAAAATAATTTAACAATATGTGCGACTGCTTTACGCACGTTTGTTATAATATCAAAAAATAATCCGCCTTCAAGGGAAGGCGGATTAAGATAGTTCTTTAAATAGTTAAGCTGCAGTTGTTTCGGCAGTTGTTTCGTTTGTTGTAACTTCTGCGCTTTCAGCGGGCTCATCCTTTACTGTTTCTTCAACAGTTGTATCGGGAGCGTCAAGGTTTTCATTGAAGTGATCATCAGGGTCAATATCTTTCTGGATAACGAACATAACAAGAACGATAACAACGAAAACTACACCAATGATAGTTGTGAGTTTTGCAAGAGTCTTTTCCCATGTTTTGCCCTTTGTTTTACCAAAAAAAGTATCAGAGCTTCCGCCGCTTACAGCGCCCATACCCTTTGATTTGCCTTCCTGCATAAGTACTGCAATAACGATAAATACGGCAGCTACTAAAAGTATAGCCCCCAAAATAGTTTCCAATACAGTCATTTATATATCCTCCGAATAGTAAAAACTTTTTTTAAACATATTTTTAGACAGTAGGAATATAATACCACAAATTTAAGCTAATTGCAATAGTATTTTCAACATTTTTTGTAAAAAAAGTAAAAAAATTGAGATTTATATTTACACATTCATAATCAATGGTAAAATCATAGGTTTTCTGTTGGTTTTATCTACGAGATATCTGCTGACTTTGTCTTTAACGCGGTTTTTCATATGTGTCCAATCGGTTATGTCATCTTCAAGACAATTCCAAATTGCATCAGTTGCAATATCTTTAACAGTCTCCAATAATTCTTCGGATTCTCTGACATAGACGAAGCCTCTTGAAATGATATCGGGACCTGAAATAACCGTACGTTCCTCGATATCTACAGTAGCTACTACGACGATAAGTCCGTCGAGAGCCAAGTGCCGTCTGTCGCGGAGAACTATATTTCCGACGTCTCCGACACCGTAACCGTCAACGAGGATTTTTCCCGAAGGAACGGTTCCGTTGAAGCGTATGCCTTTTTTATCCAGCTCAATAACTTTACCAATATCACTTACGAGTATATTTTCAGGTGACATACCCATTTGAAGTGCGAGATTTCTGTGCTGCATAAGGTGTCTGCATTCGCCGTGTATAGGTACGAAGTATTTAGGCTTTGTAAGAGCGTGCATCAATTTTAATTCTTCTTGACAGCCGTGTCCCGAAACGTGAACTTCAATGAGGTTGTCTTGGAATACCGAAACTCCTTTTTTCATAAGCTCGTTGATGATTTTGTTAACGAGTTTTTCATTTCCCGGAATGGGATGTGCGCTTATAACAACAAGGTCGTTTGAATCAAGTATAACTTTGTCATGGTCGGAAAACGCCATTCTGTAGAGTGCAGACATAGGTTCTCCCTGACTTCCCGTTGTAACAAGCGTTAACTGGTCAGGGCGGAAACGTTTGATTTCATTTATATCAATAAGCGTTCCGTCAGGAATGTTCATATAACCAAGTTCGTGTGCCGCGCGAACAATGTTGACCATACTTCTGCCCAGGACGGCGACTTTTCTGCCGTACTTTTCGCTTGTGTTGATAATCTGTTGAACGCGGTGAACGTTTGAAGAAAACGTTGCGATAACGATTCTTTTATCTGTGTGGTGCATAAAGATATTTTCCAAAGATGCGCCTACCGTTTTTTCAGACATAGTATATCCGGGTTCTTCGGCGTTGGTCGATTCGCAGAGAAGCAGGGTAACACCCTTGTTTCCGAGTTCACCCAGTCTTGTAATGTTCATAATATCTCCGTCAACGGGGGTTAGGTCAAGCTTGAAATCTCCGGAATGGATAACCATACCTAAAGGTGTTTTTATAGCTAAACAGCAAGCATCGGCTATAGAATGGTTAACGTGTATGAATTCAACGCTGAATACCCCTGCCTTAACAATATCTCCGGGTTTTACGCATATAAGTTCGGGCTCGTAATCGAGAACGTGTTCTGTCAACTTGTTTTCTATGATACCCAAGGTGAGTTTGGTTCCGTATATGGGGGGATTGATTGTACGCAATACGTAGGGAATAGCGCCTATATGGTCTTCATGTCCGTGAGTAAGGAATATTCCCTTGATCTTTGAGGCATTTTTTTCGAGATATGAAATATCGGGTATAACCAAATCTACCCCAAGCATTTCGTTGTCGGGAAAACCAAGACCGCAGTCAACTATGATTATATCGTCTTGGTATTCGAGTACAGTAATGTTTTTGCCAATTTCGTTTAGACCGCCAAGGCTTATAACACGAAGTTTGGCGTTGTTTTTTTTCTGCATAAAAAATCCTTTCAAATAGTATTAAAAATTAGTAGTAATAAAAAATCAAAACGAAAAGACAAAGCATGTACAAAAACCACGCTTTGTTTTTCTTAATATGTACATAAGAAAAAGTAATGCACCGGGCGTTCTGTGCAAGACCTTCTTATGTTTTAAAAACGCACAAATTTAGTTTAAAGACATTATAACAAAGGTTTGTGAATACAATATGAATAAAATGATATTTTGTGTTTATTTTAACAAAAGAAAGAATAGAGTACACAAGACAAAGGAAAGGAACGCGCCTAACAGAAAATAAGTCAATCTATTTTTTTGAGTTTTTGTTTCTTCCTTTTTTTCTGCTTCAAAAAAGTAATTTCCTACTATATTATTATTCAGTATTTTGTTTGCTTCTCTTACCATTTCAGATTCTTTTACATTGGAGAAATCGTCTTTAATAATGAAATAAGCCACGTCAACTATACTGTTTACGCCGGGTTTTAGAACCACGGCTTTTTTCTGTGTTCCCGTATACATAACCAAAACCTCCCTTTTTTGTGATTATTGTTTTGTATTAACCAAATTAATCAAAATTAAGAAAAAATTATTTGAATAAACAAGGGAACAACAGTTAATAATTCAAAACAGAAAGAGGTGGTTTAAAGATTATGAAAACAAGAATTACATTTTGTATTTCAGTATGTTTACTTATGTTAATAATGCCGTTTTTGCCGGTGAGAGACGAGGGAGAGATATATGAAAACACGCTTCGTCTGCACGTTCTTGCAAACTCCGACAGCACCGAAGACCAAACTGTAAAACTGCTTGTCAGAGATGCTTTGGTTGAGGAAACTTCGCGTTTGGCGGCAGAGTGTTCAAATCTTTCAGAGGCAAAAAATATTTACGCCGAAAACCTTGATAATCTTCAGAATATAGCTGAAAACGTTGTTCGCAACTCCGGAAAAAACGATAATGTTACCGTAAGTTTAGGAGAGGAATATTATCCCGAAAGAGAGTACGGTAATATCAGACTTCCGTCGGGCAGATATAATTCTTTGAAGGTTAGTATAGGCGAAAGTGAAGGGCAAAACTGGTGGTGTGTTCTGTTTCCGCCGCTTTGTGTAGAGGCTGCGGAAGCAGAAGAAGAGCTAATCGCTACGGGGTTTACGCCCAATCAAATAAAAGTGCTTACCGATTCTGAAACACCTAAATATGTTATACGTTTTCGCATACTTGAATGGTTTGAAGATTTGGCGGATTTGTTTAGTTAAATCTTGTTGCCGATTTCCTTTTTAAGCTTCTCAATAATTCTTTTTTCTAAACGGGAAATGTAAGATTGAGAAATTCCAAGGAGGTCGGCAACTTCTTTTTGAGTTTTTTCCTTTCCCGATTCAAGTCCAAACCGTAGTGTAATGATAAGCCTGTCTCTGTCGTTTAGCTCGGTTATGGCTTTTTTAACCGTCTTTCTGTCTTCGTCCATTTCAAGATCGCTGTATACCGAATCTCCGTCAGAGCCTAATATATCGGAAAGCAACAGCTCATTTCCGTCCCAATCGATGTTAATAGGTTCATCTATTGATATTTCAAGTTTGTGGTTATTTATTTTTCTTATGTACATAAGTATTTCGTTTTCAATACACCGACTTGCGTACGTGGCAAGTTTAATATTCTTCTCGGGGTTGAACGTGTTTATTGCCTTTATAAGACCGATAGTGCCTATGGATATAAGGTCTTCAAGTCCTACCCCTGTGTTTTCAAATTTTTTGGCTATATAAACTACAAGTCTTAAATTATGTTCGACCAGCTTGTTTTTTGCATTTGTATCATTTTGCAAAAGTTTTTTCAGACACTCGTTTTCTTCTTCGGTGTCAAGCGGCGGCGGAAGTGTTTCGGGGCCGTTTATGTAATAAATTCCGTTTTCTTTTTTGAGAAGTATCTTCTTTACGTATTCTAAAATTTTTGAGAGGGTTTTGAACATTTTTTTCACCTTTTCATTATAATTTATTGTGTTATTTCAAGAGGAACTACAGCGGGAAAACCGCCGAAAGAATCTCTATCGGACGTTATGGCAATATATACGTCAATTTCTTTTTTGTTAAGAAAAACTTTGTCCGCCAAAAGCCCGAACAGTAAATTGTTACCACCTACCGTGGATATAGGTATTATTCTGATTTTTGAAGAGAAAATATTGTTTTCAAGACAGCTTGTATCTTTGCTCTTAAACAGAGGTATCAGCTCGATGGGGATAAGTTTTCGCATATAGCTGTATGAAGCGACTATAACCGGTTTTCCGCTTAACGGCTCTCGTAACAGATTGCCTGAATCTATAAGAGCTTCAAGTGTTATTGTGTTTTGGTTGAAAGCAATTAAAAGTGAACAGGTTTTTTCAGCTGTTTTCTTTTTTATAATCTTTCCTGATACAAGAGAAAAGATGCCGCATAATATAGCAAGTAACGCTAAAATACCAAATGGAAGGTCACCGTAAATAACGTCAAACGTGCCGTTTATCATTAGGTTTCTTTTGTTTTGCCAAACGTTAAGAAGGTTGCATATAGCGGTTATTCCGCCGCCGAGAGCAAAATTTACTATGTAAAAAACTATGGTGTTTTTTATAAACGTTTGAATCTTTTGTTTTCCGTATGCGGTAAAGGTAAGTAAAAACGCCATTGCAATGCTTATAATACCACTGAAGAAACGCGGTAGATTTAACGACAGAATTACAAGCGAATATATAGCGCCAATAATACTTGAGAGAGTTATTTTTTTTGAATTGAGTTTTATATGCATTATTTTGGCGGTGATGAAGAGGGCGAGGAAATCCATACTGAAATTTATGACAATCAGCACGTCGCCGTATATTATTCTTTCAATAGGGCAAATCACCTGCTTTTTGGTTTTGTAAGATTTATGGTATCACAAACAATGCAAAGATTTTGTCGGTTTTGGATAGAGGAAAATATTTTTTATAAAAAAGATACATTAATACATTAACAAATAACATAAATCAATGTATAATAAGAACGGTCAATACTATAATGTATCTGTGGGAGTATGTGAGATGCAGGAGAAAAATAATATGAAATACATAAAAAACGGAAAAATTATAATGCCGAACGGCGAAGTTGTCGGCAAAACGCTTGTTTTTTCAAGTAAGATAGTTGATATTATCGATGAAAAAGATATAGGCGGTTATGGCTTCGGTGAGGTGTATGATGCCGAGGGCGGAATTATTGCTCCCGGACTTATAGACTTGCATATTCACGGATATATGGGCGAGGACTCCTCCGATGGAATCGAAAAAGGCTTGACCGATATGTCAAAAGCGATAACGAAAAATGGTGTTACCGCGTGGCTTCCCACTACTATGACAGTGCCTACAGAACAGCTGGAAAAGGTTTTTGATATTATAAGAGAACTTATGAAGTCTGAAGGCGCAGGCGCACAGATTGTCGGTGTGAATGCCGAGGGGCCGTTCATTTCGCCAAAATATAAGGGCGCTCAAAAAGAAGAGAACATAAAGAATATTGATGCTGAATTTCTTATAAGAAATTCAGACGTAATAAAACTGACCACTGTTGCTCCCGAAACAGAGGGCGCATTGGAAGGTATAAGGAAAGTTAAAGATAATTCGAATATTGTAGTATCTATAGGTCATACTTCGGCGACATTTGCACAAGCGATGGCGGGGATTAATGCCGGTATAAGCCATGCTACGCACTTGTTTAATGCTATGACTCCCTTAAATCACAGAGACCCCGGTACTGTCGGCGCTTGTCTTGCAAGTGACGTAACTTGTGAGCTTATTGCAGATACGTTCCATATAAATCCCGGGCTTTTCAGTCTTATATATAAGATAAAGAAAGATAAGCTTATTCTCATAACCGATTGCACGAGAGCCGGCGGACTTGAAGACGGTGAATACGATCTCGGCGGACAGATGCTTACGAAAAAGGGGATAGAGTGCCGTTTGCCAGACGGAACGATTGCCGGAAGCGTACTTACTCTCAATAAGTCACTCTATAACTTTAAGAAATATACCGGACTTGAAGACTATGAAGTTATTTCTCTTGCTACGGCGGGACCTGCAAAGCTTATCGGCGATGAAACAAGAGGAACGCTTGAAAAGGGTAAGAGAGCAGATATAGTTATTTTTGATAACGATTACAACGTTGTAAAGACATTTGTAGGCGGAAAAGAATCGTAAACTAATAAACAAATTAAATAAATAGTAGGGGTAACAAATAATGAAAAAAGAAATGCAATTCAACAAAATTAAAGTAATCGTATGCGATACATACGAAGAGCTTAGCGCAGAGGCAGCAGAAATTGTAGCTGCAGAAATGAAGAAGAAGCCCAAATTCGTACTCGGCCTTGCTACAGGTTCTTCTCCCGTAGGTTTGTACACAAGACTTGCCGAAAAGAATCAGGCGGGTGAAATCGACTTTGCAAACGTTCGTACATTCAATCTTGATGAATATTATCCTATTGATCCCGCCAACGACCAGAGCTATCGTTATTTTATGAACAAGAATTTGTTCAACAAGACTAACATTAAGCTTGAAAATACAAGAGTACCCGACGGTACAGCAGAAGATACAGATAAGTTCTGTGAAAGCTATGAAGCTGATATTAAAGCTGCAGGCGGCGTTGACCTTCAGGTTCTCGGTATTGGTAACAACGGTCATATCGGTTTTAACGAACCTTGTGATAAGTTCTACAACATTACACACGTTGTTGAGCTTACAGAAAACACTATCGAAGCAAATTCAAGATTCTTTGAATCTGCTGATCTCGTTCCCAAGAAGGCTATTACTATGGGCGTTGGTACAATTATGAATGCGAAGAAGATTGTGCTTGTTGCAAACGGTAAGAACAAGGCTCAGGCTCTTTACGAAGCTCTCTGCTGCGACGTAACACCTAACAATCAGTGCTCCGTTCTTCAGTATCACAACGATGTAACAATGATTCTCGACAAGGATGCAGCTTCTCTTTTGAAGTAATACATAGCGAATAGTGTGCACGGTTTCTTTGCCGTGCACTTTTGTTATCTATATGGTGATACGTACGTATAAACGGGCTTTATGCTTTTTGGGAAAGTGAATAGTTGTTTTGTCCAGTGGGGAGTGTATTGTACAATATTCACTAAAAAAATATGTTTTTTGTACTTTTAGAGCATAAATATTTGAAAAATATTTATTGACAACCATATTTGCAGATGATATAATTGATATAGATAAAAAAATATTTAATTTCTTTTAAAAAAAGGAGATTTTTACAATGAAAAAGAAAGCATCGGATTTCCGTTATAACACTGGTGAAACCAAAGTTCCGTGGCCTGCAGTAGGTGAAAACTACAATGCAGCTGACCTTATGAAGGTTATTGAATTTATGATGCAGGGACAGGGCGCTGAATATGACAATGCACTTAAGGCTGTTGCTGACAAGATCTATGATCTTGACAAGGTATCAAGAGCTCCCGGTAAGCTCTCTCTCGACGTACACGTTCAGGCTGCTGAAGAAGCTTGTGACAAGTACCTCGGAACAGAGAACTCTCTCTTCGTAACTAACGCTACAGCAGGTTTCGAAATTGCTTATAAGTATGCAAACATTGGCCCCGGCGATGAAGTTATCGTTCCCGCTATCACATTTATCGCTACAATGGCATATCCTATTTCCGTTGGCGCAAAGATCGTTATCTGTGACGTTGCTCCCAACACAATTAATATGGACCCTGAAGACCTCAAGAAGAAACTCTCTCCCAAGACAAAGATGGTAGTTCCGGTACATATCGGCGGTTACCCCTGTAACATGGAAGAAATCATGAAGGTTACTAAGGAATACAACAAGGATATCGTAGTTCTTGAAGATGCTGCACACGCATTCGGTGCTATCTACAAGGGCAAGAGAATCGGTACAATCGGTGACTTCGGTGCATTCTCATTCCACGAAGTTAAGAACGTTACATCTTTCGGTGAAGGCGGTATCGTTTGCACAAACGTTGAAGAAATGCGTCCTTTGATGCCTCGTTGCAGATTCTTCGGATCTGACTTCGGTGCTAAACCTATTGACAACTGGTTCTACAACGTTGACGCTATGCCCGGTAAATACGGTCCTTTCGTAGCTCTCAACAGCTCTACAACAGAAATTCAGGCTATCGGTCTTAAGCTCCAGGTAGCTCGTAACGAAGAAATTATTGCTAAGAGACGCGCTAACGCTGCATATCTTACAGAAAAGTTCAAGGCTAACGACGCTATTATTCCTCAGGATATCGGTGGCGACGACGTTCAGCCTACATTCCACCTCTACTTGCTCCAGATCGATCCTGTAAAGGCTGGCGGCGACGTTCAGGTACTCAGAAAGAAACTCGAAGCTAAGGGCGTTACAAACCTTCCTCACTTCGGTCCTCTTTACAGATTCAACATTCTCAAGCAGCTCGGTTATGATGTAGAAGCTATGTCTGCTTCTTGCCCTGTAGCTAACGAAGTATTTGACCACAGATTCACACACCTTCCTCTCTACGGTATCGATGATGAGCAGGTTGAATATATGGCAAATGCTGTTCTTGAAGCAGTTGAAGAAATGCAGAAAGGTCTTTAATTTCTGAATAAGAAATAATAAGATTATCTAAAACAAAATCAGAACCGTCGATTTTTCGGCGGTTCTTTTTGTTTATTGTTCTATTGACAAAAGGGAAAACTTTTTGAAAAAAGTTTTCCCTTTTGAAATCCCTTTCAAAAACTATAGCTCTATATTGTAGGGCGGTGCCTTGGTGCCGCCGTGAAAACGGATGAATTTACGTAGAAATAAATACATAGGTATTTACTTTTTTCAAGATGTTTGCTATAATCAAAACAGAAAACTACTCGATTATTTTTTCTAATATTTGTATTTTTATTGTATAAGGAGAATTATTTATATGAAGAAGTCCCTATATGTGATTCTAATAACTATGATTTTGATAATGAGCATATCGCTGGGCGCGTCTGTAGCAGATGCAACTGTAACCAATGCTCCCGAAGAAATCGAGACAGAGGAAGAATATATCTATTATTCCGATTTGTTTTATGGGTATTCGCATTACTTGACAAATAATTTATATTTTTTACAGCAAAAGGTTGATACACAAGAAGTTACAACCAATATTATAAATGAATACATAACTACACGGCATTTTATTTCCTCGGCGGCAATACACGGAGTAAATATAGCATTAGATATAGAATCACTATCAAAAAAACTATCTGATGAAATGGGGTTAAGCAGTTTTGCATATAATGATGAATTAGATGCGGCAAACCAAAAGTTTTTGAGCGCTGTATGTGATACAGATTTTAACTTAACTGACATTGCTTCATCCGGAAATAAGCAACTTGAATGGATAAAGGATTTTTTGGAGATTTGTGCAATTGGCATAGAAAGCCATTATCAAAATAAATTAAAATATGATACTATGGATAAAGATGAATTGTATGGTAGTTATCTTGATTCGTGGTTTGAGTATTATAAAGAGTATTTTACCGAAATAGAGCCTAAACTTCCAAGTTTGAAATCTCAATTGTCAAATTCTATTAGTATAGCCAATGATATTATTGGAACCGCGGAAGATGCGTTAGACTTTATGAAAAGTTTGACGTTATATTTGACAATTCAGGAAGTAGAATTGGGGTTAATACAAGATATTATAGATACACAAGATTCTTCATCTGATTTGTACAAAGGAATGGTAAGATTAAAGAAGCAAATAAGCGATGGAATGCTTGCATATCTTGCCGAGGATTTCTTTATTGATAAAGCTTATGAGGTTTTAAGCGAAAGTGCAGAAAAGCTTATAGAAGAAGGAATAAAAGGCTTATCAAGTAATGTTGCAGGCGTATGTGGTATATTTGTGAAAGCAGTTAAGTTCTTAAATAATGTTGTATTTATAAAATGGTTAGGGCTTGATTATTCGGAATATACATCTGCATTAATGCTGAAAAATTATGCGGATGATCTCGCAGAAAGTGTGGAGAATAAGGCAGCGATTTTTGGAAGTCAATTTGATAGCGGTGAGATACAAAAGTATGAAACATTGTATAATGCTTATGTGGCAGTAAAAAAAGCTTCGTATGAAGAATGTAAAAATCTTGCAGAGTATAACGAAATATATAATCTATATGGCTATGTACAAAGTGTGGAGGGGGTATTTGATACAGAAGATGCTTATACAAAATATATTGATGGAGTTAAGGATTATATAAAAGCTATACCTAAAGAAAATCGTAGTGTAACCGATTTTGGTACGTGGACAATAACATCAAATACAAATTTGCGTGGCGCTTCAGATGTGATTGAAAATAATTCTATTTATACCGGAGACTATTTTGATGGAAACATAAGCTTGTCAAATTGTACATTAACTGTACCAGATGGAGAGCATGTAAATATAGGTGGTAATATAAACCTAGGATCGTATACCTCGTTTTATAATAAAGGCATTGTGAAAATAAAAGGTGATTATAACCATAATGCTCCAACATATCGTGATAAGGTATATGAAACAAGAAACGAAGGGGAGATGCAGGTTGATGGAGATTTTACTATTGAGAGGCAATCTAATTTAATACAAGAAAAAAGCAATGCATCGCTTGGTATAGGTGGGAATTTTAGTGTATACTTAAGTGATTATTCAAAAATAACAGCAGGAACAATAATATT
>JAZRUG010000042.1:0-19697 GCA_045652425.1 Eubacteriales bacterium
GTTCAGGTGATAATTACGCATATATATATAATCATAATGAAATAATCGTAAAGAATGATGCAAAAATAGAATATACGTATTTAAGACAAGACAATGAAGCGAAGTTGTATATAGGTGGTAATTATACATTTACACGCGGTGGATATGGTGATTCGTACGAAAAAGGAACAATAATATTCAATGGAACAGAACAACAGAACGTTTCATATTTAAAAGCATATAACATTGACGTACAAAACCCCAAAGGGATTAAGTATTTATCATCAATAAGTGTTTATGGACATTATGCGTTGAATGGAAATCCATTGGATAATAACGGTTATGTTACACAAGTATATAATGGAATTTCGTTTGATCAAATTTCAGATTATAAACGAATATATGTTACTGGGGCAGTGCATTTAAGAACAGATGTCAAAGCAGAAGTGAATGTTACATTATATTCAAGCGCTGGTAATAGAAATAATAAGCTAATTATTCCTCAAGATGAAGATATACGTATTGATGGCGATATAAAGGGCTTGGGTAGTACCGGTGATTTAGAGGTTTGTGGTAGACTGACCGTTAATAATTTAACATCGTATGGGGCGTCCGGTTCAGGTGATAATTACGCATATATATATAATCATAACGAAATAATCGTAAAGAATGATGCAAAAATAGAATATACGTATTTAAGACAAGACAATGAAGCGAAGTTATATATAGGTGGTAATTATACATTTACACGCGGTGGATATGGTGATTCGTACGAAAAAGGAACAATAATATTCAACGGAACAGAACAGCAGAACGTTTCATATGTAAAAGCATCCAATGTGGTTTTAGAAAACAAATCCGAGGCTGGTGTTGTATTTAAATCAAGTGTTTCTGTATATACATTGTTTGACCACCAAGGCAATAATTTTACTTTATACAACAACGGCTCTAGTTCAACATTTGTAGATTATGATGGCGACGGAATAAAAGATAATGTTGACCCAATACCAACGGTTGGCAATCCGTGTACCCTTTATTTTGTGAGCGAAGATATAGAAAAGGGAACTGTCTCTTTGAGTGAAGTTGAAACTATTGGTGGTACAAAAATAAATGTTACCGCAACACCTACTTTCAAGTATGATTTCTCAAAATGGATTGACTTGTCAGGTGCAACGGTTTCTACGTCAGCAAACAGTACGATAGTTGCAAGAGGAGACGAAACGTATACTGCTGTATTTACCAAAAGACGTCAGCCGATAACTACACAGGCTGATGGCGGTAAAATCAACGCGCCTACGAGTGCCGAAATTGAATCAACTGTAAATGTAAGCGTAACAGAAAACAGCGGATATGTTTATACTGAAGACTCGCTTTCTTACAATGGAATCATTGTAGAAAACGGAAGCTTTATTATGCCTGATGATGCTGTAACGTTAACGGCAGAATTTATCAGAAACGAAAACTATTTCAATTTACAAGAGGTGTTGACTACAGCAAAAGGATATACCTATCAGTCTTATTCCGCAAAAAGCTTTGCGGTTTTAACAACTGCAATAAATAATGCAGAAACTGCTCTTGTAAACAATATTACTTCAGAAGATAGCACAAATCATATTATAATATTACAAAACGCAATTGATGGATTGACCGAAAAGTATATTGCATCAGTTACACTTAAAACAGTTCCAACGCTTTATTTCAATGTTCCCGAAATGATAAATAACATATCTGTTTTGGTTACTTATGATAACGGTACTACGATAACTGTAACCGGAGCTGATTGTACTATTGGAAACTATAATTCAGCAATTTTGGGTAAACAAGAGATTACATTGACTTATGGCGGAGTTGTAGGTAATGTAACTGTTACGGTAAGAAAGCGATTGTTGACAGAATGTACAGTAAGTAATATTTGCGACGTAGTTTTTGATGGCGTGAAATCGGAATATACTCAAAATCCTATATTAACTTATGACCGCACAGGAGAAACCTTGGTTTTAGGTGAGGATTATACTTTGGTTTATTCCAATAACACAGAGATAGGTGAAGCTAATGTTCTTATAAGCGGTATAGGCAATTATGAGGATTCGCAGCTGCATTATTACAAAATTTATTGTGAGCATAACTTTGAAGAAACTAATCGAATAGATTCTACTTGTACTCAAGTAGGTTCTGTAACAAGCAAATGCACAATATGTAATAGTATTCGTCTTTATGAAAATGTTGTAATGGAAGGACTTCCGGAATCAGACCATAACTATGCCAACAATTGTGATAAATCGTATTATTATACAGATGAAGGAGCTTTATCGCTCGCGTTGGTATTCTCGAGTAAAACATTGCTTGAAAGCAAGTATGACAAAATATACATATACGATGGAACAAATGCTTTGTTGGGAACATATACAGGAAGTGATTTGGCGGGTAAAACAGTTACAGTAAGCGGTGATACGGTACGTATAAGATTGACTTCAGATGGCTCTGTTGTGAAATATGGCTTTTCATTAAGTTCAATAACTTCATATTATGATTATTTGTTAATACCAAAGAAAGAACATACATACGGAGAGTGGCAGATAGAAACAGAAGCTACACCCGATACGGAAGGAATTAAGGTGAAAAAATGTTCCGGATGTGAAGATGAAGTGAAAGAATCTTTTGAGTATGTTCCTCCGGCAACATTTGAAGATGCTTTAAGTGCAATGGATTTTGAAATGGTTGCAACCCAAAACTTTGGCACAGTTGTTGTTGGTATTCCCTCTGCAGATGGAAAAGCAATAACGGTTGAGGAGTTTGCTGAGTTGGTTAACAATGAGAGCATAACAATTACATCAACAAACGGTGTTGTTGGAACGGGAAGTAAAATATCTGCTGACGGTCAAGAATTGACTGTTGTAGTCAAAGGAGATATCGACGGCGATGGAATAGCAACTGTATATGATGCTTTAATGGTTAAAAAGGCGTTAGCAGAAAACAGCTTTACCGAAAACGATATCCGCGAATTTGCAGGTGATATCGACGGTGAGGGCGTAACCGACAGCGCAGACGTTGATGCGATTCTTGCGCACATAGTAGGCGAAGCGCTTATAGCGTAATAGTATAAATAATAAAAACAAGCTTTCTTTTCTGTAAATACAGAAAGGGAAGCTTTTTTATAATCTATGTGTACTTATATTACAATTTTTTTAGAGACAACCTCATCCGACTCGGCGATGAACTTTTGTGGTGTTTATTGTTTGTGTATCGCCGAGCCACCTTCTCCCACTGGAGAAGGTCATATTATTTGTGCAAACTTTACTCTGTTTGATGGTATGCGTCTGTTTACCACGGTGTAGTTTTGTTGAGTGAGTAGATGCTATGTAAGCCCTTCCCACAGGAAAGGGCTTACAAAGTGTCTGCTTGTTTGATATTTGTGCATAGAGATAATGAGATTCTTCGATTACGCTTCCGTTGGTCGCTTCACTCGGAATGACTAAAGTGGTGTAGAACGCGAAAAAACACCCTCGGAAAAACCGAGGGTGTAATTATGTTCGTTATTCAGATTAATGAACGATGCATCTTTCTGTATCTTTATCAAAGATGTGCATTCTATCAATTTCGATAGCAATCTTAACCTTGTCGCCTGCTTTAACCTTTGAACGAGAGGAAACACGTGCTGTGAGCTTCTGTTCAAATGTTGTGAGGTAAAGGTAGATTTCAGCACCCATAAGTTCTGTAACTTCAACGTCCGTTTCGATAACGGTTTCAGAGAACTTAGCAAGGCTTTCTTCATCATCATACAAGCATTCAGGACGGATACCTGCGATAACTTCCTTGCCGATGTATTCGTCAAGGTTGGAATCTTCAAATTTAGCCTTCGGAACCTTGAGTCTGTTTTCACCGAATACAAAGTAAACGTCTTCTTCGTTCTTCTTCTTTTCGAGGGTACCTTCAACAAAGTTCATAGGAGGTGTTCCGATAAAGCCTGCAACGAAGAGGTTAACAGGAACATCATAGAGGTTTTGAGGTGTGTCAACCTGCTGGATGATACCGTCTTTCATAACAACGATTCTGGTAGCCATTGTCATAGCTTCTACCTGGTCGTGAGTTACGTAAATAAATGTTGTACCGAGCTTCTGGTGAATCTTTGTAATCTCGGTTCTCATGGTTGCACGGAGCTTAGCGTCAAGGTTTGAAAGAGGTTCGTCAAGAAGGAATACACGAGGTTCACGAACGATCGCACGACCGAGCGCAACACGCTGCTTCTGACCACCGGACAAAGCCTTAGGACGTCTGTCAAGAAGGTGGCTGATATCAAGGATACGAGCTGCTTCTTCAACGCGGCGTTTGATTTCTTCTTTGGGTGTCTTTCTAAGCTTAAGACCAAATGCCATATTGTCAAATACTGTCATGTGAGGATAGAGAGCGTAGTTCTGGAAAACCATCGCGATATCTCTGTCCTTAGGAGCAATATCGTTAACGAGCTTATCACCGATAAAGAGCTCGCCTTCTGTAATTTCTTCAAGTCCTGCTACCATACGAAGTGTTGTGGATTTACCGCAACCGGAAGGACCAACGAAGATAATGAATTCCTTGTCTTTTACTTCAAGACAGAAATCGGATACGGCTGTTACACCGCCCGGATACTTTTTGTAAATGTGTCTAAATGATAAGCCTGCCATTTATAAAATCCTCCTAGATTAATTCAGAGTACGGTCAGTCTTTGCCGCACCCGAAAACATACTTTTTCATCTACAATATTCTAACAAATTTCATCCAATTTTTAAAGATGTTATTTCCCCAAATTTATACTATCTCATTTGTGCAAGTTGCATAATTTAGAATAATAAACTATGAATACATAATTTGAAAAACCATTACCAAACTCTAATATATTAGAGTTATATTGTATCTTTCATGGTGAGAGCGATACGTTTTTTGTTTAAGTCAACGCTTTTTACCTTAACGTTTACAACATCACCAACCGAGAGAACTTCGGAAGGATGCTTTATAAATCTGTCGGAAATTTCCGAAATATGTACGAGACCATCCTGGTGAACGCCGATATCAACGAATGCTCCGAAGTCAATAACGTTTCTTACCGTTCCCGTAAGCTGCATACCGGGGGTAAGGTCACTCATATCCATAACGTCGGTACGGAGTATAGGCTGAGGTAGGCTGTCTCTAACGTCTCTTCCGGGCTTTTCGAGTTCGTTTACTATATCTACTAATGTAGGTTCGCCTACTTCAAGTTCTTCGCAAACCTTCTTTTGACCTTCCATATCTATTTTAATACGAAGGAGTTTTATTTTCTCGTTACCTATATCCGAATCGTCAAGGCCGAATTTTTTGAGAAGTCTTCTTGCAATGCCGTAAGATTCGGGGTGAACGCCGGTATTATCGAGTATTTCATCGGAACCTGATACTCTCAAAAATCCTGCGCACTGTTCAAATGCTTTAGCGCCAATCTTGGGAACCTTAAGGATTTGCTTTCTGTTTGTAAATTCGCCGTTTTCTTCTCTGTATTTTACGATATTCTTTGCAGAGGTCATATTAATTCCCGAAATATATGAAAGAAGGGAATAGCTTGCGGTATTTACGTCGACGCCTACAGCGTTAACACAGTCTTCTACAACGCCTGTTAATGCGGCGTCGAGTCTTGCGGGTTTCATATCGTGCTGATACTGACCTACACCTATCGACTTCGGATCTATCTTAACCAGCTCTGCCAAGGGGTCCTGAAGTCTTCTTGCAATTGACACAGCACTTCTTTGGGTTACGTCGAAATCGGGGAATTCTTCCGTACCCAATTTTGAAGCCGAGTAAACCGATGCGCCCGCCTCGCTTACCATAGCGTATTTTACGTCCTCGGGAATATCTTTCAATACGTTTGCAATAAATATTTCGCTTTCCTTTGATGCGGTACCATTGCCGATAGCAATTGTATCAACACCGTATTTTCTTATAAGCTTTTTAACTTTTTCAGCCGATTCTTCTATTCTCTCCTGCGGCTTTGTGGGATAGATAACCGCTGTATCAAGCACTTTGCCTGTTTTGTCAACAACGGCCAACTTACAGCCTGTACGGTAACCGGGGTCATAACCCATAACGGTCTTGCCCTTTAATGGCGCAGACATAAGCAAGTTTTTGAGGTTTTCTTCAAAAAGCTTTATTGCGCCTTCACTTGCGTCGTCAAAGAGGGCTGAACGTATCTCTCTTTCTATAGAGGGAGAAATAAGTCTGTCGTAGCTGTCTACTATAGCGGCAGAGATATATTTCTTTGCGGGGCTGTTTATATCTGTTATAACCTGATTAAAGAGGTAATTCAGAATGATATCACTGTCGATATCTATATCTGCTTTAATAAATTCTTCTTTTTCCGCGCGGTTGATAGCCAATATCCTATGTCCGGGTAAGTCTTTAAGACTGCCTGAAAAATCGTAATACTGTGCGTAAACGGAATCCTCTTCTTTGGTTTGTTTTGTTGTAATCTTTCCGTAACCGAAAGTTAAGCTTCTGATACTCTTTCTATATTCGGCGTTATCTGAAACGTCTTCGGCGATAATATCGCATGCGCCCGCCAACGCTTCTTCGGTGGTAATTACACCCTTTTCTTCATTTATGTATTCTTCGGCATATTCTTCAAATGATTTTTCGTATGAAGCCTTTTGTTCCATAATAAGAGCAGACAAAGGTTCGAGCCCCTTTTCTCTTGCAACCGAAGCTCTTGTTTTTCTGTGTGGCTTATAGGGGCGGTAAATATCTTCAACTTCCGTAAGTATTTTTGCGTCTGCCAAGGCTTTTTCGATTTCGGGTGTCATCTTGCCTTGCTCTGAAATAAGGTTAAATACTTCTTCTTTTCTCTTTTGCAAGTTGCGCAAATAGTTCAATCTGTCAAAAAGGTCTCTCAATATCTCGTCGTCAAGAGAACCTGTAAGTTCTTTTCTGTATCGAGCAATAAAGGGAATAGTGTTACCCTCGTCGATAAGTTTAACCGTATTGTCTACCTGTGTTTGTTTAATACCGAATTCCTCGGCAAGTGTCTTGTTGATATCCATATATGTGAACTCCTTTATTTTGTCTGTCTTAAAAGAATGTCGATTTCTTCTTGTGTGAGATACCGCCATTCGCCTCTTTTTAGCGTTGTGTCAAGCGGTAACGTGCCGAATTCCACGCGTTCAAGAAAAATAACTTTATTGTTTACCGCTTCAAGCATACGTTTTATCTGGTGGTACATACCTTCTACAATAGTGATATAAAGCTCGTCTTCGCCTACCTGCTGTACCTGTGCCGGTCGGGCAACGTCGCCCTTATCCAATTGTACACCGTATTCAAGCATTTTTATGTCGTTTTCTGTAACCGGTAAAGCGGTTTTTACGTGATATATCTTACTGACGTGTCTTTTGGGCGATAAAAGATAATGAGATGTAGCGCCGTCGTTTGTAATAATAAGAAGCCCTACCGTATCTTTGTCAAGCCTGCCGCAAGGGAAGAGTCCGCATTTCTGCAGCTCTTCCGGTAAAAGAGAAATAACCGTATCTCCGTCTTTTCCGTCGGTTGATGAAACGACTCCTGAAGGTTTGTTCATCATTATATATATGTTTTTCTTGTAGGATACATTTTTCCCCATATACTCAATAACGTCAACGTCGGGGTCTACTTTTGTATCTGCTTTTGAAACGACTTTACCATTGACCTTGATTAAACCTTGTTTTGCCGCTTTCGCCGATTCCGTTCGGGAGGCAAGTCCCATAGAAGACAGCAGCTTATCAATTCTCATACTCAAAATAATCACCGTTTTTTAATATTGGAGATAAGCCGTAAACATCAGTGCCATTATTCCAAATAACAAGACGCCGATTATAAAGCCTATACCAAATTTGTTCAGGTTGTTTTTCATTGTATATATCCTCCTTTCAGGAATAGTATGGAGGAAAATACTGTATTATATACAAGAATAAACAACGACTTATTTTAACATAAAAAACATAATATTTCAACAGTTTTTGTCAAAACCTTGATATTATTGAAAATAGATGTTAAAATATGAATAATAAAATGTGTGGAGATTATTTTATGAAACATAAAGTGCTTTTTTTGTGTGTGATTTTTATAATTGCTTTTATTTTTGTATCTTGCACGGATAATAAGAATTACGGTAAAGAAACATATTTGGAAGAAAAAAAAGATTACCCCGAAACCATAGGTGGAAATAATATAGCCGAAGAGGGCGAAATAGAAATAACTCTCGAACTAACAACCGAGGAAGAAACGTTGGAAGAAACGTTGGAAGAAACCAAGGCGGAGTCTTTGGTTGAAGCCGAAGCTGTTTTAGGCTATATTGCGCCTGACGGCTGGTATGTTCCCCGTTTTGAAACAGGAATGGTCGAGGGGGGCGGATATAAGCTATTGGATTACGTAATGGGGCTTAAAGTAGCTAAAGTCCAGAGTGCGCTCGAAATGGAAGTGTCGGGATATTTTAATCAGGAAACGGTTGACAGAGTTGCTTTTTTTCAATGGCAAAAGGGGCTTGAGATGACAGGTTCCGTTAACCTTGATACGTGGTTGGCATTAGGTTTCAGCGAAGAAGAATGGAACACACTCGGTACATACGTGGCGCCCGTTGCAATAAAGAAAAATTATACAGCAAAAGAAATAAGAGAGGTTTTTATCAATACTGCAAAAACGTATATTGATACGCCTACCCCATATATAGTCGGTGCATCGGGGAAACCGGGGCAAGGGGTTGATTGCTCGGGACTTGTCCTCCAGTGTATGTATGCTATCGGTATATATCCCGACGGTTTGTCGCCGGTGCAACATTCGGTTGAAGAAGAATATAATTCGAGGCTTATGTGGGCTGATCCAAAATTGCATGAAATAAAAAGAGAAGAACTGATTCCGGGGGATCTGGTGTTTTACCGCAGACCTTATACAGATACCGTATGCCACGTTGCCGTATATATCGGAGATAATGAGTGCATAGAGGCATTATACGACGTTGTTGAGGTTCTTCCGGTTGACAAACTTAATGACGGATATGCTTTGAAGGGATTTAAGCGTATTATCAGCGAGTAAATTGTTTTTATAAAATAATGTACATCTAAAAGACCTTGTTTTGATAAAATAATTTAACTTTGTGTATGTATATTTGAATATTGTTTATTTTTAACCGTTATTTGATATGATATAATGTAATCAAACGATAAAACTGCAGAGAGGTAAAATTGGTTATGATCAAACTACCGAATTATCATCGAAATTTAGAAGTATTACACTACAATTGCGAAGAACCGAGAGCGTATTACATTCCCTATGCAACCTTTGAGGGCGCGAAAAAGGGACAGCGTTCAAAATCAGAATATTTGAAGACGCTTTGCGGAGAATGGAGCTTTAGGTGGTATTCAACTGTTTATGACGTTGAGGAAATTAATACTTATGACGTTAACTGCGCTGACAATGATAGAATTGATGTTCCGTCAAGCTGGCAGACTTACCTCGGTCGCGGTTATGATACGCCGAATTATACAAACGTACGTTATCCTTTTCCCATAGATCCGCCTCATATCCCTGATGATATCCCTTGCGGACTCTATATGCGCGAATTTACTATTGCTGCTGATGATATTGCCGACAAAAAGACTTATATAAATTTTGAAGGCGTTGAATCTTGTTTCTATCTTTGGATAAACGATTCATTTGCAGGATACAGCCAGGTCAGCCATATGTCAAGCGAGATTGATATAACCGATTTTGTAAAGGTTGGTAAAAATACTATCAAAGTGCTCGTGTTGAAATGGTGCGACGGAAGCTATCTTGAAGACCAGGATATGTACAGATATTCGGGTATTTTCAGAGAAGTATTTCTCCTTTTCAGAAACGAGAACCATATCAGAGATATATTCGTGCTTCCCGAACTTGACGACCTTTACGAAGATGCAACTTTGTCTATTGATACAGATGTTATCGGCGGCGGAGAGGTTGAATACTTGTTCTATTCACCTAACGGTGAGCTTGTTAGAAGAGGCAGTTTCGACAGTGCTTACGGGATATCATTTGGTGTCGCATCACCTGAACTTTGGAGTGATGAATCCCCTCTTCTTTATGAACTCTATCTTGTTTACGAAAACGAGTATATAAAGATTGACGTTGGTTTCAGAAAATATGAAATTATAGATAACGTTATTCTCATAAACGGCAAAAAGGTTAAGGCAAAGGGCGTAAATCGACACGACAGCCATCATTTGCTCGGTCACGTTACTCCTATAGAGCATATGTTAGAAGACCTTTACATACTTAAACGCCACAACGTTAATATGATAAGAACCAGCCATTACCCTAATGACCCGAGATTCCTCGAACTTTGCGACAGGCTTGGTTTTTACGTTGTTGACGAGGCGGATATTGAAACTCACGGTATGGATTATACCAACCAGAATTTGACAAGACAGTTTACTCGTCACTATATTTCTGATAATCCCGAATGGGAACACGCTTACGTCGACAGGGCAAAACTTATGGTCGAGAGGGATAAGAACCACGCGTGTGTAATTTTCTGGTCCCTCGGTAACGAAGCCGGTTACGGTTGTAACTTCAAGGCTATGAGCCGTTGGATAAAGAGCCGCGATAACAGCAGACTCATTCACTACGAGGGTGCAAATGCAGAGCTTTATGCAAACAAGATACAGCAAGTTGACGTTGTCGATATGGAAAGCCGTATGTATCCTTCCGTTGAATACTGCAAGAATTACTTCAGTATTCCCGAATATACACAGGCGTTATTTCTATGTGAATACAGTCACGCTATGGGTAACGGCCCCGGTGATATATCTGACTATTGGGAAGTTATATATGATAACGACCGTTTCTTCGGCGGTTGCGTTTGGGAATATACCGACCACAGCGTACAGATAGACGTAGACGGTAAAGGCAAAAAAGGCTTTACTTACGGCGGCGACTTTGGGGACTTCCCCAACGACGGTAACTTCTGCGTTGACGGTCTTGTATATCCAGACAGACGAGTTCACACCGGTATGCTCGAAATGAAGCAGGTTTATAAGCCATATAGAATTAAGGTTAAAGATATTGAAAAGGGATTATTTGAAGTAAAGAATCTTCGAAACTTCAGCGACCTCAGTGATATTGATATTGTTTGGAATATTGAATGTAACGGAAAGGTTATAAAAGAGGGAGTTATCAATTCTCTCGATATTGCGCCTTTTGAAACCGCTGAAATAGTAATTGATATTTCGGGAGGATACGGTTACAGTTATTTGAATTTTACTTTTGTAACTAACTGCGCGACAGAATGGGCAGATACATTCTATGAGATTGGTCACGATCAGTTTGAAATCCCATGTGAACATGAAATTGTAAATGGTTCGCCAAAGGTTAGCGACGTTGAATATACTGAATGTGAAAAATATATAAGCGTTAATGTCGGCGAAATAACCTATAGTTTTGACAGACTCAGAGGTTTGCTTGTAAGCATTAAAGACGAAGGCAAGGAAATGCTTGAGAAGGCTGTAAGACCGAGAATATGGCGTGCGCCCATCGATAACGACAGGAAAATCAGAGTACAGTGGGAAAAAGAGTTCTTCCATACTTGCAAGACGAAGTGCTATTCGATTGAAGTTGAACACGCAGATAACGAAAGCGTAACTGTAGTTGCTTCTTTGGCGGTATGCTCGTTCGTTGTGATGCCTGTATGCAAACTTCAGGTTGCATATACTATTACTAACGACGGAAGACTTGAAATTGCCACTAACGTTGACGTTGATCCCGTCGCAACTTGGTTGCCGAGATTCGGATACGAGTTCGTTATGAAGGCGGGGGCGGAATACGTTAAGTATTTCGGATACGGTCCTGTTGAAAGTTACGTTGACAAGAAGCTTGAAGCAAAAATGGGTGTATACAAGACGACGGCTACAGATAACTTTGAACATTACGTCAGACCGCAAGAAAACTCATCTCATTATAATACGAAGTGGGCAACAGTAGCGTCTGCCGTAGGACACGGTTTGATGTTTATCAAGAAGAGTGGCTTTGAGTTTGGAGTATCGCATTTCAGCGCAGAGTATTTGACGGAAAAGGCTCATGATTACGAGCTTGAACCTGCAAAAGAAACCTACGTCAGCATTGATTATAAGCACAGCGGTATAGGTTCTGCATCTTGCGGTACACAGCTTGATGAAAAATTGCAACTAAAAGAAAAGAATTTCAGCTTTGCTTTCAGCGTTATGCCTGTAAGAACGGGCGACGTAGACTGCTTCGAAGAGCTTGAAAGAATGTAAAACAAAAAATGCGTGTGGTTTGCCACACGCATTTTTAAGTAGGTTCTCTTTCAAAGAAGTATTTGCTTCTGTAACGGTATATGCTTAACACTAACCCTAATGATATAAACAAACTTAACACTGACGAGCCGCCGTAGCTCATAAAGGGAAGTGTTATACCGATTATGGGAAGAATACCGAGGGACATACCGATGTTTTCAACTGTCTGCGCCACTATCATTGCGGCAACTCCGCCGCATATTGCAGCGCCTATATCTTTACGCGCGATAAATGCTGTTGATATTATGCGGAAGACAAGGAAGATAAGTAAAAACATAAGTAATATTACGCCTATAAGTCCAAGTTCTTCTGCGGTTACTGCAAATATCATATCGGTGTGGTTGTAGGGAATTGTGGGCGCTACAGTTGAGTCCATATATCCAGTTCCAAAGACCGAACCTGCCGTTATTGCTTCTTTTGAAAGTATCTGTTGGTATCCGTATCCTAACGGATCGGATTCAGGGTTGAATCCAACAAGAATACGCTGTTGTTGATAAGGTTTTAAAAATTGCCAGATGTAAGGGGCGGCAAGAACGGTTACCGCCGAACCGCCGAGCAGATAAAAAATACTTAACCCTTGTGTATAGCACATAACTATCGCAATAAACATAAATACGAGCGCAGAACCGAGGTCCCCTTGCAGAACGATAAGACCTGTTATCATCCCTGCGTGGAGTATAAGAAATAAAATGTTAAGCGGCTTGTTGATTTTACCCTTTATTGAATCAAGATGTTTTGCAAAGGTAATAATAAAGCACACTTTTACAAACTCCGAGGGTTGAACGTTAAGCGCTATACCTTCAAATTCAATCCAACTTTGGTTACCCGGACCTCTGCCCACGAGGAGCGTTAATATAAGTACGGCAACCGATGCCGAAAATAAGGCTGTACATAGTTTTGAATTAAGAAAAATTTCGTAATTTACAAAAGATATAATTAACATAAAACAAATACCGAGAAAAACCGCAAAGGCTTGCTTGGTAACGTAGGAGATAATCTCCCCTTGCGTTGCGCTTGCAACCATAAAAACGCCGAAAACTGACAATACTATTGCAATAATTGCCGTAGTATAGTCAAACGATGTTTTATTTTTGCCGAATTTTTTTCGGTATTTGAACATAATTATTTCCTTTTAATTAAAAATTAATATGCTTTGCCCCAGTAAACCATGTGTGTTGCTTTTTTACCGCAACATACGCAGGTATCGCTGAAGTGTTCGCCGTCCATGGGGATACATCTTGAACCTACACCTGTAAGTTCTTTTACCTTGTCTTCACAAGCTTCGTCTCCGCACCACATAGCTTTTACAAAGCCGTCGCCGTTTTCAGCGAGTTTAGCATTGATTTCGTCGATAGACTTACATTCGTATGTGTGCTTTTCGCGGTTTTCAAGCGCCTTTTGGAATATACCGTCGCGTACCATTTGGAGCTTTTCTGCAACTTCTGCTTCGAGGTTATCGAGAGAAACGATATATTTCTGTCTGTCGTGTCTTGTTACAAGAACACATTGATTGTTTTCGATGTCGCGGGGGCCCATTTCAAGACGTACGGGAACACCCTTCATTTCGTATTCGGAGAACTTCCAGCCTGCAGAGTTATCTGTATCGTCGAGTTTAACTCTGAACTGCTTTGCAAGTCTGTCGCGTACTTCTTCGCATTTTTCGAGTACGCCTTCCTTGTGCTGTGCTATAGGAATAATAACAGTTTGAATGGGAGCAACCGCGGGCGGAAGAACTAAACCTGAATCATCGCCGTGAGTCATAATGATAGCGCCGATAAGTCTTGTGGTAACACCCCAGCTTGTCTGGTGGGGATATACTTTCTTGTTTTCCTTGTCGGTGTACATAATATCAAATGCTTTAGCAAAACCGTCGCCGAAGTAGTGTGAAGTACCTGCCTGAAGTGCTTTGCCGTCGTGCATCAATGCTTCAATAGCGTAGGTGGAAACGGCACCGGCAAACTTATCGCTTTCTGTCTTTTTACCCTTAACTACGGGCATAGCAAGATATTCTTCACAGAATTTTGCATATACGTTGAGCATCTGTTCTGTTTCGATGATTGCTTCTTCTGCCGTAGCGTGAATGGTATGGCCTTCCTGCCAGAGAAATTCTCTTGAACGGAGGAAAGGTCTTGTCGTCTTTTCCCATCTTACAACGCTTACCCACTGGTTATAAAGTTTGGGCAAATCTCTGTATGAATGGATAATATTTGCATAGTGTTCGCAGAAAAGAGTTTCGGAGGTAGGACGAACGCAAAGTCTTTCTTCCAGTTGTTCCTTACCGCCGTGAGTAACCCAAGCAACTTCGGGCGCAAAGCCTTCGACGTGGTCTTTTTCTTTGTTGAGAAGGCTTTCGGGAATGAACATAGGCATACATACGTTCTCGTGTCCGAGTTCCTTGAACATAGTGTCAAGAGTTTTCTGTATGAGCTCCCAAATAGCGTAGCCGTAAGGTCTGATTACCATACAGCCCTTAACGCTTGTGTATTCTATAAGCTCCGCCTTTTTGCATATATCGGTATACCATTGGGCGAAGTCAACGTCCATAGAGGTTATATCCTCTACCATTTTCTTGTCTTTAGCCATAATTTTAACCTCTTAATAAAAAAATAATTCTATCCTTATTATTATGCATTAAATGTCGGCAAATGTCAAGCGATTTTCGGTATTGACTTTTTTTATGCGTGTGATAAAATGAAAAAAGAACATATTATGATAAAAAAGGGTGATATTATGGCAGAAGAGAAGAGAATTATTGAAGATGACATAGCCAAGGTAGACAAAAACCTTGAGGTAAAAACTTCCCTCGAGGAAAAAGATATAGTCTTTTATGACGTAAAAAAAGCGCCTTTTGATTTGTATGGACTTTATCTTGAAGAGCTTGACGTGTTTAAAAGAATGCCCGAAAACGTTGCCGAATCGGTAAGTAAAGGTGTTGCTTCTTTGAATTTCAATACTGCGGGTGGTAGAGTGCGTTTTACCACAGATTCCGATTATGTAGCAATTAAATGTGTGTTTCCCATGGTAAGAAACTTTTCACACATGCCGAGAACGGGTGCTTCCGGATTCGACCTTTATGAAGTTGAAGACGGAACTTGTACTTACGTAAAGACTTTTGTTCCCCCAAAAGATATGACCGACGGATATGAGTCGATTGCATACCTCAACGGAAAGAAAAGACGCTGCTTTGAAATTAACTTTCCTTTGTATAACAGGGTTGATGAGCTTTATGTGGGATTGAGAGATGGTTCGTACGTTGAAAGCGGAGATAAATATAAATACGCAAAGCCCGTATTGTATTACGGTTCATCAATTACACAGGGGGGATGTGCTTCAAAGCCGAGTAACAGTTATCAGGCGATAATTTCACACGATCTTGATTGCGACCATATAAATTTAGGTTTCTCGGGAAGCGCAAAGGGCGAAAAAGAGATTGCTGAATATCTTGCAAGTCTTGATGTATCCGTATTTGTGTGCGATTACGACTATAATGCTCCCAATGCAGAACATTTGAAGGCAACACATTTGCCCTTATACAAGACGTACAGAGAGAAGAATCCCGATACCCCGATTGTATTTGTTACAGGTCCAAAAGTTCACTATCCAAACGAGGATCTTATAAAGCGTAAGCAGATAATATTTGATACTTATATGTACGCTCTTTCCCAAGGAGATAAGCTTGTAAGCTATATTGACGGAAATACTATGTTCGGCGGAAGATACGGAAACGTATATACCGTTGACGGCGCACATCCCAATGATGCGGGATTCTTACGTATGGCAGATATAATCGGCAGAGAAGTAGAGAAAATGCTCAAGATTGCATACGCAAAACATTAATGAATTTTTTTGAAAAACAATCTCTTTTTAAAATAAAGACACAATTTTATGTTTTTGAGTCAAATAAAGACATTGAATGTTTTTCGAGATTTTGATATAATGTCAAAGATATAAAAATTAAGATATAGGAGAGTGTACTATATGAAACAGAGTTTAAAAATGCTTGTTTTGGCTCTTGTCGTTGTTGCAATAGCGGTTACTGCGGTCTTTTCGGCATCTGCAGCAGAGGCAAAGAAAAGAGTTGATCCTGCAACACTTCAGCCAACCAGCGAAAGAGTAATATTTATAAAAGATGCGCCTGCCGGTGGAAAACTTACGGGAGACGGAAGCGGATTTGATGCGGAAAATCCTTTTATTCCCGCAAATCACGAGGAATTTAATCCGGCAGAAGCAAATCCTAAAAATTATTTGCAGACAGCCTTTTATCAGGCAACCGAAGTGTTGGGAGATGACGGCGGAACCATAGTTATTTGCGGTCCCGTTCATTTTGGATTAAATGAAAGCTATGGCTCGGGTGGAACGACAAAGGACGTATTCACTTATAAGTGGGGAAGCAAAAAGGTTATTAAGTTTACGTCTGTTTACAACGGTGTAGACTACCGTAAAGATGCAGGGGCAAAAATAACCCTTGAAACTCCTGCAGAGATAGGTGTTCTCGGTTCATCTATTTGGGAAAATATAACTATTGAGACTATTGGTACCGAACGTGTTATGTCTTTCGGAAGCCATCCTACGCTTATAGGCGAGGGTGTTGATACTCATCCTGCAGATTCCGCATATAACGAAGTGGCTGCGAATTACGTAAGCCTTTCAGGTGGACACAGATATGCAAGAGGCGATGACCAGATTCCTACGCTTACTGTTCAGTCAGGTACGTATAACAAGATTGTCGGCGGTCTTTGGGGTGTTTCTATAGGCAAGGAAATGACAAACGCTACGACTTATTTGACTCTTGAAGGTTCTACTACAGTTCTTGGTGCAATTAACGGAACTATCGGAAAGAATACGGATTTCAGCGGACACGCTAATATTACCATAAACGGCGGTAAATATGCTTGTGACATTTTCGGTGTCGGACCGACAGGTATGACTAATACAGACGGTACCGTTGATGTTATAATAAACGGTGGAGATTTCAGCGAAGCGTGGTCGATTTGCAAAACTGCTCCATCTATTTCTAAAAACGCTCCTGCATTATCAGTTCTTGATTTTTCGGGATTTACCGGCGAAACGAAAGATTTGGCACGAGCTTTTGCGGTTTCTCTTGATTTTGATACTGTTAAACTTCCCGAAGGTGTCACCGAAGCTGATCTTCTTGCTATGGTTGACAAAGATGCCATTCCGGAAACTGCGGCACCTGAAACTGCAGCTCCCGAAACAAAAGCACCTGAAACTCAAGCGGTTACTTCTGTTGTTGACGATGAATCACCTGCTGATATCGAAACAGATAAAGTCGACGAGGAAGAGGAAAAAGATAATACGGTTCCCAATGATACCCAAGAGAGCAGTAGCAATCTGACACTTATTCTCATTATAGTTATAGTTGCCGCTGTTGTTGTATTGGGCGGACTGGGCGTTGCAATAATAGTATTACTCGCCAAGAAAAAATAAATAAAAACATTTAAAATCAAAAAACTGTTTCGTGGAGAAACAGTTTTTTGTTTGCTTTAAAAAGCAGTAGAATAAAAAAATGAAAGTCTATTTATTGTTAAAATTTAAAGATTTGTTTTGGTGTACAAAAAAACAACTGTGTTTTTGTTTAACCATACAAAAATAATATAAACCGATTGAAAAAAAGCCAAAAATGTGATATAATACTTCTGTTAAATATATCGGTAGCTCTAATCTCGGTTTGAAGCTAAAATCCGAAAAAAATTATAAAGGAGAGTTTTATTATGAAAAACTTTGCAAAACTTTTGGTTTTGGCATTGTCAGTTGCTATGATTGCATCATTGTTTGCAGTAAGCGTATTTGCAGCTCCCGCAACTGAACCCGGTGCTGATCCCACAAAACTCGTTCCCGGAAGCGATAAAGTTATCTTTATTAAGGATGCTCCCAGAGACGAAAATTATGTAGTAACAGGCGAACTTACCGGTGACGGTACAGGTACAGACGCTGAAAACCCCTTGAAGCCTACAGACCATGAAAAATTCACTCCCGATGCTGATCACCCCAACTATCACCTCCAGACAGCTTTCTATCAGGCAACTGAAATGCTTGCTGAAACAGGCGGTACTATAGTTATTTGCGGTCCCGTTTACTTCGGTGAACTTGAATCCTGGGGTAACGGTGCGTCTGTAAGAGACGTATTTACAGCTAACTTTAAGAACAACGTAATTAAGTTCACATCTGTTTACAACGGTGTTGACTACCGTGAAACAGCAGATGCAAAGATGATTGTTAATACTCCTGCAATGGTATCTATTCTTGGTTCTTCTATTTGGGAGAACATTGATATCGCAACAGTATCTACAGGTCGTGCAATTACATTCGATGAATATTGCACATACATTGGCGAAGGCATTAAGTGCTATCCTACAGACGATGCATTTGAAGGTGTTGCACAGAACTACATTAGCCTTGCTAACGGACACAGATATGCTGCAAGTAAGGATGAAAATCCCACAATGACAGTTATGTCCGGTACATATAACATCATTGCCGGCGGCGCTTGGGGTACGGTAGCGACATCCGGAGACAAACCTATTGTTATGGAAAATGCTAACGTAAATCTTACTCTCGGCGGAACAACAAAGGTTCTCGGACAGCTTTTTGGTACAGTTCAGGCAAAGATGAGCTTTTCCGGTAATGCAAACATTACAATTAACGGCGGTACTTACGAGTGCGACATCAACTGTGTTGGACCTACAGGTATGCTTAACACAGACGGTGTTGTTAACCTCAAGATTAACGGCGGTGATTTCAAAAATTCTTGGTCTATTAACAAGGCAGCTATGGGCGCAACAAACAATATGCCTGCAGCATGTACAGTAGATTTCTCCGGTTGGACCGGTGAAAAGGTTGACCTTGCATTTGCTCACTCTGTAATTACTGATATTACAGATATTAAACTTCCCGCAGGTGTTGATGCTTCCGGCTTCCAGGCTCTCATTGATGCTTACGTTCCTGCAGAAACTGAGGCTCCCGCAGCAACTGATGCTCCCGTAGCAACTGACGCTCCTGCAGCTACAGATGCTCCTGCAGCAACTGATGCTCCCGCAGCTACAGAGGCTCCCGCAGCAACTGACGCTCCCGCGGCTAACGAAACAGAAGCTCCCGATGCAACAACTCCCGACGCTGATGAAGAAGGCGGCTCTAACATGACAATTATCATTATTGCTATCGTAGCAGTAGTAGTAATTGCAGGCGTAGTAGTTGGTATCGTTCTTGCAAAGAAAAAGAAATAAGTTTAACTTAAACTAAATATAAAACAACCTCGATTATTTCGGGGTTGTTTTTACGTTGTAGCATATTTCAAAATACTATCTATAAATAAAACATTACCTCTATGTATTTTAAAAAGTATGCAAATACCGAAGAAAATTCCAAAGACATCACCTCTGTGTAGGC
>JAZRUG010000043.1:0-3146 GCA_045652425.1 Eubacteriales bacterium
GGCCTCCGACTTCTACGGTCTTACCCGAAGAATAGGAAACTGCCAGCACCATTACGTGCTTTCCGTTTATCATGGGCACTGTGCTTTCACGGAACAAAAGCTGGCTTGAATTGGTTGTTTCGGGAGTCACTACATAAATTGACTTATGGGCATTCATACTGACAAAGGATGCCACTGTAAGCTGTTCGGCAAGACACGCACCTATAACCTCCGTGCCGTCAAGGCAGAGGATTGTATCAACCACCGTTGAAGTGTAAAAATAAGAGCAAAGCTCCTCAGCTATTGCCTTTGCCTCAGACAATCTCGCTTTCTGGGCAACAACGTCGATATAATAATTACTGTGGCGGTTACTGGAAGCAAAGTGTCCCTTTGCCACTCTCAAAAAGAGATTGTGGCGCTTTGTTGCATACTTGGATGTGTTCAATGTCGGCATAATAAATCCTCCTTTTGTATTTGTTAATACTATAATACTATATTATTTAGCATTTTTCAAGAGGTTTATTACAATTTGTACTATTTTAAATAATATTTTAACGCAATTTTGTGCATTATATCCAATTACATTGATTTTTCTTATATTTTTCGACACTCGCTTTACCAATCGCCGCCAAAAGTTCCTCCAATTCGGCAAAAACCAACGATAAAAACGGTAAAGAAAAAATCCTGTACTTTCGTACAGGATTTTGGTGGGGGAAGGTGGATTCGGACCACCGAAGTCACTGACAACAGATTTACAGTCTGCCCCCTTTGGCCGCTCGGGAACGCTCCCATATAACAAAAGAAACTTAACCAAAAGTTTCTTTTGTATTTGGAGCTGGTGATCGGAGTCGAACCAACAACCTGCTGATTACAAATCAGCTGCTCTGCCATTGAGCCACACCAGCTAATGTTGTTCTTCACAACGTTGACTATTATAACACAACAAGTAACCTTTGTCAATATATTTTTTAAAAATATTTTGATTAATTTTTATTCTTTTTTTTAATATTTCCAAGGAAATATTTTCAAAAAAATCATTCATGGAATCCGTCAAGTTCAGCTTTTTGAATAGCTCCGAGGATGCGATGTTTCAATCCCTTATTTGTTTTCTCTTGTTCTGCCAAAAACTTTTTTACCTCTTCCCTTTGTGTAGCCTTATTCGCAGGACACGTACTTTCCACAAGAGGCAACCATTCATTACGTCCCATAAAATATTTGATATCTTTTTCTGCAGTATAAATAAATGGTCTTATCATAGTCAAATCTTTTCTCGAAAGATATGTAACGGGCGAAAAGGTACCGAGTCTGCCTTCATAAGCAAGGTTCAAGACAAAGGTTTCAACCACGTCATCAAAATGGTGACCTAAAGCTATTTTATTACACTTAAATTCTTTTGCGGCATCGTGTAAAGCCCCTCTTCTCATTCGTGCGCAAAGCGAACAGGGGTTGCTTTCTTTTCTGTAATCAAAAATAATCTGAGAAATCTCCGTTTTTACTATGTGATATTCAACACCAACATTTTCGCAAAGTTCTGATACTCTAGAAAAATCCATTCCCTCAAAGCCCATATCAATCGTAACAGCAACAAGCTCAAAATTAACGGGATAGAACCGCTTTAATGCTACCAATGTGCAAAAAAGCGCTATAGAATCCTTGCCTCCGGAGATACCTACAGCAATCCTGTCATTTTCTTGAATCATTTTATATTCATCAATAGCTTTTCTTGCATAGCTCAATAATCTTCGGTTCTTTTCAAATTCCATAACGCATCTCTTTCGGTTTTATTTTCTTAAAACATTATACATCAACCTCAAATTTATGTCAACAAAGAATTGATTTGAATAAGATAATAATAATAAATCTATACACAGAGGTAAAATTTATGGCAATAAAAATATTTATAGACCAAGGGCATAATCCAATAAATCCCAATGCAGGTGCAGAAGGGTTCGGCTTACGTGAACAGGATATAACTTACGACATCGGCAACAGACTTGCAGAACTTTTAAGAGCTGATCCCAACTTTGATGTAAGACTTTCAAGAAATACACCGACAGAGCAACTTGGCACAAGTTTATCTACAAGTCTGGCGACAAGGGTAAACGCCGCAACTGCTTGGGGAGCAAATTACTTCATTTCTCTTCACGTCAACGCTTCCGAAAATCCATCACAAAGCGGAACTGAAGGCTATGCATACAGCATAAACAGCGAGGGATACTGGCTTGGAACAGATATAGTAAGCAGCATTTCCGAATATGCGGGAATCGTAAACAGAGGTATGTTTGTAAGACCATCGCTTTACGTATTAAGAAGAACGCCGATGCCGTCGGTGCTTATAGAGATGGGATATATAACAAATGAAAACGATGCTTATCTTTTAAGCCGCCAACCGCAACTGTTTGCAAACGCAATATACGAAGGAATACTTACTTATTTCGGACTGAATTCATAATCCACTCTTGATTAAGTCGTTCAAATATAGTATAATATGGGAAAAGGAATATACGCGAGGTATAATAGCTAATGAAGTTAAAAAAACATATAATAATTAATGTATTATTTTATATATACGTAGTAATAATGCTCTGGCTTTTACTGGGGCAAAGATTAGTTGCATTAACCATCTATAATTATTCAGAGCAAGTAAAGAACAACATCAATCTTATTCCTTTTATCACAATCGAAAGATATCTTACGTTGATAAAATACGCCCCAAATTTATACCTTGCAAAACACGCAATAATTAACCTGTTGGGGAATATCGTTATGTTTATTCCACTTGGTTTTTTACTACCTGCAATATTCAAAAAAACAAAAAACTTTCTTGTTCTTCTGTTATATGTAATTTCTGCAATAACACTTGTTGAGATCGTTCAACTGTTTACTTTGCTTGGCAGTTGTGATATTGACGACCTAATTTTTAATACACTTGGTGCAAGTATTGGATATTTGTTTTTTTTAATTATTTATAGATGTACGCACCGAGCAATAAAATAATTGGCAAAAAAACAATGGGCTATAGTTATATGGACTGCACCAATTTATGCAGACAGCACAAAAAGGACCTATATGGTAGATTGAATTAAATTTTAAGCAATGAACTGACATCGTTTTTCAAATGGTGTCAGTTTTGTTTTTAGTTGGATACGTTGGTGGTTGTAGAAGTG
>JAZRUG010000044.1:0-34831 GCA_045652425.1 Eubacteriales bacterium
AAACCACTTCCCATGCCCGGACAGAGACAAGCGGCGACAAAGCCGTCGCTTGCTACACTCTCTCCGCAAGAAATGGTGGCATATAACAAATCAAAAAAGGCAACGCAGATATCTACTCCAACAGCAGGCGCACAGTTGCACGCAGGTAGGTCAATATTAAACGAATACTCATTTGACAGAACACAGTATTCACCTGAATCTCCTGAGCATTGGCAGAAACGATATGAAGAAGAATACGAAAGATTAAGAGCGGAACACGCAAACGAAATTGGATTCCCTACAGCCGCACACGCAATGGCAATAGTAGACGAAGAGCGAAAACTGTATGACCTTTTTGCAAAGTATGACAGCAAAAAATATAAAGATAATTTCTTTGGTCAAACAGCAGCAAGCTTTGCGGCAAATGACATAAGCGAAAAAACGAACATGGCGTTTAATAAGTATGCTCAAAATCCTACGGAGAGAAACAAGGAACGCGCAGAAGCTTTTGAAAAGCTTGATGAAAGAATTCGCAATACAAATGCCGAAACATTAGCTGATGATGCAACTCTTCCGTGGATTAGCCAAACTTTAGCCGGATATCTTCCGCAAGCTAAAGGACAGCTTTCTTATGGCTTGCCGGGCGCATTTGCAGGTGGTGTTTTAACCGGTAATCCTCTCGGAGCTAAGTATGGTTATGCGGCAGGCGTAGCTGATTACTCATATAAGACAATGCGTGGTAATGCGTTTAGGCAATTGAGAAACCTAACCGACAATGAGGAACTTGCTGTTAAAGCGGCAACGGACGAAGCCCTTCTGTCAGCAGGTGTAGAAACCGCAGATACGTTGCTCGATTTATCTATGGGTGGTATTGCAAAGCTTACAGGTGGTTTAATATTAAGAGGCTTAACAAAAGAATCTGCCGAAAATGCCGCGAAAGAATTGATAAAAGGCTTAGCCGCATACACAAGAGAAATCGGTGGTGAAATGACCGAAGAAGGTTTGCAGGAATTTATTTCTATCGCTAACCAAAAACGTATACAAAACGGCAAAGGCGCAGGCGGTCTTGCTGAACTGATTAAGGAAACAGCAAACGTTATAAACGATGCGGTAAAAGGCTATGATAAAGAGTCTGCACAGCAAGCATGGATGGCTGCTAAAGAAGGCGGTAAAATAGGCGCAATGATGGGAATCTTGCCTACAACCGCAAACACTATTACAAATGCTGCCGAAGTAGCTCGCACTAAAGCAGAAGGACGCGCTATACAAGGAAATAACTTGACCGAAGCTGTTGTTCGTGAAGGTTTAAAACAAGAAAAAAAAAGCAATGCATATAAGAGAGCGGAAACTGTCCAGAAGAAACTTGATAAAAATAAAAATGTATCGCCTTATCAAGTTGGTCAGCTTTCAAAAGATGTTGCTTTTGAGCATTTGAAAAACCAAGAAAACACTACAGAAGAAATACCGACAGTTTCCAAAAAGGAAACAACCACTATTGAAAACGAAACTGTAAAAGAAACAACCGGCAATGCTATCCTTGATGCCGCAATAGAAAAAACAACCGAGACTGGCAAAGCAAAAGGTAGTAGTGTTGGTGCGGTAAGCCGTGATGCTGATGCAATGCGTAAATTGTCCGAAATTTCGGGAGTTAATATATCCCAGATGATGGATGAGATATCACGCAGAACTCCCGTGAAAGAGGCATTAGAAACTGTTGCAAAGCGCAATGCTGAAAGTGTTTCGACCGCACTCGATAATGCAAAAGAAAACGTGAATGCACCGTATAATGTAATGGCTCGCACTAATCCTCAGTTACAAGAGCGCGTATCACAAGAAAACAGAATCAAAGACGAATTTGGTTTTGGTGCAGAAGGTGCAAAGGTATACACAAATGTTGTAAGTCAATTGCCTGAAATGCAGAGAAATTCTGCTACCAATCAGTTTACAAAGGCATATCTTGAAGGATTACAGAATATTGAAGTTAATCCGGATAAGTATACAAGTAACGTTCAGCGCATGGCTTATGAGGCAGGTTTAAAGGACTATAATTCCGATGTAATCAAAGGCGAAGCAAACATCAAGAATGTATTGTCTTATGGCAAAAAAGCAGGCTTTGAAGCTGACACAAGGTATGACGATATTAATGAAACCGAAAAGAGAGTAATTAATAAATTGTATAAAGCATTTGGTGTTACCGGTGGCTTCACGGATGTGCGTGGATCAAATGCCTTCCTTGATGAAAATGTTGCAAGGGCAATGATTAACCGCAACTACAACAGATTCAATCAAAAAGGTCAAAGAGTAACGGCATTATATCATGCAGCACATGAGGTAGCTATGCATAGACTCATGGAGCTTGCTCCAAAAGAAGGGCGTGCGTTTATTAATGCTTTATATAAGACAATGGACGTTGACGGCTCAAAACGCCTTGCAGAGAACAAACGTGCAGCATACAAAGAAAGAGGCGTTGATATTTCCCTGTCGGAAGCAATGGAAGAAGTTGTCGCAAATGAGATACTCGCACTTTATGAAAATGATCCGGCAAAGTTTGAGGCATCACTTGACCGAATAATGTCTGGTGAGGATAAAGCTGCAAAGACAGGCGCGCAGAAGTTTAAAGAAATTCTTGACCGTGTAATTGACAAGCTTAATCAGTTTCTTGAGAGTGTTGGAATAAAAGAGCGCAGAGATATTCAGGCAAATATTTCAGAGTTGGAAAATCTTCGCGATTTATTTGAACGCGCAGCTACAACAGCCGTTATTCGAAATAAAGAGATTGCTAATTCTACCACCATTGATGAAAATGGCGTAGTTAGAAATCAAAATGGTGATATTGTAGCACAGATTAACAATGACGGAACGTCTACTTTCTCAATAAGCACATATGAGAATTTCGGAAGAGATGAACTTAATACATATCTTTCCAAGTATGTAAAGAGCAAAAAACTTACTCAAAAAGAAGCCGATGAAATATCCGAAGAACTTGAATACTATTATTCAATATGCAAACGGTACGAAGGTAAGTACTCTCCGTTCGGAAAGTGGAGTAATGCAGAAGTTATAAAAGGTTTGGACGGAAAGCCGTTGATGTCGGTAGTTAAAGCAAATGGTGAATATAAGATGAATCTTGACTTCAGCCTTGTTTGCAAAAAACGCAGACCTTTAGATGCCCTGTTCCGCGCAATGATAGATGATGGTTTTATGGACAACATTGGCGAATTAAGTGAAGGTGAGATTGCTCGCATAAATGAGATAATCCGTAGTCATGGATTAGAAACAGCTTGTACATTGTGCTTTGTAGATTCGAAGAGATATCGCCAAGCAAAAGTAGCAGATTCCTTTGTATCAAAGTACAATGAACTTGTTAATATGCTTGCACCAAAAGATGCTTACATAGAAACTTTTGATTTCTCAGGCAAAAAGGTTTCCGAAGATGGGTTGCATACTATGTCAAATGCAGAACTTAAGAACGGAATAGCAAAGCTTAACAAAGTTATTGCGGAATATGGAGAGAACTCCGTTCCGGGCAAAATAGCAAAACATCTTAAATCAACTCCGCAAGACAGAAAGCTTGTAATGCGTAGTGACTTTATGGATGCAGAAGGATTCTTGAAAGTTAAGAAATCAAATCCTGAAGTATTCAAGCTCTACAATTCAAGCAAGGGTAGTGGAGGACCGAAGGCATCGTTCCCAGATGTGCAATATCTTGGTGAAATACTTAAGAACAGAACATTCTCACTTAATAAGGCGTATTCAGTTGGCGGAGTAAGAGTGCAAAGCTTTAGTGATTACATTCCTCGATTAGTATTTGACTATATGCAGATGATGGCTGATTTATCAGCTAAAAAGTTGCCAGCTCATGCATATACCAAAGAGGAAATGTTTGTTTTACAGTTTGGAAAAACCGGCACTAAAATCAATATGTCTGCTGTGCCTGCGATTGCATCCGATGGTGTAGCGCCCGGTCTTGATAAGAACGGAGATTACTTATGGGCTGACGGTCATTCGTTTGGATCAGATGCCAATAAAAAAGGTAGTGCTATGGCTGGTTTCAAGAGAGCTGTTGAAATCCAAAATGCTGACGGATACTCTCAAAACTGTGGCATAATAGCTGTAGGTGTAAGTAATGAACATATAGTTAAGATGCTCAAAGATTCCGACATTCGCATGGTGATACCGTATCACAAATCCTCATTAAATCAGTTAGTAGCTAAGATGGGCAACATTGACAAGTACAAAGATTATACAGGCACACAGAACACAAGGTTTAAGGAAAGCGGAACAAAGGTTGAGGGTAACGATTTCAATTTCAACGAAGCTTTCCACAAGCTCGGAGATGCAAAAGCTGCTGCAAATGAATATCTTGCGTGGTGTGAAAAGAGAAACTATTTGCCGAAGTTTGACGAGTTTGCATTCCATGAAGATGCTGAAGTAAGAGACAATTACTACAAGCTTTTAATTGATTTTGCATCCTATGATAGCAATGGTAACGCAACTCCTCAAGGCGCTGTCACCATGAACTTCCCAAAAGAAAATGATGCTTTTGGCTCTATGACATCATTAATAGAAAAAGGTCTTGAAGAGGATGCTGTCACCGAAGGCAAAAAAGAAGCAGAAATACCACTCATCTTAAAAGATGTTAAGGAAGCTCTTGGTAATAATAAAAAATACTCTATTGATGAGGATGGGCAGGCAACCCCACAAATCAGCAATCTTAGAGAAATGGTAAACCAATACGGAGCTATCAAAACAGGCGAGAAACCCGCGCGAAATGTTCAAGTGCCTAAGAAGACGAGTGAAAACAAAAATGTCCGTCAAACGGCAAGAACTATTATGGAAGCAGGTAGTGTTTCTGATGAGTTTGCATCCGAGATGGAGCAAGAGATAGCCAATGGTACGTTTTCATACGTTCCGCTTGGTGATGAAAAAGTGCTTAAACGTGTACAATCGTCTATCGAGTATGACGGATGGGAGAAATCACTTAAGAAGTGGGAATCTGTTGTAAATGGCACAGACCGTGCAGACAAGAACAACATTGTTTTAGGTGAGATGTTGCTTGTCAATGCGGCTAATTCCGGTGATACGAAGCTTGCAATGCGTATAGCAGCAGAACTTGCAGCAGAGGCAACAAGAGCGGGACAGCAAATACAAGCAATTAGATTGCTCAAGAAGATGTCACCTGAAGGCAGATTGTATCATGCTCAAAAGCATATCGAAAAGCTCCAAGAGGAACTTAACGAGAGATATGGCATAGGCAAGCATAAGATTGAAGTACCTGATGAACTGTATAACAATCTTATCAATGCCAAGACTCAAGAAGAAGTACAAGAAGCTGAAGAGGAACTGTTTACCAACATTGCAGAGCAAGTACCTTCTACATTCTACGATAAGTGGAATGCATGGCGTTATTTTGCCATGTTGGCTAATCCAAGAACTCATATAAGAAACATAGTGGGTAATATGGTATTTATTCCGGTGCGTGGCTTAAAGAACATGACTAAGATACTTCTTGAGAAAGTGATGTTCACAAAATCTGCTGATTATAAGACAGCTTCCGGCAAAGCATATCTCCGCACAGAGGAAAATAAAAAGCTTCGCGAGTTTATCAAAAAAGATCGTGAGCAGAATGGTGTCATAGGCAAATCCTCTAAGTATTCACCAGAAGAGATAATCTCTGAAAAGCGCAAGATGTTCCGTAGTAAACAACTTGCATGGCTTGAGTGGGCAAGGCGCAAGAATTTTGAATTCTTAGAAAAAGAAGATATGCTCTTTAAAAAAGCTGCATATGACAACAGTATGTTACAGTACATCCATGCGAATAAGTACACTCAGGAATTCCTTGAAAGTGGTACAAAGGAAGCAAAGGCAGCCCTTGAAAAAGGCAGACAGTATGCACTTGAGGAAGCTTTGAAAGCAACGTACCAAGATGCTAATAAGGTAGCTGAATTTGTAAGCAAGTACACGCGTATGAAGGCTGATGATAATATAGTTATTAAAGGTCTTAAAGCAACAGCAGAAGGTATGCTACCATTTAAGAAAACGCCTATGAATATAGTCAAACGAGCTGTTGAGTATTCGCCGATAGGTTTGATTGATGGTATATATAAAGCTGTTGCAGGTGTTGCTTCTGAGAAAATCACTCCACAACAGGCAATAGATAGAATAGCTTCTGGATTAACCGGAACAAGTTTACTTGCGGTGGGCGTGCTTATGGCTTCTATGGGATTGCTCAAAGGAAATCTCAAAGATGATGACAAAGAGGATAAGTACAAAAAGTTTCTTGGTGAGCAAGGGTATTCTCTTGTTATCGGTGACCATTACTACACATTAGATTGGGCGGCACCGTCTGTTCTTCCGTTGTTTGTAGGTGTCGAAATTTACGAACAAATGCAGAAAACAGCAGATGAGGATTTGAGCATAGTAAGTAATATAATCGGTGCTTTGAAGAATGTAACCGAGCCTATGATGGAAATGTCAATGCTTCAAGGCTTAAATGATGCGGTGGATAGTGTATCCTTTAGTGATAATAAGTTGCCTGAATTGATAGGCACAGCTCTTATTAGCTACGCAACACAAGGCGTACCTACGTTGTTCGGACAGGTAGCAAGAACTGTTGACGATACACGCAGAAGCACATATGCATCAAAGAGTAGTAAGCTCACAAAAGGTACAGAGTATGCACTTAGAAAAGTTGGTGCGAAAATACCGGGTGTATCAATGCTGCTTGAGCCGTATGTTGATGAATGGGGTAATGTAGTTAAGAACGATGCTATCTTTGAGAGAGCGTTAGAGAACTTTGTAAGTCCGGGATACCACACAAAACGAGAGGCAGATACTGTCGAGAGTGAAATTGAACGCCTGTACAATGAAACAAGCGAAGCATCTGTACTTCCGAAACGTGCCGAGAATAGTGTGAAGTACAAAGAAAAGACTTACTATAAATCACCTGAAGAGTCAACACAATTCCAAAAGACCTATGGAAGAACATCTTACGCATTACGCGAAAAGGTATATAAAACATCGTCTTATAATAAGCTTAGTGAAGAGCAGAAAGTTGATGTAACCGAGAAGATAACAGCATATGCAAATGATAAAGCAAAAGCTGAATTCTTCAAAAAACGCGGTATTGCTTATGAAGTTGATTCATTTACAGAAAAGGTATATGAGTTAAAACAATCGGGCATACCGGAATCAACTGCATTTATTGCTTGGACATTGCAAAAGGACATTGAGGGATTTAAAGATAAGGACGGAGATACTGTAAATCTGTCAGCATCTTTGCTAAAGAGAGAAGCAATAGACAAGGCAAATCCTTCAATGAGCATTGAAAAAAGGCGTGAACTATATGCCGCATTCAAGGTAGGAAAAGAAGTTATAAAGATGAGCGATAACTCTGTAGCTTCTCGTCTAAAAGGGATGCGTAAGAAATACTCAAAATATAATAAGGAGTAATAATATGGAAAACCCGAACATGGCGCAAATACCTTATATCGAGCATAAGTATAGAATGTACTTAGCTGATAAGCGTGAATCTCGCCTTAAGTTGTTATTGATCCTCACCAATGCGGCGTGGTTTTTAGCATCGGTGATTTACTTTATGAGGTAGCGTATATGAAAAAATTCCAACGAGAATTCAATGAGCGGTCGCGCGATGAATGGTTACACCATATTCAGCAATGGATACACAACGAGAGGGACAGAGAAATGGTCATACGTCATTACTTAGACGGAATCTCATTTGAGAAGCTAAGTGAGGATTTTGACAGAACCCCTAACCATTGCCAAGAGCGGGTCGATATGGCGGTAAAACAAATGTTTAAGCATATCTAAATCCTATAAAAATCATTAGAAAATGAGTGGTTTACTTTGTGTAGTAAATCACTCTTTTCTTTTATAATTATATCGTAAACAGAAGTCGACAATGTTTTACAAAAAATATTATAAAAGAAGGTGAATTTCTAATGGAGTATGAGAACAAGTATGCAAGCAAAGGCATAGCCGGTACTGGATTAGGTCTTGGTATTGCAGGTACAGCACTTGGTCTGTTGGCAGGTGGTGGCAATGGCCTTAACCTGTTCAACAACGGATGCGCTAATGGATGCAATAACGGATGCGGTGAAAACAGTCTTGTAAACCGCTACGAAGCACAACAGAATGCACGCATAGCGGAGTTGGAAACCGAAGTTAAGCTTCGCGACAGTAACATTTATACCGACCAGAAGATACTTGATGTCTACAAGTATTTTGATGGGGAGAATAAGAACATCCGTGCTGAACTGTCCGCTCAGGCTGTAAAGAATGCTCAGATTGAAGGAACATTTGCGGTGCTTGGTGAACAGCAGAGAGCAATGCGTAATGAGTTTATGTGCGCTCTTAATCGCGAACGCGATGAAAGATGCTGCGGTGACAATGCTATTGTCAACTATGTAAACGCAACGTTCTATCCGAAGCAGGTAGCTGACATTACCACCGAAGCAACTACAGTTGCACAGAGCGTGTATAATCCGCTCCCTAATTGTGGCTGCTGCCATTAACAACAAAAATAGGGCGGGGTAATTCCCGCCCTTCTTATTAATGAGGTAATAATATGAAATATGAATTTGAAAAAGTAATAGAAGGTATTTCAAAGTATATAAACAACAATAACCTATATTCCAAAATGAATGATTTGCAAGAAATGGTAGCAAGACTCGCGGTAGGTAGAGTGATTACCAATCAAGCAACAATCAAAGAAGCGCTGGCCAACAATGCTTTTATCCGCACCTTTGATATCATAGATCGTGACGGAATGGTTGATGTTGATGCTCTGGCGGCAGATATCAAACGTGAGATATCACGCAAAGAAAAGCTCACGATCAATGTTCCGGTCATAGGCAAGCTAACATTTGTACCTGCGGATGTTGATACTCTGCGTAACACTATAGTAGAGGAGAGCGGATATAATGCGGTCGATTAAATATTATGTAGATGCTATTTCAGAAGAGATAGAGGATGCAAAAGAGTATGCTGAAAAGTATGTTTCGTGCAAAGCTAAAGGCAATATGCAATCTGCAAACACATATAAAGAAATGGCAAATGATGAGTTAAAGCACGCATCATATCTGCATGAGTTTGCCATAAAAGAAATTGACGAAATTTCAAAAGTGTTTGTCGCACCGGCAGAAATGCAAGAAACATGGGACAAATCGCATAAAGAATATGTGGAGCGCACAGCATGGGTAAGACAGATGCTTGCCATGTAGAAACATATATATTATAATATGTAGGAAAATGTTTCTATTATTTCGTAAATCGGTAGTCAAAAAGTAGTCAAATAATTGATATGCATTGAAAATACAATGTTATTCACAGGTTCAAATCCTGTCAACCCGACCAATAGAAAAACCGCTTAATCATGGGAAAAACCCCACGGTTGAGCGGTTTTTTGCATCTTACACATTTTTCAATATCTTCCGAAATCTCCCCAAAATGCCCTATCGAGGTAGTCAAAAAGTAGTCAAAGTAGTCAAAAAGAAAACGCGTTCAATTTCTGCGCAGTTTCTTCCTTGCGTTTGTTTCGGATATGCGTGTAAATTGATTGCGTAGTAGATATATCTGCGTGTCCCATTAGATCCTGAGCATCTTTTAAATCTATACCTGCCTCAAATAGCATTGTGGCAAAACCATGTCTAAGTTGGTGCGCTGTTACGGATATACTATACTCTTTTTGCCATCTTCTCCAACGCACAGCCAACTCGCGTTTAGTTAAGTAGTTTCCTGTGCTGTTTGTGAAAATTATTCCGGTTTTCTTTTTGTCAAATTTATCTGCCACTCTGTCAAGCAGGATTACTGTTCTTTGCGAGTTTATAGTTTTAGTCTTATTTTCTATTATCGGTCTATTTCCATCGTGTAAAAGGTGCTTGTAAATCTTTATAGCCTTTGCATCAAAATCAATGTCCTCATAACTAAGAGCCAAAGCTTCGGATATTCTTAACCCGGTGTTAAGTAGGAAATACGGAAGAAACGCAAAGCCTTCATAATTTGAATTGACAATAGCAATCTCTTCGTCTGTCGGTAGTTTTCGCGCTTGCTTTGGCAGATTATTAGGAAGTTTAATAATTAATACAGGATTGCTTTTTATAATGCCATTAAACAGAGCATGGTCGAATATCATCTTAAGCACACTTTTATATGATGCTATGGTCTTATGTGAGAAGCCTTGTTTGATTAATTTGGTGATGTATGTCTGTATATCTGTCGGGGTAATTTCTTCGATAAAATTGCCCGTAAAACGCGCCAAAACGTTTTCGTAGGTTGCCCTTATAGATTTGCGGTAATTAAGGTCAGAAATCTTTTCGCGGTAGTCGGTGTTCCAATCGTCAGCAACTTTCTCAAAAAGAGTGGTGTTCTTTTCATCTGTTTGAAGCTGAAACATTTTTTCATTAAACTCTTTTATAGCTTGTCTTTCCGTAGAAGCGGAAGAATATAGAGTTTTAGTTTTACCATTCGGCAGAGTGATCTTTTTCTGCCATCTTCCGTCCGGGCGTTGTTTCATGCTCTACATCCTTTCTTTATTAAAAGCTTTTATAAACACATGAACTAAAATAAATGCAATAATTAAGTGCCAATCGCCAGCAGGTTTGATTATTTTTTGAATTAAAGCACCACCAATAAGTGTTCCAAAGTAGTACCAAACAATAACGATGGGACCTGAATCAATGTTAACATACTTAGCTTCTAAGTAATCATCAAACTTTGGAAACAGCAATGTTATAACTCCATAAATTAAGAATGGAGCGAAAAACAAACCTAATGACATGTCACAATATCCAAAAACGTCTTGCCAAAAGCTTACTCCTTCGTGCCTGCCGACCACCCCAAGTAATAGTCCCAAAAGGAAGTCAAAACATAGAATTATTACTATAACAAACAATCCTAATAATCTTTTGTTTTTCATTTTGAATCTCACATTCTTCTTCTTTTAAGAATATCCTTTCTTGAACAAAAAGGCATCCTGTTGCAGCAGGGTGCTTTTTTATTTTCCGAAAGTAAACCATCCGTGTCCCGGAGTTGCAAATTCAATAAAGAAAAACAACCCCAAAACAGCTAGCACACCAACAACGGCCGCAAGTCTAAACCATTTTTTATCCAATAATATAGTTTCAATATGTTCTTTCTTGTCAGACAGTCGTGCTTCGTAAAATTCCTTGATTTCGGCAATGCGTTGGTTATAATGTTCGCGAATGTCTGTTTTCTCCTTTTCGTGCATAGCAGATAGCGTCTCGATCTGGAATTCGTATATCTTTTTTAGTGCAATAACGGAAACGGCATCAGGGTTTCCCATTTCTTCAATCGTCTCTTTGATTTCTTCAACATCTTCATAGAGGATATCGTCAACGGGAACACCGAGCATCTTTGCAATAATCTCTGCAGTTTCTAATTGCGGTCTTTTATTCCCATAGAAAAAGTTTTTCAATGTTCCGAGAGATATTTGACCTTCTCTCTCCATTTTCTCAAGGGAAATCCGCTTGTCCTTACGGATCTGGTTAAGTTGTTCTCTATTCATTAGCCACCTCTTATACTAAAAATTATACCATGTTTATCTACATATTACGCCTATGTCCGACATTTTTTATGTTGTATTATAAAGAAAAAAAACAAAGGAGTAGGGAATATGCAGAGAAAACACTTTATAATTAACGAGATCGTGAGAATTTTAAAAAAATGCGATGATACTGAATTAATCGATATGGTCTATCTGCTGCTGCTTAAAAGCACCAACCGTGGCCTGGACGACTTTAATCTGGTCGGGAGCCAAAGCGGCAATGTCGGTAAACAAGCTCAATAATTCAGCATCCGTTCTCAAACGAAGAATGATATCTGTTATGGTATCATTCTTTTTTTGTGTTTCCTCTTCCGGCTCTGTCCATCCCATAAGGTAGCTTGGCGTAGTGCCAAGGGCTTGAGCGAAAAGGACGAGTTTGGACTGAACCATTCCATTTGCGTTTGCTTCCACTTTGGCAATCGAGGAACGCGAAGTATACCCTACTTTTTGCGCCAGTTCGTCTTGTGTCATATTCAATTGTTCTCGCCTGCGTTTAATTCTTTCGCCGACTTCCATTGAACTCACCCTCTATACAAAATTTAACAAGAAGATAATAACATGCTTGTGAGAAAATGTCAACAAAAAAAGTTTTTTTTGAAATAATGTGTTGACAAATTCTCACGGCGGTGATATACTCATAGTGCAGTGAGAAATTCTCAACAAAGGAGGTGGCTACATGGCCAATTTAAAAAGACTCAATGAGGCAATCCGTTCTTCAGATTATTCTGTAGGCGTTATTGCGAAAAAAGCAGGCATGACGAGGCAATCACTGTATAACAAGCGACTCGGTAAACGAGAATTTTCGGTGGGAGAAATGGCTGCACTGTGCAAGGTCTTAAATCTCTCTAAAACCGATAGAGACCAAATTTTTTTCGGATAAAGGTGAGAAATTCTCACCATAGAAAGGGAGCGGTAAAATATGAAAAACGCAATTTTATGTTTCACAAGCGGGGGCTTGTTTGGTCTGTTTATCGTAACGCTTATGATTCAGGCTATCAGATAAAAAGGTAGGGCAAAAGAATGGGACGAGAAAAGGCATATTTTAGGGAAGTGGTCGAGCAGGTTGTGGAAGATACCGGAAAGAGGATGTTGACCGCGACAGATGTGCAGAGGTACTTACATATCCGTTACGAAAAAGCCTTGACTTACATGAATCGAAAAAAGCAGATAACTGTTTTTGAGTTCGCTCGACAGTTGTTGTAAGGTGGCAAAAATGGACGAAAAAAAGAACTATTATGCGGTGATACCCGCCAGTGTCAGATACGACAAAACGATACCAGCAAACGCTAAGCTTTTGTATGGTGAAATCACTGCGCTGTGTAATCAAGACGGCGTGTGTTGGGCAACGAACAAGTACTTTGCAGAGCTATATGGAGTGTCGCAAGTGAGCATATCGAAGTGGATAAAATCACTTGCCGAAAAGGGGCATATTGAGGTGGAAATTAACTACCAGGGGGGTACTAAAGAAATCTTAAATAGGTATTTAAGAATTGTTTATGACCCTATTAAAGAAAAGTTTAATACCCCTATTAAAGAAAAGTTTAAAGAGAATAATACAAGTATTAATAATACAAGTGAATATAAGAAAGAAAGAAATATAAAAGAAAGAAAGACTGACGGCTACGATGCAATTCTTTCTGAGATTGAAGATGATTCACTTAAGGACTTGTATGTCGAATACATCAAGATGAGGAAGCTAATAAAAGCACCAATGACGGATAGAGCGTTGACGATGCTTGTACACAGAGTACAGACGTTAGAGCCTGACAGCATAGACCGGCAGAAGAAACTTCTTGAAACGGCGATAGTGAATAACTGGAAGAGCGTATATCCGTTGAAAGTAGAAAAAGGCAGTACAGCACAATGGGACGGTTTTCAAACGGCAAATCCATTCCTTGAAATGCTAAATGAGGAGAGGGAATTATGACAAGAGAAGAAACGCTTGCGATAATGTCGGTCTTAAAAGCTGCTTATCCTACATACTACAAAGGCTTAAACAGAAACGATGCAGAGGCGGTAGTTAGTCTTTGGACGGAAATGTTTAAGGACGAACCTGCACAGGTAGTAGCGGTAGCGGTTAAGGCACATATAGCAAGCGACAGTAAAGGTTTTCCGCCGCATATAGGGGCAATTAAAGATGCAATCGCTAAATTACATCAGCCCGACCAAATGACGGCACTGGAAGCATGGGAACACGTCAGACGAGCAATGCGGGGCGCGTCAATGCGTCCGTCAAGCCGTGTGTATATCAACGACAAGACAGACGGCAAGACAACGGCAGAAAAGAACTTTGAGAGAATGCCTGAGCTTGTGCAACGGATTGTAGGAAGTCCGTCGCAGCTTGCACAGTGGGCGGACATGGACGCGGAAGTAATAAACAGCGTTGTATCGTCAAATTTCCAAAGGTCATTTAACGCAAGAGCGGCACATGAACGTGAGATATTGACGTTGCCTACGGATGTGAGGAACGCAATGCAGCAAATATCAGCAGGCTTGAGAATGCCTGAGCTGACGGAAGGAGAGAAAGAGTATGCAAAGCTTCAAGATACTAACTTCTGATGTGGCGAAGCTCTTAGGAAAATATGAGAGAAGAAGTGAGGTGCGGAAATGTACATAACAGATAATCCTGATAGAGACTTTGACCGTTGGGACAGAGAACAGACGCGAGCAATGGCACGTATAGACAGCAATTGGGAAGACGAGGACGAGTTTGGATATGAAATGGAAGGAGATGTGTAAACATGGAAAAGGTGATAAACAAGGCGAACTTGGACGAGCTTATAGGCATGGTGCGGACATATTTGTATAGCGGTAGTTTTGGTATTTTTGAAATGCGACGCAAATGCGAAGAAATTATCGCGTTTGCAGATAAAAACTTTCCACACGCACTGCGTATGGTCGACCTCGTTCAAACAATTTTCTCGCATAGTGGCTTTAAGCCTGATGCAACAAACGAGGACGTTTACAAAGTGTTAGAAATTTTAGGTTGGACGGTGAAAGAATGAAAGTAAAGATAGCAGATGCGTCAATCAAGGCGCTTGTATGCAGTAAGGGTAATGGAGAACGCGGAAAAATGGCGAGAGATATAAAAAAACCACTTGCGGTTGCAGCCACAAGCGGTTTCGAGGAAGAAAGGAAATTATAACTTGTCATGTGAATTATATCACAAGCAAAGGATAAAGTCAACAATGGCGAATTTTGATAGCGGTGTAAAGAAGTACATCTTTGCAGAAGCAACGGTTACAGTCAGCTTTCCGGTGGACTTTAAGGACAATGCAGACATTAACTGTTTTCAGTGCGGATTTTTTAGCAGGAACAACGGCGTGTGTCAATTAACAAAAGAGATAAGCGAATATCCGCAAAAGTATGTAGGCAGTCATTGCCCATTGAACATAGTAGAAGAAAGAAAGGATGTAAAAGGAAATGTTTAAAGAATTGAGATTTGATGTAGTAGGCGCAGTAAAGAGAACGGAGAAATACGACGGTGAATACGAGGCTATTCATCAGTTCGCTTCGTCGGAGTACAAGAACATGGTTGTTGACTACGATACCGAAAAGGATGCAAAGAACGCTTGTCAATGGATGCGGAAGATAATCGAAGAGGAGAAAATTCCGGTCAAGGCAGTTATGTACAGAAAAATAAGCGTGTTGATAGAAAGGAAGATAGGAAGATGAGATTTTCAGAGAGTTTATGCAATATTGCAGCAGCACTGGCAAAGGTACAGGCGGAAATAAAAAACCCAATCAAAAATCAAACAAACAACGGCGTACAGGGCGCGCCAAAATATGCAAACCTTGAGGACACTTTAAGCGAATATGTAAGACCGATATTGACAAAACACGGAATGTCTGTGTTTCAACCGCTTAAATCGGACGAGAACGGGCGCGTAGGCGTGTGTACTGTCCTTTTCCATGAGAGCGGCGAATATATAGAGGGCGATTATGTTTTCTGTGATGTCAATATCCCGGTATCAAAAAACGGAAATAAGATTTTGACCGAGGGACAAGCAACCGGCGTTTGCATAACTTATTTACGCAGATATTCACTCAATGCAGCTTTAGGCATTAACGGCGATAAAGACACGGACGGAAGCTACGGGGATAAACCGACAGAGGATGAGCCGTTGACATACGAAACCGCGCTTGCGCTTGAAATTACATTTGGACAATACAACGGGCAAACACTTGCGGAAATATGGAAAAATGATCTTAAATACATTAATTATCTTCTCAACAATGCAAAGGACGAGAGAATAAAAGAAGCAATCCGAATTATAGACAAGGAAATTAAGGCGAAAAAGGCACCCGCAGGAACAAGCAAGGAAAACACGAATTGGGAAAATGAAATGCAAAACGGATGAAAGGACGGCGGGAAAGATGAAAGCTACCCAATGTGACAAGATTTTGCAGTACATAGAGACTGAGGGGAGCATAACTCCCCTCGATGCCCTCAGAGAATTTGGCTGTATGCGTTTAGCAAGCCGAATAACGGATTTAAAACGTATGGGTTATCCAATTACACGCAAAATGGAAACGGCAAAAAATAGGGCGGGTGAGCCTGTAAGATATGCGCGTTACAGCATGGGGGTAAAGCAATGATTATTGTATTCATGTGTATAGCAATTATATGCGCATTCTCTGCCCTGCGGACAAAGGACAAAAACACTGCAATTTTATTTCTCGTTTTCTTTTATCTGGCAGCGTTTGGCGCACTCATGGGGGCGATAACGTGTATATAGAAGCTGTGAGGATAGCCGGAAACGATTTGATATTGACCACTAAGGATGCAACAGCACGGCGGCTGGCATATGATTTTAAGCCGGGTGAATATGAGTTGAAAAAGACACGGAAAAAACGAAGTCTTGACGCAAACGCATATTTCTTTGTACTGGCTGACAAGTTGTCAGAGGTACTGAATATCCCAAAAGAAGATATATACAGGAACTATGTCAAGGACATAGGCGGTGTTTCTGAAATTGTGTGTGTTAAAGATGCGGCGGTTGCAAAGCTTTGTGAGGGGTGGCGGCACAATGGTTTAGGGTGGCAAACCGATACTTTACCGAGCAAATTAAAAGGATGCACCAATGTAATTTTATACTATGGCAGCAGTACATATGACACAGCGCAAATGAGCCGCTTAATTGACAGAGTTGTTGAGGATTGCAAGATCCAAGGCATTGAAACGAAAACACCGGAAGAAATCGCAAATTTGCTGTCATTATGGGAGAGTGAGCCATGAATAAAAGGACAAGAGCACTCGGCATAGCAAAAGCCGTAAAAATGGCGGTTGCAAAGCGTGACAGCATAAACGGGCATCCGTGCTGCATCTGGTGCGGAAAACCCGCGCCGCCAGAATGGGAATTAGCTTTTTCAAACGCGCATTACATATCACGGGCGCAAGGTGGTTTAGGCATAGAAGAAAATATATTGACGCTCTGCCCGGACTGTCACAGGGCATATGACCAAAGCGCAAAGCGTGAGAATATGCGCGAATATTTCAAAGATTATTTACAAGCGCGATACCCGGAATGGGACGAAAATAAACTGTACTTTACAAAATAGCGCGAAAACCTATATTTATACTTTACATAAAGGAGAATAAAAATGCTTAATTCAACGATTATTCAAGGCAGACTTACAAAGGATGTAGAACTGAGACACACGCAGAGCGGCACGGCGGTAGCTTCGTTTACTGTTGCATGGTCGGAGAGATACAAGGAACAGGAAAGGAAATTATTTCTCCCTTGCGTAGCTTGGAGTGGTACGGCTGAATTTGTCAGCAAGTATTTCTCTAAAGGCGATCAGATTATTGTTGACGGATATTTGACCACACGCGATTGGCAAGACCAAAACGGAAACAAGCGTCAGACAATAGAACTGACAGTGCGCGAGGTACATTTTGCGGGGAGTAAGAACACAACGGCAGATACTGCACCTAACGTAGTATGTGACGAGCCGGAATGTGAGGAAATAACAATGGGTGACGGAGATTTGCCGTTTTAGGGGGCGTATAGCATGGCTATAAACAGCAAAAACAAGGGCGCAAGATTTGAACGCAAGCTATCATCTATATTCCGTGATTATGGGTATAACGCAAGGCGCACTGCTCAATATTGCGGGAATACAGGCGAAGCGGCAGACGTGATAGGCTTACCCGGAATACATATAGAAGCTAAACACCAAGAAACAATGCGCTTGTATGAATGGATAGCACAGGCGAAAAGGGACGCGGCGGGGAGCGGTAAAATCCCTGCCGTATTCCACAAAAAGAATAATGCAGAAATCCTTGTAACAATGGAGCTTGAAAACTTCATGGATATATACAGGGAATGGGAAGCGGGATTTGAGGATTTGCCATGATGAATATATTACACCGCGCTATAGAACACTACGGCGCAGAAAATCAAGAAAACATGTGCATAGAGGAAATGGCGGAACTTATGCAAGCCATTAACAAGAAGCACCGAGGAGAGCCGCATAACATAGCGGAAGAAATCGCGGACGTGGAAATCATGCTTGAGCAGTTGAAGATAATAAACTGCTGCCGTGCGGATGTGAACACGATAAAAACGCAGAAGATTTTGAGATTGGAAGAAAGGTTAGGTATGGAAGAATGAAAGATAACAAGATTATAAAGGCTTTGGAGTGTTGCATTGAGTGCGATACATATTGCGATGAATGCAGTGAAGACTGTCCGTTAAAAGAAACTAACGATTGCACTTATGCTTTAAGAAGAAACTCTCTCGACCTCATCAACCGCCAAAAGGCAGAGATTGAGAGGTTGCGGAAAGCAAACGGATTACTTGAATACTTAAAGAAAGCGGTATGCCGTGTTGAAATAGACGGTGAAGAGGAACTTATAGATTATGCAAGCGACGAGGCGTTTCAAAATGCAATTACTAAGAGAATTAACTTGATGTGCAATGCGCAGACCGCCAAATCCGAAGCATACAAAGAGTTTGCGGAGCTTGTAAACAGAAGACTGTTTAAGGGCGAAAAATATGCTTACGAAAGAGAGTATATTAACAACTTATTAAGTGAGGTAAGCGACAATGCGTGATAGATTGATAGAGTTGTTAAAACAAGGCGATAAAACATTTGCCGACAAATACACAGGTAAAGTAATGTTGAATATTGATAAATTATATGAGTTTATATCCGACTACTTACTGGAAAACGGAGTAATCGTACCGCCGTGTAAGGTGGGGGATTGGATGTGGTATGTTTACCAAAATGAAATCAACAAAGCAAAGGTTGAAGAAATAAGTTACGATGCATCAAAACACGGATATTATAGTTATAGTTTTACCGCCTATGCGTATGATTTCAAAAACAAAAGGCAAGTTACTTATCATCCAATAAATGAGACGCAAAAAAACAAGTCGAATATAAACGAGGTAGAAGGAATGTCTTTTGGCGAAGAAGTTTTTATATTCCTCACCAAAGAAGAAGCGGAAGCGGCGTTGAAAGAGAGGGAGCGGGGATGAAAACGAAGGTAGAAGATATCAAGAGAATAATTGCTTCTAAAAAAGCAAGACTTGAAGCATTGGCACAGCCCGGAATGTGGATTCGTTATACAAAGAATATGGAATGCGGAGAGATTAGAGAGTTTAAGCAATCTTGTATTGATGATGAAACTATCATTGAAGCACTTGAAAAACAGATACCAAAGAAATTTGAATTGTGGAACGGTCAATGCGCTTGTCCTAATTGCAATAAATTATTTGGCAATTATTCTCAATTAAAGACATTGATACATTGGGAAATGCCATATTGCAAATTCTGTGGACAGGCTCTTGATTGGAGCGACCCAACCGAGAAAGGCGGTGCGCAGGAGTGAGCGAAAGACAAGAGCATAAGAAAAGATACAATTTGCGACTTGAATATATCGCAAAGTTTAACAAATGGCTTGAAACAGAACCGCCTATGATTATGTTTTGGCGGTGGCGTAAGTGGAAAAATAACCGTCCTATTTGGCGGGATGTAGAGAAAGGCGGTGCGGAGTAATGAAAAAATCCGAAGCCTATTGGTTGTTGACTGAATTGATGGACAAAGCGGACAGCAAATATAGTGAAGCGTTGCTCACGGCAATGGATTTGCTACAAAGTGAAGATTTGCTGTCAGAAACTCCCACTGCCGATGTTGCGGAAGTGAAGTGGATTCCTGTGACAGAGAGGCTGCCGAAAGGTAGAAGGGAGTACCTCTGCATTTGCGTTTTTGGTGAAAGCAAGATGCAATTCTACAATGTGCTGATGTTTCATCCAGAACAGAACGCGGAAAACGGATATGTTACTGGTCCACACTTTAGCAATGAGGGTATGGGAGGTATGCGTGTCACCCACTGGATGCCACTACCTAAACTGCCGAGCGGTGCAAAAATGGACGGAAAGGAAGATGCGTGATGAAGTGTAATAAGTGTTTATATAAGAAAAACTGCCAATTTTTACTTAAGCATAAGAATGCAGATGTTTCTGACTGTACAGCTTTTAAGGATGAAGCTGACTTTGTAATAAAAAATAGCCCCTTTGAAATGCTTGATATGGCATTTAAAAGATTGTTTCCTAATGTGAAATACACGGCATATTTTGAGCCGGATATAAGAGATGAAGCGGACGGTACTAAGGTTTGTGGATTAACACACTTTGATGAAGACGGAGAAATATTCATTTTCATTGATACAGAGCTGACGATTAACAATGCCGTTGAAATCTTTGCGCATGAGTTGGCACACGCAGGCGTGGGGGTTGAGCATGAGCATGACGAAGCATGGGAGAAAGCTTTTGACGATTTGTTCAACGAATACAACAAAATCGGAGATGAGCTGTTTTCATCCAAAGTTGACGCACCGAAAGGCGAAGATTACGTAAATGCGCTGAAAGAAATACAAGATAACAGAGGTACGGAAAGAAAGGAAGATACATGAGGTATATAGCATATGCGTTTGGAGCAGTTGGATTTTTGGTAGTGGTGGCGTATTTAATTTTGATGATTGTATTCGAGTTGATTTATCGTTGGAAAGGATGAAATGTAATGGTGAAGATATATTGCGATGAATGCGAATATCTCCAAAACAGAGAAATCAAAGTAAACGGCAATGTAACTGGAACAAGATATTATTGCCCCAAAAAACAAAAGTGGTTTCCGATAGGTACTAATCTTGAGGAAATAGGTTTTAGCTTCTGCGCCGAAGGACAAAGGAAAGGAGAAAGATAATGGCTGAAAAGATAATTACTAAGTTATTAACATGTCCGTTTTGTGGGGGTAAAGATACAGGAGTTTTAACTACAAGCTATGATGGATATTGGTATGCTGTATTTTGCGAAAACTGCATGGTGCAGACAAGAAAATGCAGAAGAAAAGAAGATGCAGAGGAAGCTTGGAACACACGCACAGAAAGGAAGTAAGAGCATGGATGCACTTGAATACATGAAACGGCAGGTGTCGAAGCACACGGCAAATTATGAGCGTGAGAAAAGACGCGGTGTGCCGGGTGAAGTATTGGAGAACATCAAAGCCAAGATAGGCTATTACATAGAAGCTGTTAAGGCTTTGGAGAGTGTGAAATGAAAGATTGGATTATAGACATACTCTTCGTAGCTGGAATAATTGCTTACGCTTGCTGCGCGATTATGATTATAATTTTGACGATTTACGTTGGGATAATTCTTTTTTAATCATAAACTATTAACGTTGAAGCTGTTAAGGCTTTGGAAAGGCAGGATGAAAATGAATAAAGGAGCGTTCAAGATTTACAGAGCAGAACGAGAAAAAGGACTTTCATAATGAAGAAGGTGTGATATGCACGGCGGGGAAGAGTTTAGAAAACGACTGCAACGGTTACGGGAAAAGCGGAGAGTGAGCCGGAAAGTTATGTCGGAACTATGCGGGTTTTCTTCGGATACAGTCAGACGGTATGAGAGAGGAGAAGTAGAGCCGAAGCTACACGCACTTATTGCAATGGCAGATTATTTAGGGGTATCAATAGACTATTTGGTATGTTATGAAAGGGATCGCTGAAAGGCGGTCTTTTTCTTTTGTGAAAATATTTTTAAGCCTCCTCATAAATGAGGAATTTTCTCGTGAAAATATGATAGCGTATAGGTAGTTAAAATTGTTTGGTGCTGTACAGAACAGACAGCGGATGAGGCGGCGGGTAGAAAACCGTAAAACGGTATGAAAACGGAAACAGAAAGGGAGTGAGTGCGGTAATGGGAACAGGCACGGAAAGAAATTCCAAAGGTCAGTTTACTGTCGGGAATAAAGGCGGTGGACGTAAGAAGATGCCGGAGGATGTTAAGCGGATGTTTATTGATGCGACGCCGGAGGCTGCACAGCTTCTGATAGATACGATGAATAACGAAAAAAATCCTCTGCAACTTCGGTTGGATTGTGCAAATAAAATTGTTGAGCGAGTATACGGCAAAGCGGCGCAACCGTTGACAACTGCCGAGGAAGCGGAAGGTATGAAAATTCTGATTGAAATAGAGGGTGCAGACGGTGTCCGTAAAGTGGAAAGTTAGCCCACGTCAATATGATTTTCTTACTGCATCTGCTGACGAGGTGTTATTTGGCGGTGCTGCAGGTGGCGGCAAAAGCTATGGTCAGATAATAGACGCGCTGCTGTTTGCACTCGAGTACAAGGGTTCAAAGCAGCTGATACTCAGACGCACGTTTCCAGAGCTGGATAAATCGCTTATTAGAACCGCGCTTGGGTTATATCCGCGGGAGATATATAAATACAACAGCTCGGCGCACACTATGACGTTTACAACCGGCTCTATAATCGACTTCGGCTACTGTGACAACGCAAACGACGTGTATAAGTATCAGTCTGCAGAATATGACGTTATACGGTTTGATGAGCTGACGCACTTTACCGAGGATATGTATGTGTACCTAATAAGCCGTGTGCGTGGAACAAACGGATTTCCAAAGCAGGTCAAAAGCTCGACTAATCCGGGCGGCGTAGGTCACAGCTGGGTAAAAGAGCGGTTTATAGACATAGGACCGCCTGACACGGTGCATCAGACAAAGGCGGGCACGCGGATATTCCTGCCGGCAAAGGTACAGGACAATCCGCAGCTGATGAAGAATGACCCAGATTATGTCAAACGTCTTGAAAACTTATCCGAGAAGGACAAGGCGGCGCTTTTATACGGTGACTGGGATATCTTTGACGGTCAGTATTTCACCGAATGGAAGCGCGAAAAACACGTAATACGTCCGTTTGTAATTCCTTCGCACTGGCGCAGGTACTTTGCAATGGACTACGGCTTGGACATGCTTGCTGGCTACTGGATAGCGGTGGATGAGAATGAGCGTGCGTATGTATACCGTGAGCTTTGTGAGAAAAATAAAATCATATCCGAAGCGGCAGCGTTAATACGTGAGTACACGTGTGACGATGATATATACGCATACATAGCACCGCCGGATATGTGGAACCGTCGCCAGGATACGGGACGCAGTGTGGCGGAGATATTTGCAGAGCATAAGATACCGCTTGTAAAGTCGAAAAACGACCGAGTACAAGGGTGGATGGATTTAAAAGAATGGCTGAAGCCTGTACCTGATGAATTCGGAGACACAACGCCACGCTTGCGGATATTTGAAAACTGCACGGAACTTATACGGTGCTTGCCGGGTGTTCAGATAGATAAGAAGAACCCGAATGACGTTTCAAAAGAACCGCACGAGCTGACGCATGCGCCTGATGCACTGCGGTATTTCGTAGCAGGTCGACCGATGGCGGAAGAGGCGAAGCGCGAGCCTGATCCGGATTATCCGGAGTATGACGACGAAGTAAATTCATTCTTAGATTTTGGAGTATAGAGAGGAGTTCTGAAACATGAAAAAGTGGATTAAAGCAGCGGGAGTAAGAGCAATTAAAACAATAGCGCAGACAGCGATAGCAACGATAGGAACAGCAGCAGTCCTTGGAGAAGTAGAGTGGGTTGCCGTTGGTTCTGCTTCGATTTTAGCAGGTGTTTTGTCTGTCTTAACATCTATTGCGGGACTTCCGGAAGTTAAAGAGGATTAAGCCATGGAAATCTATACAAGCGTTATAGCCAAAGGCAGACCGAACCGCCCGGGGGTAGCAATGAAACCCAAATATATCACTATTCATGAGACGGGTAATTACTCAAAGGGTGCAACAGCAGCGGCGCACGCATCGTATTTACGTAATACATCGGCGAAAGTGAGCTGGCATTACACGGTAGATGATAAGTGCGCGTATCAGCATATCCCGAATAATGAAGTAGCATATCACGCGGGCGATACCTACGGCAACTCAAAGAGCATAGGTATTGAGATTTGTGTGAATCCCGACGGAGATTTTAACAAGGCTTGCCTTAATGCTGCAGAGCTTGTACGAAAACTCATGAAGGTACATGAAATCCCGATTGAGAACGTGGTACAGCATAACCGCTGGAACGGAAAAGATTGTCCGAAAAACCTGCGAAAGAGCGGGTGGAGAGAATTTATATCAATGTGCAAGGGAGAAGACGACATGACTAAGGCAGAAGTAATTGCGATAATCGAGGAGTACGAGAAGAATAAGGCAAAGCAGAGCGTAAGCGATTGGGCAAAAGAAGGCTTTAACGCGGCCACAAAGTCCGGTGTAATGGACGGTAGCGCACCGAGAAGCGCTATGACACGTGAAATGTTTGCAACGGTACTGCATCGCCTTGGATTTTTCAAGTAGGCGGTACGCAGCGATGAGTTGGGAAACGATACTTATAACAGTAATGACCATTGTCGAGGGTGTTGTCCTTTTTCTTATAAAACGATACTTCAGCAATAAAGATAAGCGTGATGAAATAAGGGCAACGCAAGACAATGCAATGCGAAAACAGGTAGAAACAGGGCTTGAGACTATCCGATTACTCGCGTATTCGCGTATGTCAGAGGAGATTGAGAAACTACTTAGTAAAGGCTTTGCAACACCGGCAGAGCGTAGGATTATAGACGAGATGTACGAGAACTACAAAGCGCATGGTTGGAATGGAGACATGGATGCACGGCTTAAAAAAGTGTATGCATTAAGAACCGACCACGCAGAAGGGAAATAAAAATGCCAAAGATGAGAATGCGCCTACCAGCATCACCTACTATTCATACAAAACGATACAGCGCATTTCGCGGCGTGGACTTCTCAACTGACCCGTCGCAAGTGGATGATAGCCGTTCACCACGCGCAGTAAACATCATAGCTGATGAGGCGGGTTGCCCTGAAAAACGTCTTGGCTGGAGAAAACTGATTCAGGTGGACAAGCCTGTGCATGGCATACATCGCTTTGAAACGGTTATAAAAAGTGAAAAGGACGAAAACGGCAACACAACATCCGCAGAAATAAAAGAGTATATAATCCACGCGGGGAGTAAGCTCTACCGCTGGAAGGGTGGTGAGGATGCCCCTGTTGAGATACTCTCAGGTCTTTCGGGAGATGCATCGGCAGGCTTTATGCATGGCGATAATCTGTATATTCTCACTGGTGAGGAATATGTGTACGTTAAGGCAAAGATTGAAAAGGGTGAAACGATTCCGAATGTAACCGCGGGCAATGTGTCAGACGGTGACAAGGACGTTGTATATCTGCCTGTAACGCGATATGAAATGCGCGCGGAGTCCTCTGCCACCACCGTGGGTGAACCGGGACTTGACGGCAAAGCATATGAAGTGGCAAATACCGTCACGCCATTCCGCAGGAATAAGATTGCAATTGAGTATAAGTCAGGGTATGGAGAGCAAGGATGCATAATAATCCGACTTGATGAAAATATTGCAAAGGGAGCCGACATTGGCAGTGTAACGATTGAAACAGAAAAAGGTAATATCCTCAAAGGCGGTGTAAAGATATCAGGATATACCGATGCGTGTTTGCTTTACGGAGAAAAAATCGGCGCAAATACTGCGTGGAGTACGTTTGAAAAATCAACAGGTGCTCCGTATTTGTACATAGACTTGCCATCCTTCAGAAAGTGGTTAGTAGATAAAAAAGAAATATCGGATAACTCTACCGGAACAAAAACTCTCAATGTAACCATAACCTACCCTGCGGCGACACCGGTCGTCGAACTTCCTAACAAAGATAAAAAGGAATACCCGGACTATTTCGACCGCATACGCAAGTGTCGGACATTCGGATGGTTCAACAGCCGTTTATTTGTTGCCGGAAATCCAGATTATCCAAATGCCGATTGGTACTCCGAAGTGGGAGACCCGACGTACTTCAAAGAAATCAATTATACCGAGATGGGAAATGACGATTCTGCTATTCTTGGATATCTTCCGGCAGGTGACCAACAAGTAGTTATCAAGAGCGATAGCATTCAGCTTCAAGATTCATCTGTAGGCTTAAGAAGAGCAGAATTTGAAGAGGAAACAGGATATTATTTCCCTGTAAAACGCGGAATAACCGGAACAGGTGCATTAGGCTTTGGATGCTTTGCAACACTTTTTGACGATACGATGTATATCTCAAAATCCGGTGTAATGGCGGTTATAACTGAGAATATCACTGGTGAGCGAGTGCTGCATGGGCGGTCTTCGCTTATAAACAACCGATTGCTTAAAGAGCCGAATCTGGATAAAGCGATAACTTGCGTATGGAACGGATATCTACTTATCGCGGTAAACGGAAACGTGTACGTTGCTGATTCGCGTCAAAAAAGCTATGTGCGCAACTCCACCGGCACGTTTGAATACGAGTGGTACTTTTGGAATAACGTACCTGCAACGTGCTTTAAGGAAAACAATGGAGCTTTGTATTTTGGCACGGCGGACGGAAAGATATGCAAGTTTAACACGGATTTATATGACGGTGGAGAGGTTAGCCTTGAAACATATTCAGACTGGCCGGATGGAATTAAAGGTACGCCAGACGCTATAGTATCCGAGTGGGCGACAAAGTTTGACGATGATGGCGACTTCATGGTCAAAAAGAACCTTGTGCGCCGTGGCTGCGGTGTATTTCTCAAAGGTGCCCGCAAAGGCAATATAAAAGTTCTCATCCGCACGGATAAAACATTCGAAGATGAGATTATGTCAGCAAATCGCAAGCGCGGTATATTCACGTGGGACGATATAGATTTCGATAACTTCACATTTGAAACTATGCCACGCCTTGTAGGCGCGTTCAACGTGCGTGTTCCTGACGGTGCGGTGAAGATTAAAAAGTATTCAGCAATACAAATTATTGTCCGCTCAGATGAGCCTAACAATGACTTTGGCGTATTGGGTATAGAGCGACGCTTCATACCCGGCTATTATGAAAAGTAGGTGGAAAAATGAAAGCAGAAAACATATTCAATACGGCGGTCGGCTTTTTATTCGAACAGCCGGGATATGATACAGACTTTAAGAAGCATGCACCGGTCATTATCAACACACTTGTTGCAGAGAGCTTAAAGTACGAAAACTCAGTAAGAGCATCGCACGGTGAGCCTGAGCTTGAGCGTGCACCGCGTATAGCAAGCCTTGAGGATGATATACCGTACTGTGATGAAATATGCCTCATTGCTCTTCCGTTTGGCTTGGTATCGTACTTCTATCAGGATGAGGGTGACGGATACAAAGCGCAGGACTTCCGCGCTCGATTTGTAGATGCGCTGAGCGAAGCGGCAAAGGCAGTTGTAGGCGATTGCGAGGACGTTTACGGGAATATGGAGGGTTAACCAATGGAGATTGTTATAGGGTGCCTGTTAAGTTTCTTATGCGGTATGGCGTGCACATTGACTGCGCAGTCGTTACACGTGGAGGGGAAAAGAACATATACCACAACCAAAAGCGCTGATACTCAGGACGTCAACTCACGACATGATGAGAAAATCCGCGAACAGTGGGAGAGTTTTTTAAATTATAACGGCGATGAAAAGGGCGGTGAGGGATAATGAGCGAAAAGGTGACAAAGCAGACACCGGCGCAGATTTGGCAGGAATACCAAAAAGGCGTGAGTTATAATACGCGCATTAACCTATACGAACAGGTAAAAAAGAACGAAAATTTCTACATCGGCAAGCAGTGGGAAGGCCTTAACGCTCCCGATTTGAATAAACCGGTGGTAAACGTTTTAAAACGTGTTGTAAGTTACTTTATTTCGATGATAGTCTCCGATGATGTCGGCGTATCATTTACTCCGTTTATCGAAGATTCAAGCGGAAAGCTCGCGGCAAAGGTGCTGTCGAAGTCTATTGATGAAGTAATTGAGATTGCAGATATAAAATCAAAGAGCCGTGATATCATCCGTGATGCTGCGGTTGACGGAGACGGATTTCTTTACTTTTATTTCGATGCGGACGCAGAGACCGGACAAGAAGCAAAAGGACAGATAATGTCAGAGGTGCTCCCAAATGTAAACGTCATATACGGTAATCCATACTCGGAAGATTTGCAGAAGCAGCCATATATATTGATTGTACTGCGTAAGACTGTTGAAAGCGTACGCAAAGAGGCAGAGGAATATGGTCAGGATGCGGCAATGATACATGAGGATGATGATACCAACCAGTACGACGTTGCAGGTGCAAGTCAAGACGGTTTGGTAACGGTCGTGATCAAGATGTGGCGCGAGGGTGAGACAATACACGCGATTAAGGTATCAAAGGGCGCTGTTGTACGTCCGGCATGGGATATGCAGCTTAAACGTTACCCGCTGGCGTGTATGCGTTGGGAAAAGGTGAAAAATTCATACCACGGTCAGTCAGCTATCGGCGAAATGATACCTAATCAAATAAGCGTAAATCAGCTTTTTGCAATGGCTATACATTCGGTTAAGACAACCGCGTTCCCGAAGATTTTGTATGACAACACCAAAGTTAAAGGCTGGTCGAACAAAGTAGGACAAGCAATCGGAGTTGTCGGAAACCCGAATGACGCGATATATTCGGGATTTAAAGCGCATGATATGTCAGGTCAGGTAATGGATCTGATTGAGAGACTTACGCAAAAGACTCTTGAGTTTATGGGCGCATCAGACGCGGCACTCGGAAATGTAAACCCATCGAATACATCAGCGATAATTGCGACGCAGAAAGCATCGGCAATGCCTCTTGAGCTGCAAAAGCTTGAGTTTAGACGTTTTACCGAGGAATACATTCGCGTAATCCTTGACCTTATAGCCGTGCACTACGGTGTACGTGAGGCGGCATATGAGGAAGAAGGAAATACAGTTATCGCTCCGTTTGATTATACATCACTTACCGGTGCAAACTTCCGCATGAAAGTGGATATCGGTGCAGCCGCGTACTGGTCGGAGCTGATGCAGATACAGACGCTTGACAACCTGCTTGCAAAGGGTATTGTCCCGGACGTCATTACGTATCTTGAGAGCATGCCGGACGGATATATCCCGAATAAGAGCGGGATTATAAATAAGCTTAAGGAAAACATGAATGCACAGCAGATGCCGCCGCAGATGATGCCGGGCGGTGAACAGGCGGTGATATAAATGTCTTTGGATAATTTAAAGATAACTTCGTATAAAGACAGTGTTTCGTCTCTTCCAAATAACCCGAGCGATTCAGGTATTACCGCGGAACAGCTTAAAGCGGTATTCGATTCGCGCTCGGATAAAGAAATTAAAGAAAAGCACAATGCGTTAGTTGAAGAACTTGAAAGACATGAGACAGCAACCGATGAGGCAATTGAAAAGGCAAAGGAAGATGTTTTATCTGAAATCTCCGTTATAGAAGGCCCTCCGGGTGAGAAAGGCGACAAAGGTGATAAAGGTGATAAGGGAGACCAAGGAATACAAGGTGCTCAAGGAGAGCGCGGTATTCAGGGTATCCCAGGTGAAAAAGGTGAGAAAGGCGACCGCGGTGAAAAAGGTGAGCAAGGTGTTGAGGGGGAAAAGGGTGCGAATGGTGCGGACGGTGGGTATTATATACCTCGCGTAGAACAAATTGTGTTAGGTGAAATGAAGTTGAGTTTCACACCTAGCAAAGACGGGATGAAAGAAATTGCACCATTTACTGTTATTCTCCCCGCTGGAGATGATGGCTACACACCACAACGCGGTATAGACTACTGGAGAGAAGAAGACAAAGCCGAGATTAAATCATATGTAGACGAAGCCATATTAGGGGGTGCGTGGTAAATGAGCGTAAACTCTAAAATGACCGCTATTGCGGATAATATCCGAAGCAAGACAGGCGGTGTTACTCCACTCACACTTGACGGCATGGCAGCGGGTGTAAACGATGTATACGAAGCGGGAAAGGCTTCTATGATAGACGAAAGCAAAATCATAGAAAAAACAGTCTCAGGCAAGATAATCTCCGTAGACGATGTATCAGAAATTCCGCATGAGGTAGCAATTCAGCTTTCAAGCGATACTGTGACTGATTTTTCGGGGGTTACGGTGAAAGTATGCGGAAAGAATTTGAGCGGGAAATCTACGATACATCAGTATGTCTATGGTAAGGACTATTTGAAATACAACGAAGAAAACGCCGTTGTATTACCCGCGGGAACTTACTATATAAGCGGTACGCAGTTGCCATATTTGCAAATGTTTGATGTTGAAACAAAAGAGCAGTTATTGCTTGCTGATGTAGTTACCTTTACATCAACCGCTTACTATGTTAGTTGGAATGGCTATTGTGCTACATTGGCTTCTGATGCTTCTTGTAAAATCGGTATGACGCTATCACGAGAAGTTATTGTTACAATGTGCGGACATAGAAGCGAATTAACAGACGTTCAAATAGAAGTTGGAACGTATCAAACGGCATACGAAGCACCAATGGAGCCGCAAACCGCAACCGCCAACGCAGACGGCACAGTCGAGGGCATAACAAGCATATCACCTAATATGACAGTGTTTACCGACAATGCGGACGTAGATATTACTATGGATTATCATATGTCATATGGCGCATGGCTTGCGTGGAATAGGCAACAAGATGACGAGCAACAAAACGGAAACCGAAATAATTATATGTACGCATACTATGGTCGCTCGGATATAACGTATAACCCAAAGTACGATATCAACATTGATGTGTATGCAACGGGAATGTTTTGGAACGCGACAATAACTGATACGGTCGTTCCTATAACGTTTACTGGCGCGGGGGTATTAACTCAGATGTTAAACGCTTGCCCGAATTTGCGCATTATCCGCAAATTGAGGGTGAACGAAAATTGCACATACGCGAATAGTTTTCACTATTTGTCAGCACTTGAGGAATTAGGCATAGAGGGAGTTATAGGCAAAAACGGCGTAAATTTTACATGGAGTTCAAAGCTGAACAAGGCAAGTATTACACGTCTTATAAACTGTCTATCTTCCACTACAACCGGGCTAACTATTACGCTATCCAAAACAGCGGTCATAAACGCATTTGGAAGTACAACCGCTACAGAGTGGACAAACTTAATCGCAACCAAATCCAACTGGACAATATCACTTGCATAGGGGGTAACAACATGACTAAAAGAATAATGCTAACCGCGTCCGAGGGAATGATACTCACGGACGGAGAAAACTACGGCACAGTAATATATCTTGCAGAGGGCGCAGACGAGAACGCATATCATGAGATAACCTTAGACGAGTTTAACGCCATGCAAGAAGCGGAGATGTTACGAAATATGCCGCCTTTGTATGAGGAAAACACAGAAGTAAACTACCCACTGTAAACCAGAGCGGGAGGAAATAAAAAGGAGGAAAAAGAACATGACTGGTGAAACCAATCAGGGCATGGGCGAAGTACAGGAAATTGCAACATCAATGGAAACCAACGTTGATATGTTGCCGGAGAGCTTATTTGGTGATGATAGCTTTGAATCGGACACCACGGTATCAAACGAATCTGAAACAAACGAAGCTGTAACCACCGAGGAAAGCTCGGAAGTGTCAACAGAAGTACAGGAACAGACTCCTGCACAGACGTTGAAAATTAAGTATAACGGCAAGGAAGAGGATATTTCTCTTGAAGATGCTGTTATACTTGCTCAGAAAGGCAGAAACTACGACCACGTTATAGCAGAACGCGACGAGCTGCGAAGCATCAAGAGTATGCTTGAAAGTGCGGCCAAGAAAAACGGAACTACAATCGAAGGCTATATACAGAAGCTCAACGAAGATGACGCGCGCGCAGAGAGAGCAGCAGAACTTAAAAGCCTTGAGGAGATGTATCCGGATGCTGATGAGGACGTGTTAAAAGAACTTGCTGAGTTGAAGCTTGAAAAAAGCAAAAGAGAAAAAGCGCAACTTGACGCTGATAACGAGCGCGAGGCGCAAGAGGAACGTGTAAAGCCATGGCGTGAGTTTATGGCGGCGTTTCCGGGTGTAGACGTAGAGAGTTTACCCAAAAGCGTTATTTCCGAAATACATGGCGGGAAATCGCCTGTAGTCGCATATCATGAGCACCTGAATGCAGAGCTCAAGCGTGAGATTGAGGAGCTCAAGCGTGATAATCAACTCGCCGAGCAACGCGGCAAGAATAAAGCACTCAGCGCAGGAAGCGCGGTAGGCGATGCTGCGGAGAAGGACAAGGACGATTTTTTAAGCGGTTTTTTCGGAACATAAAAAAACAAACTTAAATTTTTAGGAGGAAATTACAATGGCTATTAATTTACATGAAAAGTACGCAAAGGAAATACAGAGCAAATTCACCCGCGAGAGTTTAATCGCAGGTCGTCTTGACAACAGCTACAGCTTCTCAGGCGTTAAGACTGTAAACATCACCACACCCATCACGGTTCCGATGGTAGACTACACCCGTTCAGGTGCAAACCGCTACGGCGAACCGGAAGAGATGCAGGATGTAGTACAGGAGCTGACGCTCACTCAAGATAAGAGCTTCTCTCTTACTATCGACAAGGGCAATAACGCTGACCAGGACGGCGTAAAGGCAGCGGGCAAGATGCTTTCCCTGCAGATTGCTGAACAGGCGGTTCCGGCTATGGATAAGTATTGCTTCATGCAGCTCGCACAGAAGGCTGGTAAGGTAGTTGCAAATTCGACTGCACTTTCTAAGTCAAATGTATGCAGCCGCATATCTGAGGCAACCACTTACATGGATGATAAGGAGATCCCATCCGAGGGTCGTACTTTGTATGTGCCGAGTGCAACCTACGCAATGCTTCGCTTCTCTGACGAATTCCAGAAGTGTGACCCGCTGCTTGAAAAGTCTCTTGCAAAGGGTCAGGTAGGCACGTACGACGGCATGGCTGTCATTAAAGTACCGGCAGGTCGTTGGCCGGCAAACGTAAACTTTATCATTGTACATAAGGCTTGTGCCTGCGCACCTGTTAAACTCAATGATACTAAGTTGCATCAAGACCCGCCCGGAATCTCCGGCAACCTTCTTGAGGGCAGACAGTATTACGACTTGTTCGTATACGGTGCGAAGTGTGACGGCGTTTACGCTGAAATCAGCGGCAATAACAAGGTAGCAACTCCGGCCGGCACCTCAGGCGGAATGACCTGCTCAACTTCCGGTGCGATTATCGTTTACACTGTTGATGGTTCTGACCCGCGTTACTCCAAGACAGCAAAGGTTGGCGTATCTGTAAACGAGCCGTTTGGTGAGAATCCGGTTAAGGCATATGCATACAAAGCCGGAATGTATCCGTCTGACGTAGCAACAATCCTCTAAAACAAATAGTTGTTTGAATTGAAGTGAAGAAATGGGGGTGCGGTTATCTGCACCCCTATTTTGGAAAGGAGAGATAAACCATGGCAACGGTACCAGTAGAGGCGAAGGTAATAGTAAAGGACGGAACCGTGTCCACCGGATATATTCGTGACGGAGTGACATATAAGGATGCAGCCGGAACACAGCGCATTGACTCAGGCTCAACCGTTCAGACAAACGACGGTCGTAGCTGGGTATACAATGCTCAGACCGGCGGCGCGGCTACACCTCAGACGATAACGAACGAATACAAGAAAAACCTTGATTATAGCGGTTTTGATAATGCGCTGAACACTATGAAGTCGGGTATTAAATCGCGCGCATCAGCACAGCAGGCGGCGTATAACCGTCAGGCGGAGAAGATACGCCGTGATGCACAACTAGCCAAAAAAGAGGCAGAGGAAGCGTATATTAAGGCATCAGACCCATACGGACCTATAGGACAGCGTCTTGAGGCGCTTGGCTTGGGTGACTCGGGCTATGCAGAGACCACATATGCACGGCTCGGAAATCAGTACCAGAAGCTTTTAAGTGATCAGGCACGTGTGACTGAGGACGCGCTTGCGGGTATTTACGGAGATATTGAAGCGGCTCTTGCTCAGGCAGAGTATGAGCGTGCAATGGCGGCGGCTAACATGATGCTGCAGAAGGACAGTGCAATGCGCGGTGACAATCAGTTCCTTGCTAATATGGGTATGACAAACTACCAGAACGTTGCAGATCAGAACCGTTACGACAAGCAGAGACAAGACCAGCTTGACCGTTACGCTATCGAGGACGCGAGATATGATGCGCAGACAGCGTATCAGCGGAAGCAGGACGCGCTTGCATATATACTCAGCGGATATATAACGCCTGATATTGCCGCAGCTGCGGGAATGACCGAGGCAGAGGCAACGGCGAGATACAGACAATATCTCGCCAATCAGCCTATAAAGCGTACGAGTGGCGGGGGCGATAAACCTAAAATGACTAAAAACCTTGACGGGCTTTTAGAACTATACAATCAGCTCGGCGGCGAGATTGATACAGAAGATTTTGCGAAGGCATATTATAAGCAGATGGGATATGACAATGCAACGCAGGCTATGCTTGAGCTTGATGCGGCTTTGGCGGCTGTAGCAGCTGAGGAAGATGATGTAGATGCGAAAAGCATTCTCGACATTGGCAAGAGGCCGCAAGACGCGAAAGGAATAGCGGAAATGATTGATGAAGGTAAAGTAATGTTGATAAAAGGCAACGATGGAAAAACAAAAGTCGTGAAAGTGCCTCAGTTTTTTCCGTGGTCTTCTAAATAAACAAAAGGGGGGTGTTATAAGTGAAACTTGCGGAAATACAAAATGAGCTTGAAAAAATAAGGCGGGAAAAGAAGGCAAGAGAAGCTGCAGATATGATACAAAGGACAGTGCCAAAAGCGCAAGTCCCTGCGACCAAACCTGCAGTAGCACCCGTGATAAAACCTGCAGTGCAGACTATTGCAAACAACGCAAAGAAACCACTTCCCATGCCCGGACAGAGACAAGCGGCGACAAAGCCGTCGCTTGCTACACTCTCTCCGCAAGAAATGGTGGCATATAACAAATCAAAAAAGGCAACGCAGATATCTACTCCAACAGCAGG
>JAZRUG010000045.1:0-55307 GCA_045652425.1 Eubacteriales bacterium
CTCTTTTTTCATAGATAAATCCTCCGCTTGTGTTTTTTTAGTTGACTGGCAGGTCTTCTTTATTATACACAATCGGAGGATTTTTTTCACCGGTTAACCTCTTCTGAACCACGCGACTATCGCGTGGTTTTCATATACCAATTATAACCACCGGCTAAGCCGGTGGTTTTCTATAACAAAAAAACAGCGCAGATTTTCAAAAAATAATACTCTGCGCTGTTAATCTCGATAATAATTTTTGCTATTTTTATTATGAAAGAGTAAATTCTACTCTTGTCAATTCACAGCTATCAATTGCTATACCGGCAGATACGACGAGTGTATATGTACCGCTATTCAATTCGTTAAACAATCCCGAGAAGCTGTTTCTGAGAGTTACTGATCTGGTATCTTCCATATCCATTTTAAACGCTGTAGTAACAAGCTTACCGTCTCCGTCAAGTACGTCAATCTGAACGTATCTAAGCGGGAAGTTGGATTTTACAGTGCCGTTAAACGTCTTCTTTGCAAGAATTGCAGGGTCAAGGTCCTCATCAAGTGCAATATAAGGAACTTCCATTTCGCTTCTTGACTTGCTGTAGCTCGCAAGTGTCAATGGGAGATAAGCAGATTCATAAAGATTAGAGAAAGAATAAACGTGGTCAACGTACCATGTGGTCTTTACACCGTCTGTTCTCTGTGCGTCAAATGCATTTGTTTGCTCAATTGTCTTGATAGAACATCTGGAAGGAATAACCTTTCCCACACCGTTCTTAAAGATAGAAGGATCTTCAACAAGCACACGGAAGTGCGACATTGACTTTTTGTCATCCTTGGTAATTATGATATCACCTTTTTTGAGCTGCATATATGCGTTGTAGATAACGTCTTCGCCGTTTGCATCTCTGATATCTGCGGTTCTGTTAACCCCCTCGGGCACCTTGTAATCACCGCATATCTGCGCCTCAAACGTTTTATAGCTGGGCATCATTTGGTTAGAAGTTCCTGCAACTGTGGGGTCAAACTGCTGAATACAGTTCATAATGGAAGAAATACATTGAACTCCGTAAACATCCTTCCACTGCGAGGATTCGGATGTATACTTGCCGTTAACAAGCGCATTTTCGAATTGTACATAGCTTACCTTGGTGTCTGCATAAGGGATACCGGTATATTTCACGCCTTTTTTGAAATCAAGAGCAATTCCCCAGTTTTCCCACTTTTCGGACACGCTGAAATCTGCACCGCATACCCATTCAATTGCTGACTGCTTTCTCATGTAATCAACGATTACGTCTCTGAAGGGTTTGTCTGTAAGCTCAAATTCTACGAATTTGAAGTACTTTGCCTTCTCCTCATCGCTGAGTCTCTTTGGTTCATCGTTTGCGGGAGCATCAGTACCACCGTTGTTTTCAACCGTTTCATTTTCTGTTTCACCTGGTGTTTTTTCGGTCTCGGAACCGCAAGAAACAAGCAATGCTACCGTCAGCAATGCCAACAACAAAAACATTAGTTTTTTCATAATCTTTACCTCATCACTATATTTTTTAACAAATAAATTTTATATGTTAATAATACAACATATTCTCAAAATTTGCAATGCACAATTTTATTCAATAACAAAAATTCTTTCACTATTTTAATCCACTTTAAAAGTTTACAAATTAAGCATTTTTTATCATATTATGCAGATTTTTAGTTTAATAAATTTGTATTATTTTCATTTTTTCTCATTTGGTCAAAATCATTACAAATTTAACATAAATAGAAAACTGAATATACTGCAAAAAATACGGAAAACACAAACTTTCACAATAATGAAAGCCGTATTTTCCGTATCTATTAATTGTATTCTACTATTGTATAGGTATACTATGCAATTAATTAAGTGTAAACTCTACTCTTTGAAGTTCACAACTGTCAATAGCTATTCCGGCAGATAAAACAAGTGTATACTTATTGCCGCTTTCCAATCCCTCAAAAACACTTGAAAAAGCATTTCTCAATATAACTTTTCTGCTGTCAACCATATCTATTTTAAGTTTAGAGGTAACTTTTTTGCCCTCCGCATCAAACAAATCAATTTGTACGTATCTAATCGGGAAGTTAGAGCTTACTACAGTATTATTAAACATTTTCTTTGCAAGAACCTCGGGGTCAAGCTCATTATCAAGAGCAATATAAGGAATCTCCATTTCGCTTCTGGGCTTACTGTAGCTTTCAAGTGTCAAAGGAATATAATTTGATTTAAGCAAGTCTTGAAATGAATAAACGTGGTCAACAAACCAAGTCGTCTTTACTCCGTCGTTTCTCTTGCTGTCAAAAGCATTTGTCTGCTCAATGGTCTTAACTGCACATCTTGAATAAACAAGCTTGCCGGTTGCATTCTTATAAATCGTAGGATCTTCTACAAGCACACGGAAGTGAGAAGTTTGTTTGTCGAAATTTATATTCGCAATTATATCGCCCTTCTTCAGTTGCATATAAGCATTGTAAATAGCTTCCTCACCGTTTAATTCTATGATAGCTTTCGTTGATCTGGGATCTTTGGGGTACTTATAATCTCCACACACTTTAGCCTCAAAATCTTTTTCTCCGGGCATCATTACCCCAGATGTACCTGCAACTGTGGGGTCAAACTGCTGAATTGAGTTCATAATTGAAGATATACACTGAACACCATATACGTCTTTCCATGCACTTGATGCGCAAGTATATGTCCCGTCAACAAGCGCATTTTGAAATTGTATGTAACTCACTTTGGTATCTGCATAAGGAATTCCGCGATAGGCTACACCTTTTTTGAAATCAAGAGAAATGCTCCAGTTAACAAAGGCTTCGGTTACGCTGAAATCTGCACCGCATACCCATTCAATATCCGACTGTTTTCTCATATAGTCAACGATAACGTCTCTAAAGGGTTCTTTCGTAAGCTCAAATTCAACGAACTTGAAGTACTTAGCCATTTCCTCATCGCTGAGTCTCTTGGCTTCATCGGTGTCAATAGCGGTGTTTCCTTCTCCACCGTTATTTTCAACAGTTTCATTTCCTATTTCATTCGGGGTTTCCGGTTTCTCGGAACCGCAAGAAACAAGCAATGCTACTGTCAGCAACAAGAACATTAATTTTTTCATAATCTTTACCTCATCAATACAATTATTTTTAGTAAATAAACTTGATATGTTAATAATACAACAAATTTTCAAAACACGCAATACACAATCTTATTCAATTAACAACACTTTTTCACTATTTTAATTTTTTTAATTTCAACATATCTTAATCATGTCCAAATCTGCATACTTTTTCTTGCAGTTATTAGTCAAAAAATTTTTTACTAATTTTAGCATTGACAACAAAACACTAAAAATCTATAATTAACATGGCTGTATATTTCTCACTTATTATTTACTCGTACAGTTTTGTTTATCACTTTTTAATATCGGAGAATGCCTATGTATATCGTAAAAAGTTTGTGGTTCTATTCAACCCATACGGTCTCAAAATACGGAAAGATGCTACCGTCAAACATCCCCTTCTACCACCTCGTTTTTCTACTAAAAGGAAAAATGACTTATACTGCCGATGGAATAACTTATAATCTTGAAGAAAATGATGCGTTATTTCTTCCAAAAGGAACGCTCCGCGCAAGAGATTCAAGCGACGAGCCTGCAAAATACGTCATTTTTAATTTCATTCCGTACGAAAGCGCAGATCTAAACATCGAAACACATATCAAGTCAGCTCTGACACCAAACATCAAAAAACTCTTGGCGATTTATCCCTATTCATATTCGAATTCTTCGGATTTTACCACTAACGTTACCCATGAAAAAGAAAAAACCCGACAGATTATGCAAAACATTTTGAACTGTGTCCTTATAGAGCTTATGGATAATCAACGTTACGACACAAAAAATCCCCACGTACTCAAGGCAATAAAGTTTATAAATGATAATATTACAGCTCCCCTCTCTTTAAAAGACGTAAGCCAATCCATACACCTTTCTAAAGAGTATACCGCAAAAATCTTCAAAGAAGAAATGGGCTGCACTGTAACCGAGTATATTAATGAAAAGAAAATGTTGATTGCAAAAGATATGCTTAACAGCGACGAGGTGCCCCTGCGCGATACAGCATCTAATTTAGGCTTTGAAAACTACAGCTATTTTTCCCGTATTTTCAAAAAGCATTTTAACACTTCTCCGGCAAAGGTTAAAAAATCTATGAAGCCATAATAATATATTACTATTTATATCAGTAACAAACAATCATTTTTGTTGAAAATAACGCAATAATTATATTGACTTTAACCGGATTATTTGATAAAATAAATTTAACCATATTTAATTTTTTTACATGGAAGGAAACATTATCATGGAAAAGAAAATTCTTAATGTAGGCGTTATCTCCTGCAGCGGTATGGCTGAAGGCCATATGAAGGGCGTTATCGCTCACCCTCAGGCTAAGCTCGTTGCTGTATGCGACATCGACCTTGAAAAAGCTAAAACAGTTGCCGAAAGAAGAGGAGTAAGCCGCGTTTACCAGGATTACAAAGAACTCCTTGCTCAACCAGATATTGATGCTGTAATTATCGTTACTCCCGACCACCTTCACAGAGAAATGGCTGTAGCTGCTCTTGAAGCAGGCAAACACGTTCTTTGCGAAAAGCCTCTCGCACTTAACAGAGACGACCTTCAGGCTATTGCTGATGCAGTAAAGAAGTCTGACAAGAAGTTTATGGTTGGTCAGATTGCGCGCTACACACCTTCTTTCAAACTCGCTAAAGAAATTATGAACCGCGGAGAAATCGGCGATATCGTATTTATAGAAACAGAATACGCTCACAACTATGAAAAGATACTTAAAGCTTGCGAAGATTGGAAATCGGATCCTGCAAGATGGAGATCTAACCCCGAAAGAAACGGTGTTGTTGGCGGCGGTTGTCACGCTGTTGACCTTCTCCGTTGGCTCGTAGGCGCTGACCCCGAAGAAGTAAGAGCTTATTCCACAAAGAAGATCTTCACAGACCTTCCCTACGACGATACCCACATCGCTATTATGAAGTTCCCCAACAACATTATGACTAAGGTGTTCATTTCTGTAAGCTGTAAGCGTAACTACACAATGCGTACTGTTATTTACGGTACTAAGGGTACTATCGTTTGCGACAACAAGAATGCTCAGATGAGCGTTTACAGATCCGAAATCGCAGGTCAGACAGTTGGTTCTCTTATTCCCGAAAAACCCAACTCAGAAGTTGAAGTTAAGTATCCTGTTGCTATCAACAACCACAATGCTACCGCTGAATTCGAAGAATTTGCAAGCATCGTTCTTAACGACAAAGAAGTTTCAACTACAGTATTCGAGGGCGCTAAGACAGTTGCCGCTTGTTTCGCTATCTGCGAAGCTGCTGAAAAGGGTCAGCCCGTTGTCCCCGATTACAATTTCTGATTGAATGAGCTGAAAGGAATTAATTATCATGGAAAATAATATTATTAAAGTTGGTGTCATCTCCTGCAGTGGTATGGCTACAGGTCATATGAGAGGTGTTATTCGCCACCCCAAAGCAGAGCTTGTTGCTATTTGCGATACTGATGTTGAAAAAATGAACAAAGTCGGCGATATGCTCGGCATTGAAAGAAGATACGAAAACTATAAGGATCTCCTTGCACAAGAAGATATTGACGCTGTAATTATCGTTACTCCCGACAGACTCCACAAGGATATGGCTGTTGACGCACTTGAAGCAGGCAAACACGTTCTCTGCGAAAAGCCCCTCGCTTTGACAAGAGAAGACTGTGTTGATATTGCAAATGCAGTAAAAAAATCTGACAGAAAGTTTATGGTTGGTCAGATCTGCCGTTATACTCCCGCATTCAAGGCTGCAAAAGAAATTATTGACCGTGGCGAGATCGGTGAACTTATGTTCGTTGAATCCGAATACGCTCACGACTATGAAAAGATACTTAAACCCGGTAACTGGAGATGGGATCCCCTCAGAAACGGCGTTATCGGCGGCGGTTGCCATGCCGTTGACCTTCTCCGTTGGGTTGCAGGCGATCCGGAGGAAGTTCAGGCTTACTCCAATCACAAGATATTCGATGCTGAACTTCCCTACGACGATACAACAATCGCTATTATGAAGTTCCCCAACAACGTTATCGGTAAGGTATTCGTTTCCGTTGCATGTAAGAGAGAATACACAATGCGTTCACTCTTCTACGGTACAAAGGGTACAATCATCTGTGATAACAAGTCCAATAAGTTTGAACTCTTTAAGACTGACGTAAATGATACAACAACCGAAGGGCTTATGCCTAAGCAGTTGAACACTGAAATTCCGATAGAAATTCCCGTTGCAATCAACAACCACAACGCTGCCGCTGAGTTCGAAGAATTTGCTAGTATCATTCTTAACGATAAGGAAGTTACCACAACCGTTTTCGAAGGCGCTAAAACCGTTGCTGCTTGCTTCGCTATCGTTGAAGCTGCTGAAACAGGAAAAGTTGTTAAGCCTGACTACGAGTTTTAATAACTCTATTCGGTTATAAAAAGTTCTACAACAAAAAAGGTTGAGAAGTTTGCTTACAAAAGCAAATATCTCAACCTTTGTTTTTATTTGCCGTATAAATTGTTTTTACATATCCAAAAGGTATTCGGGCGAAACCTTCAATACCTTACACAAAATCAATAATTCATAATCAGCAACAAAACGTGTCCCTATCTCTATTCGGCTTATGCTATCCCTTTCAATAACTACTCCCTCGATCTGCATTTTTGCAGCAAGATTATCTTGGGTAAGTCCTTGTTTTTTGCGCGCTTCAGCTATTCGCTCTCCGCATATATTCTTTTTGCCTTTATAATCATAAATCTTCATATTTATCTCCACTGTTGTGTTAATATTAAGAATTTACTTGACTTTAACATTTTTTTTGCTTATAATTGTGTTAAAGATAAGAATTGCACAATTGTTAAAAATATTATTGGAGAAAAATAATGAAAGAAATCGGTATTATAAAAGAATTTGACAAACTCGGAAGAATTGTCATTCCCAAAGAATTGAGAGAACGCTATGCGTTAAACAATAAAGTTGAAATAATAGCAACCAAGGAAGGCTTACTTCTTAAAAGCCCGGAATACTTTTTGACAAGAATAAAATAAACAAATTTCGATAACAATTTCCTTTCTTTTTAATAAAATATACAAACTTTTCTCATTCAAAAAAAACTTTCCTTTTTTCTATTGACTTATCCATAAAAATACTGTATATATTATAATGTAATTTTATGATAAAGAAAAAGAAAAGAAAGGAAGGAGAGAATTATGGAATATATTTTTAATGTATTGACAATGATAGGCGGTCTCTGCCTATTCCTGTTCGGCATGAATGTCATGGGACAGGCTCTCGAAGTAAGTGCAGGTAATAATCTGCGAAACATTTTAGCAAAATTAACAGACAAAAAATCAGTAGGCTTTTTTACGGGTATGCTTATAACAGCTATTATACAAAGTTCTTCTGCCACAACTGTTATGGTAGTCGGCTTTGTAAACTCCGGTCTACTCACACTCAAACAATCGGTCAGCGTAATTATAGGCGCTAACGTAGGTACAACTATTACAGCATGGATACTCAGCCTTGCAGGTATCGGTGACGGTAATTTTATCGTCCAACTTTTTAAGCCCGAATCATTCACACCGGTTCTTGCACTCGTCGGTATAATCCTTTATATGTTCTGCAAAAGCCAAAAGAAGCACAATATCGGTCTTATCTTCCTCGGCTTTGCAACCCTTATGTTCGGTATGGAAACAATGTCCTCCGCAGTTGGATTTCTCAAAGAGCAACAGTGGTTCCGCGAACTCTTTATTATGTTCGAAAATCCCATTTTAGGTGTTCTTGCAGGTACATTCCTCACAGCAATTATTCAGAGCTCATCTGCATCAGTCGGTATTTTACAGGCACTTGCAAATGAAACCGGAGCCGTTTCATACGGTGCGGCATTGCCTATTATAATGGGTATGAACATCGGTACATGTATTACCGCCATGATTTCATCTGTCGGCGCAAACAAAAACGGTAAAAGAGCTGCTCTCATACATCTGTCGTTTAACGTTATCGGTACAGCATTCTTGCTTGTCGCATTCTGGATAATAAAACTTATATTCAATATTGCTTTGCTCAATGGTTCGGCAACTTATCTCGGTATAGCAGTTTCTCATACAACTATGAAAATAGTATGCACTATATTACTTCTTCCATTGGCTGGACTTCTTGAAAAAATATCTTATTGGATCATTCCTCAAGACAGCACTCCCGAAAAAACAGTTATGCTTGATGAACGTCTTTTTGCAACTCCCGCCGTTGCTTTGGAACAAGCTCACAAGGTTACGATTGATATGGCAAAGTGCGCTATCACTACCCTTACAGATTCCCTCGATATCTTTGATAATTATACACCTGAACTTGCGGCTGCAATTCGTGACGGCGAAGAACAAACCGATAAATATGAAGATGCTTTGGGTTCATACCTCGTAAAGCTTTCTACCTTAAAAATCAGTGAAGCTGACAGCGCCGAAGCGGCTATGCTCCTTAAACTTATCGGTGATTTCGAAAGAATTTCCGACCACGGTGTAAATATTCTTGAAGCTACAGAAGAGTTGAGAGAAAAGAAACTTTCATTCTCGGATGTTGCGCAAACCGAAATAAAAACTATGATAAGTGCGACAAGAGAAGCGTTGGCGCTTTCATTAAAGGCATTCGCCGAGGGCGACAAAGAAGCTCTTATGGAAATCTCGCCACTTGAGCAAGTTATAGACGTTCTCAAAGATAAGCTTCGTTCAAACCACATTTTGAGACTTCAGCAAGGTAACTGCTCAATCGAAGTTGGCTTCGTATGGTCTGACCTTATAACAGACTTCGAAAGAACCTCTGACCACTGTTCAAATATCGCAGGTTGCCTTATAGACCTTGCAAAACACGATATGAATATCCACGAACACCTCAGAGCTATTAAAGCTGACGACGGCATTTACAAGCAAAAGGTTGATTTCTACGCAGAAAAATACGCGGTATAAATATTTATAAAACATCACAAACTGATATGCACTCCACTAACGCATGTTTTTGGGGTGCATAATTTTTTAGATTTTTTACAAAAAAGTAAACCTCAATTTACAAACACCAAACAAAATCCACATTCACCAACAAATATTACATCAAACCCCAAAATATGACAACTCCGGTTGACAAAAATATGATATAAAAGTTGATTGTATTTGCATACGAATTTGGGTATCATAAATATATTAATAACAAATCAAATTATCAAAGGAGAGTTTTTACGAAAATGACTATCGGACAAAAAATCACACAACTTCGTGATGGTATGAATATTTCACAAGAACAACTTGCCGAAAAAATCGACGTATCCAGACAGTCCGTTTCAAAATGGGAAATGGATCACTCAACACCTCAAATTGATAAAGTCTTGCAGATGTGTGAGCTTTTTAACGTTTCTACCGATGAACTTTTAAGAGATTCCGTTCCGCTCACACTGTGCGAAACAAAAAATAAATATTTTGGAACAGACGGCTTCCGCGGAGAAGCAAACGTCAGCCTTACTTCAATGCAAGCATACAAAGTCGGTCGGTTTTTGGGCTGGTATTACGGAAGTTCTCTTTCTGGTTGCACAAAAACGGGATATCGTCCGAGAATAGTTATAGGCAAAGATACGCGCCGTTCAAGTTATATGTTTGAATATTCAATCGTTGCCGGACTTATTGCATCAGGAGCAGATGCATATATGCTTCACGTAACCACTACGCCAAGCGTTTCATATATTACACGAACTGATGATTTTGACTGCGGAATAATGATAACCGCTTCCCACAATCCTTTTTACGATAACGGCATAAAAGTAATAAACAGATGGGGAGAAAAACTTGACGATACAACCACCGCATATATCGAAGCATATATCGACGGAAGACTTGGAGAGCTTGGAATACAAGCAAACGACTTGCCACTTGCTCAACGCGAAAAAATCGGTTGTATCATCGACTATGTTTCGGGAAGAAACCGTTACGTTGGTTATCTTATTTCTCTTGCATCTCATTCATATAAAAAACTAAAAATAGGTATTGATTGCGCCAACGGTGCATCTTGGACGATTGCCCGCGCCGTATTTGGTGCTCTGGGTGCTCAAACCGTAGTAATAGGCGACCAACCCGATGGATTAAACGTAAATGAAAACTGCGGATCTACACACATTGAAAGACTCTGCAATATTGTCAAAGAACAACACCTTGATATAGGTTTTGCTTTTGACGGCGACTGTGATAGATGTATCGCGGTAGATGAAAACGGTAACGTGGTTGACGGTGATGCAATTCTGTACATTTTAGGGAAGCGTTTGCAGTCAAGAGGTATGCTTAATCAAAATACTATCGTTGCGACAGTAATGTCGAACAGCGGACTGTTTTTAAGTTTAAAAAAATTAGGCATAAAATGTGAGCAAACAGCAGTTGGAGACAAATTCGTTTATGAGTGTATGCAAAATAATGATTACAGTCTTGGAGGAGAACAATCGGGACATATTATTATAAAAAAATATGCTACCACAGGTGACGGCTTACTCACTGCAATAATGCTTGCAGAAGAGCTTTGCGACAGTAAACAAAAACTTTCTGAGCTAAAAGAAGAAATTTTGTTTTACCCTCAACACGTAAAAACAGTAAGAGTAAAAGACAAAGAAGTTGTGCTGAAGGACAGCGAAGTAAAACAAATTCTTGAAAAAGTAAAAAACGAAATTGGAGAAAACGGTAGGGCTTTGTTACGCAAAAGCGGTACAGAACCGGTTATAAGAATAATGATAGAATGCGAAAGCGAAAAACTCTGTTCTGAATATGCCAACCAAATATCAGACATTATTTCAAAAAGGGGGTACACAGTTGAATAGTGTAAAAAACAATAACCTATTTGAATGTAACAATCAACACATCAAACCATTGTTTGATGAAACCGTATACCCATGGGAAATCATATCAAAAATCGGCGAATACGTGTCCAAACTCGTAAAAAACGGGATAGAAGGTTTTACTTTATATAAAGAAGGCATACTTATCGGCGAAAACGTAAAGATATATCCGAATGTCATTATTGAAGCCCCCGCTGTTATAGGTAAAGGCACAGAAATAAGACCGGGCGCATTCATACGCGGAAACGTTATCACGGGTGATAATTGTGTAATCGGTAATTCAAGTGAATTAAAAAACTGTGTTCTTTTAGATAAAGTTCAAATCCCCCACTATAATTACGTCGGGGATTCAATCCTCGGTAATTATGCGCATATGGGTGCAGGTTCAATCTGTTCTAATCTAAAGAACGACGGGAAGAATGTGGTTATACACGCCAAAGAGGATATAGAAACGGGCCTTAGAAAAATAGGCGGTATACTCGGCGACTATGCTAATATAGGATGCTCTTGTGTGATTAACCCAGGTACTGTCATCGGTAAATATACAACAGTATACCCTCTTACTTCTGTCAGAGGCGTTATCCCCAAAGACTGTATTGTCAAAAACGCAAATACTATCATAAAACGAAAATAATTATTAGTTTTTAAAAAAAGTGAGGTTTTAAAAAATGTGTGGAATTATAGGTAGAGTAGGAAGCGACAACGCAGTCCCCTATATTTTAAACGGACTCGATTGCTTGGAATACAGAGGTTACGATTCGGCGGGAATTGCGGTCTTTAATAAAAACAATATTGATTCGTGCAAAACGGTTGGTAGGTTAGCAGGCCTTCGCAAAACTGCAGAAAGCAAGAATTTAAACGGTTTTGTTGGTATAGGCCATACCCGTTGGGCAACTCACGGCGCGGCTTCTGAAAGAAATGCTCACCCACATTTCAGCAACAACAGAAAATTTGCCATTGTTCATAACGGTATTATCGAAAACTCAAATGAACTCGCAAAAGACGAGTTAAAAAGTGTGTCCTATAATTCGGAAACAGATACCGAAAAGGTTGTTCACCTTCTTTCAAAATACTACGACGGCAATATTATAGCTACTATAAGCAAGGTTATTTCCCTGCTAAAAGGTTCGTTCGCGCTTGGAATTCTTTGCGACGATTACCCCGACACTATTTTCAGCACGGCAATGTCAAGTCCTATGGTCGCAGCAAAAACTTCAGATGGTGGCTTTATTTGCTCTGATGCGGGAGCTATTTCTGCATATGCAAAAGAATATTATCCCGTAAAAAACGGCGAGATATGCATATTAAATCAAAACACTATAGAGTTCTATGATAAATATGGAACACCTATAAAAAAGAATGCTGTAAAAATCGAGGTCGGTGAGCTAAACTCTGATAAACAGGGCTACGAACACTATATGATGCTCGAGATGCTTCAACAGCCCAACGCTGTTAGAGATACAATATTGCCGCTTATAAAGAACAACGGTATACACATAGAAAACATTGATATTTCCGATGAATATATAAAAAACACCTTAAAAGAGGTAAAAATCGTCGCTTGTGGCTCGGCGTACCATGCCGGAGTAGTAGGCAAACATCTTATGGAGTCTATGGGAAATATCAGAACATCGGTTGAAATTGCATCAGAGTTTAGATACGTTGACCCTCTTATCGACGAACATACTTTGGCAGTATTTATAAGCCAGAGCGGTGAAACAGCCGATACTTTAGCCGCACTTCGTCTCGCAAAACAAAAAGGCGCAAAAACACTGTCTATTGTAAACGTTAAAGGAAGCGCTATTGCAAACGAAAGCGAAAACGTCATCTATACAAATGCAGGAAGAGAGGTTGCAGTAGCAACAACCAAGGCTTACAGTGCTCAACTTGCCGTACTTTACGCGCTTTCCATAAGACTCGCAAAAGGAAACGGTAAAATAACCGCCGAAGAAGAAAAAAGATTAACCTACGAGTTAGCGGCCCTTCCCCATAAAATCCAGATGTCTATAGAAAACAATATTGAAAAAGCTGAAAACTATGCTGAACGCTTTTCAAAAGCAACGGATATTTATTATATAGGCAGAAGACTTGATTATGCGGCATCTCTTGAAGCATCATTAAAAATGAAAGAAATAAGCTATATACATTCCGAAAGCTATGCAGCAGGCGAATTAAAGCACGGTACACTTTCTTTAGTTGACCCGGGAGTACCCGTTGTTGCTCTTGCATCAGACGGAGAAATATTCAGCAAAACGTATAGCAATATTTGCGAAGTAATGGCAAGAGGTGCAGATATGCTTGTTGTTACAACCGAGAAAAACAAAAATGCTGTTGCCGAATTTGAGAATACATTTATCATTCCCGATACGCTTCCTCAATTTATCGTTTCTTTGCAGATAGTTCCCCTACAACTGTTGAGTTACTATACAGCCAAGAAAAAAGGCTGTGATATCGATAAACCGAAAAACCTCGCTAAAAGCGTTACGGTCGAATGATTTATTGTAGAAAATATCCCCCGCAAATTGCGGGGGATATTGTTAAGTTACTGCATAGCCAAGAAAAAAGCTGTGATTTCGATAAACCGAAGAACCTCGCTAAAAGCGTTACGGTCGAATGATTTATTGTAGAAAATATCCCCCGCAAAACGCGGGGGATATTGTTTTATAATCTGTATTCGAGTACTTCTCTGTATTCATTGTAGAACGTTTCAAATGTTCCATTATCAAGATGTTCTCTTATTTTTTCCATAAGCTCATTGTAAAAATAGAGGTTATGCAATACGCAAAGACGCATTCCGAGCATCTCTCTTGCTTTGAACAAATGTCTGATATATGCTCTGCTATATGCTCGGCATGCGGGGCAATTACAGTCTTCATCAATCGGTCTCGGATCATTAAAAAACTTTTCGTTATTTAAATTGAGTTTACCCTTCCATGTAAAGAGGTTTGCATGACGGGCGTTTCGGCTGGGCATTACACAGTCAAAGAAGTCAACTCCTCTGTATACCGCCTCAAGTATATTTACGGGTGTTCCTACCCCCATAAGATATCTTGGCTTATCTTTAGGCATAAACGGCTCAACGTGGTCTATAACGTCGTACATTACTTCTGCAGGTTCACCAACGGCAAGACCTCCTATTGCATACCCTGGCAAATCAAGCTCTGCAATTTGCTTCATATGCTCAATTCTGAGGTCGTTATAGGTACAGCCTTGGTTTATTCCCCAAAGCATCTGCTGTGGATTAACGGTATCGGGTAACGAATTGAGTCTTTCAAGTTCTGCCTTACATCTGTAAAGCCAACGAGTCGTTCTCTCGCAAGAACGTTTCGAATAGAGATATTCAGCGGGATTCTCAACACATTCGTCAAATGCCATAGCAATATCGGAACCCAAATTTGACTGAATCTGCATTGATTCTTCGGGGCCCATAAATATCTTCTTTCCGTCCATATGCGACTGGAAGGCAACTCCCTCTTCTGTTATCTTACGAAGCTGTGCCAACGAGAACACCTGAAAACCGCCGGAGTCCGTTAATATAGGTCCGTCCCAATTAAAGAACTTGTGAAGACCACCTAGCTCCTTGATAAGTTTATCTCCCGGTCTTATATGAAGATGATAGGTATTAGACAGTTCAACCTGACATTTTATTTCTCTAAGGTCCATCGTTGATACTCCGCCCTTTATTGCAGCACTCGTACCAACGTTCATAAATACGGGTGTTTGTATATCTCCGTGTGGAGTGGAAAAGACGCCTCTTCGCGCATTTCCTTCTGTTTTCAATAATTTAAAAGCCATAATATCTCCTTATTTCTTACTTGCGTTTGAACTGCTTTTCTATACTGTCCTTGGTTATTTCAAAGGCAACGGGCCTTCCGTGCGGACAGTATTTTATATCGGGCAATCCCATAAGTTTTTTCACAAATGCTTCCGTGTCTTCTTTTGCATCGGGACGTCCCGCCTTTATTGCCGCTTTACAACTTGCTTGATACAATGCTTTTTCAAACACTATATCTTTGGTTAATTCAGCGCTCCCCGTGCCTTGAGAAAGCCTTGTGCAAACAGTTATATACAAATCAACAGCCGCATCAATTTCGAGTCCAACGGGTATCGCATAAAGCATCAAATCGCCGTTTTCTTCTTTTTGAGTTTCAAAGCCTATTGCCGCTATATCATCGCAATATTCTTCGGCAGCCGCCATTTCAACCGAATCAAGCTCTAACTTTACGGGAACGAGCAAAAACTGAAGAACGTTCTTTTTCTTCTTCATATTGCTTTTCAGTTCCTCAAATATAATACGCTCGTGTGCCGCGTGCTTGTCTATCAAAAGTATCTTATCTGCCATTTCAACGAATATGTAAGAGTAGAACGCCTCACCTATTATTTTGTAAAATGGCAATTCTTTTTCGGTTGTTTCTTTTTCCTCATCAGCTGCCTCATAAACGTATTTTCCATTAGGGCTTTCAATTCTGCCAATGTAATTATCTTCTGAAGCGGAATTAACCGAAATACCTGCTTCTTTCGGTATAATATCTATTTTTGGAATACTTATAAAAGGTTCATCATCTGTAATAACTTTGTGTTCTGTAGTAATTTTAGGCTTTTCTTCAACCTCTCCCAGCGATGCAAATTCCTTATTAATATTCATCTCGTTCGTAAACGATATTTTTTCGGGCGTAACCCTTTCCTCACGTTCTTCTACCGGAACAAAAGAATTTATTATATTCAATCCCTCTTGTTTCTTACTGCTTTCAAAAACTTCAGGAACGAATACCTCTTCTTTATCGTTCATAACAGTAGGTCTTGCTACGCTGTTTTCGAGCGCACCTCTAACGGTCGAATAAATAGCATCAAATATCTGTCTTTCATCGCTGAACTTAACCTCCGCTTTCGTGGGGTGAACGTTCGCGTCAACAAACGCAGGATGTACGTCTATCTTCAAAACACAGCACGGGAATTTACCCTCGGGTATATATGAATCGTACGCCTGTTCAAGAGCCGCCGAAATAGTCTTGTTTCTTATGAATCTGTCGTTTACAAAAAGTATCTGATGATTACGGTTGCTCTTAATATTATCCGGATTACCTATGTAACCGTAAACTTTAACTCCCTCGGTCAGCCAATTTACAGCAGTCATTTTCTTTATAAAGTCTCTGCCATATAAAGCATATATAACGTTTGACAGTTTACCGTCCCCCGCCGTTGAAAACTTCACCGCCTCGTCGGTTATAAACTTAAACGCAATATCAGGTCTTGACAGCGCCAATTTTTCAACAACGTTTGAAACAGCCATTCCCTCTGTCATATCTTTTTTCAAAAACTTACGTCTTGCAGGTACGTTCGCAAAAAGCTCTTCTACGATAACCGTAGTACCGTTAGGACAGCCCGTATCTGCCATTACGACCTCTTCGCCGGGATTGCACATCATAAGTGTACCAATCTTATCCTCTTGACGTTTCGTCATTATACGAACTTTAGATACGGAAGATATTGCCGCCAACGCCTCGCCTCTGAATCCGAGTGTCATTATCTTGCCGAGGTCCCATTGGTTACTTATTTTACTTGTCGCGTGTCTCTTTATACAAACCGGCACGTCCTCGCGGCTCATTCCCTTACCGTTGTCGCACACACGTATAAAGCTCACTCCGCCTTTTTTTATCTCGACTGTAATCTTGTTAGCTCCCGCATCTATTGAGTTTTCTATAAGCTCTTTTACTGCCGATGCAGGTCTTTCAACTACCTCACCCGCCGCAATAAGATTCGCTACATGGATATCAAGTACGTTAATTATTCCCACGTATTTTTCTCCTTATCTCTTTACTGTATCATTTTCTTTAATTCAAACAATACCCCTAGCGCCTCTATCGGTGTCGTTGTATTCAAATCGACACTTTTCAGTTTTTCTATAACTTCATTATTTGCAAGGCTCTCAAATGACAGTAAACCGTCGTCTTCCTCGTTATTCACCACTTTAACGACCGGTCTATCCTCGCTCTCAATTTCTTTTAGAATCTCTTTTGCCCTCTTTATTACCGGTGACGGTACACCTGCAAGAAGTGCAACTTCTATACCGTAGCTATCATCTGTCGCGCCCTTAACTATCTTACGCAAGAAAATAAGCTCGTCTCCCTTTTTCTTCGCCGCAATATTATAGTTAACAACACCGTCAATCTGACCTTCAAGTGTAGTCATCTCGTGATAGTGTGTAGCAAACAAAGTCTTGGCACCAAGCTTCTTACCCGCGCTATATTCTGCTACTGCCTTGGCTATACTCATACCGTCAAACGTGCTTGTTCCTCTGCCTATCTCATCGTAAATTATAAGGCTCTTTTTGGTCGCATTCTTCAAGATATAAGCAACCTCGTTCATCTCGAGCATAAAAGTAGACTGTCCGCTTGCCAAATCGTCAGATGCGCCAATACGGGTGAATATCTTGTCAACAACCCCTATCCTTGCATCCCTTGCAGGTACGTAACTACCTATCTGCGCCATTAATGCTATCAAAGCAACCTGTCTCATATATGTGGATTTACCCGCCATATTGGGACCTGTTATAAGCATAAGTCTGTTTCTGCCGGTGTCAAGCTGTGTGTCGTTGGGTACAAAATAGCTGTCCTTTACAAACATCTCAACAACGGGATGTCTGCCGTCCTTTATGTCGATAACATCACTGTAATCAACTTCAGGGCATACATAGTTATTTTTTACTGCAACGTCGGCAAGGCTTACGTAAACGTCAATCAACGCAAGTTTAAAAGCAGTTGCTTGTATTCTCTCTGCCTGCTCTGCAATTCTTTCTCTTATTCTCTGGAAAATCTCGTATTCAATTCCGGCGATTCTGTCAGATGCACCAAGAATAGTTGATTCAAGATCCTTTAATTCCTGTGAAATATATCTTTCGCAGTTTGCAAGTGTCTGTTTTCTTACGTAATTTTCGGGAATAGGCTCGGTATTCGAACGCAATATTTCTATATAATATCCAAATACTCTGTTGTAACCAATTTTGAGTTTCTTTATACCCGTTTTTTCTTTTTCTCGTTCTTCGAGATCTCTTACGTACTGTTTGCCATTGTTTATAATATCGTTCAGTCTGTCAACCTCTTCGCTGTAACCGCGCTTAATTATACCGCCCTCTCTTATTGAGAAAGGTGGTTCTTCAACTATCGCAGATTCAATAAGGTCATATATATCGCGAAGCTCGTCGATAGAATCGTGTACTCCCTTTAATTCATCGCTCTTAAATTCCGACAAAAGTTCTTTAACGGTAGGTATAACCGAAAGCGTCTGGGATATTGATTTTAAATCCTTACCGCCCGCGCTTCCGTACATAACCTTCGTCATAAGTCTTTCAAGGTCAAGTACGCCCTTCATACAGTCAGCTAATTCTTCACGTTTGAAATAATCGTTGTAAAGCTCGGTAACCGCCTGTTGTCTGCGCGTTATGTAATATGTGTTCACAAGCGGCGTTTCAACCCATTTTCGTATAAGACGCGCACCCATAGACGATTTTGTTTTGTCAAGCACCCAAAGAAGACTTCCTTTTTTCTCCTTTGAACGCATAGTCTCTGTCAATTCAAGGTTACGTCTTGTGTTCATATCAATTTCAAGATACTGTCCCGAATGATAGATATTTATATCTTTTATATAAGAACTGTCTGTCTTCTGCGTTTCGTTTATATAATCCAAAAGCGCCCCCGCCGAACAAATTACAGCATCGCTTACCTTTTCACCGTTTTCAAGAGGAAGTTTGCCAAACTGCTTTATAAGAACACTTTTTGCATAAGATAGTTCGTATCTGTCAGCTTGATTATCGTTTACAAAAGCATTTAATCTCTGTACTGCATAATCATAGAGTCCTCGGCACATCTCCTTTTTGATGTTTATCATTACTTCGCGAGGAGCATAGGTAGCAATCTCATTGAGAAGTCTTTGACCGTACTGCTCACCGGTTATCTCTGTAGCCGAAATATCGCCCGTAGAAACATCGGCAAATGTAACTCCTGCGCCTTTTCCGTCAAGATATACCGAGCAAAGATAATTATTCTTATTATCTGTCAAAAGCTCACTTTCAATAACGGTACCGGGGGTTACTATTCTTACTATCTCTCTTCTTACGATATCTTTTGCTTGAGACGGGTCCTCCGTCTGTTCGCATATAGCAACCTTATATCCCTTGGCTACAAGTCTGCCGAGATAGTTGTCAACCGCGTGATAAGGAACTCCGCACATGGGAGCCCTCTGCCCTTCGCCGCAGTCTCTTCCGGTTAAAGTCAATTCAAGCTCACGGGAAACGAGAACCGCATCGTCAAAAAACATCTCGTAAAAGTCGCCTAATCTAAAGAATATTATGCAGTCCTTATTCTTTTCTTTTATATCAAGGTATTGCTGCATCATAGGGGTTACACCCATAATCTTTTCCTCACATTCAATTAATTACCATACCGTACATAGCGAAGGTATCGGCTCTGTCTATTTTTACGTTACAGAACTTACCCACCAAAGACTCGTCACCGTCTATATGAACAAGTCTGTTCTTGTCATTTCTGCCCGTATATTTATTCTCGTCGGTTTTACTCTTGCCCTCAATAAGAATCTTTATCGTCTTACCTACATATTCGCTGTTTAAATCTTTGGTTATACCGTTCTGCACATCAAGAAGCTTTGCAAATCTCTTCTTCTTTATTTCATCGGGAATCTGTCCGTCCATTGATGCTGCCGGCGTGTCTTTTCTCGGAGAATAAATAAATGAGTATACTGAATCAAACTCCACTTTTCTTAACATCTCAAGAGTATCTTCAAATTCCTCGTCTGTTTCCGTAGGAAATCCTACTATAACGTCACTTGTCAGTCCTACGTTAGTGATTTTTTCTTTGGCATAAGAAACAAGTTCAAAATAACCCTTTGAATCGTATTTTCTGTTCATCAGTTTCAGTACTCTATCGTTTCCTGCCTGGAAAGGCAAATGAAGATGTTTTACAATTTTTTCTTCTCTCGCCATAGTATCTATAAGCTTTTTTGATGCATCTTTCGGGTGACTCGTCATAAATCTTATCCAAAAATCGCCCTCAATCTTGCATATATCCGTAAGTAAATCGGAAAAGTCATAGTCAATACTCAAATCTTTTCCGTAGCTGTTTACGTTCTGACCAAGCAAAGTAAATTCTTTGTAGCCTTGCTTTGAAAGTTCTCTTATCTGCTCGATTATAGCCTTTGGCTGTCTGCTTCTCTCTCTGCCTCTTACGTAAGGCACAACGCAATACGAACAAAAGTTGTTGCAGCCATACATAACGCTTATCCAAGCCTTAAATCCGCTTTCTCTTACAACGGGAAGCCCCTCCCAGATATTCGCGCTTTCATGGTCAAAATAAAACAGTCTCTTTTTTCTGCTGAATGATTCAAGCAATATTTCGGGAAAACGCCAAAGCATATTCGTACCGAAAAGAAAGTCTACGTAAGGGTATTTGTTCTTTACGTCATCTTTTCTGTGCTCCTGCGTAACCATACAGCCGCAAATGCCTATTTTCAAATCAGGATTTGCCCTTTTCAAATGCTTGAACTGCCCCGTTATCGATAAAGCCCGAAGTTCTGCATGTTCTCTCACCGCGCACGTGTTTACAACGATAAGCTCCGCTTCTTCAGGCTTGTCCGTCAGCTCATATCCCATTTCAAAAGCCATGCCCGAAATATATTCGCTGTCAGCCTCGTTCTGCTGACAACCAAACGTCAATACGTGAGCTCTCGGTCTTCTTCCCTTTGCTTCTGCAAAGGAGTCAGTTTTTGCTCTTACCGACATCATAAAAGCATATTGCTGTTCTATTTGTTCAGGGGTTATATTCACCGTTTTATTTTCCATAATATCTCTTTTCTTATACCTTAACAATACTTACCCATTATATTATTTTTATTATTATATTATAACAATTTTCTACACCATTGTCAATATAAAAAAAGCTTCATAAAATGTATTAGGGCAACTAATCTCATCCTAAAAACACACGTTGCTTTAAGTATAAAACAACCACGGTAAAACTATATAAACAAAAAAGGAGATGTATATTATGAATGATATAAAAATATGCGTTCTCGGCGGAGATGCACGTATGATTTCCGCCATTCGCTTTATGTATAACCAAAACTATTCCATATCTGCCTTTGGAATTAACGGAATAGTAAATGAAGCTGTAATTTGTAACGATTTAGACAGTGCCGTTTCGGGTGCCACACTTATCGTTTTACCCCTCCCCTTTTCAACTGACGGTATAAAGCTTTTTGCCCCGTTATGTAACTTTGAAATAAAAATCTCCGACATATTAGAAAAAATAAAAAATGGTCAGCTTATTGCAGGCGGAAAAATGTCAGAGGATTTTTGCAAAAAAGCTATGAAAAAAGGCTGCGGAATATTCGACTATTATCTGTCCGAAAGGCTCTCGGTGCTAAACGCCATTCCTACGGCAGAGGGTGCTGTATCTATCGCGATAAATGAAACCGCAAAGACAATTTTCGGTTCAAAATGCGTTATTGCAGGATATGGACGAATTGGAAAAATATTGGCTAAATTACTAAAAAATATGGGGGCTGACGTTACCGTTTTCGCAAGAAGCGAACAAGCTCTCACGTGGGCTGAAGCTGACGGTTGTCATGCTCTCCCCTTTTTCTGTGCCGGAAAACACCTTGGTGATAAAGATATAATTTTCAATACGGTTCCTGCACAATGGATGGATAAAAATATTATTGATTCTACAAAAAATAATACCGTAATCATAGACCTCGCATCAGCTCCCGGCGGAGTTGACTTTGAATATGCAAAAAAAGTTTCAAGAAAAGTTATTTTCGCCCTTTCCCTCCCCGGCAAGGTAGCTCCCGAAACGTCGGGTAATATTATTGCCGATTGCGTTTTATCCAAGCTGAAAGGAGGGTTATTATGATTTGTTACGCTATGTGCGGTTCATTCTGTACGCTTAATCAAAACTTTGAAGTTCTCGAAAAGATGTGTAAAAGCGGAGTTGAATTTTTACCCGTCATGAGTGAAAAGACTTATTCCACCGACACCAGATTCGGCAAAGCCGTTGACCACGTTTCAAAGCTTGAAAATCTGTGCGGTAAAACGGTCATACATACCGTTCCGGATGCAGAGCCTATAGGGCCGAAACTGCGCCCCGACGTTATGATAATAGCACCATGCACAGGCAATACTCTTGCTAAACTTGCAAACGGCATAACTGATTCATCAGTTACTATGGCAGCTAAATCGCACCTCAGAAACAACAAGCCTCTCATCATAGCCCTTGCAACAAACGATGCACTTTCAGCTAATCTCGTAAATATCGGCAAACTTCTTGCAAGAAAGAATATTTATTTCGTTCCATTGGTACAAGATGATCCCGAAAAGAAGCCTTCTTCCCTCGTTGCAAACTTTTCACTTATTCCTCAAACTCTTGAAAAAGCTATGGAAGGAAAGCAAATAACACCGCTGTTCTACGGTTATTATATGTAACTATGATTTTTTGTATATTTTTTCAAAGATTGTTCCAATAATATAGTTATATTAAATAAAAACACAAAAATACAAACAAAAAACAAAAAATACAAAAAATCCCTTGATTTTTGTTGGATAATATATTAAAATATAGAATTGAGAAAAAATGTAACTTATATAAAAACAAGGGGAATTAATCATGGCAAAAGAATTCAGAAGAATTGGTGTACTCACCTCGGGTGGCGACGCTCCCGGTATGAATGCAGCTCTCCGTGCAGTTACCAGAGCTGCTCTTGACAAAGGCGTTGAGGTTATGGGTATATACGAGGGCTATCAAGGGCTTGTTCACCCCAACCTCAAACAATTTACTGCAAGGGATGTTTCCAACATTATATCCAAAGGCGGAACGGCTCTTTACTCTGCCCGTTGCCTTGAGTTCAAGGAAGAAGAGGGTATGCAGAAGGCTATTCAGACCTGTAAGGAAAACCAGATTGACGGTATCATTGCTATCGGGGGCGACGGTACGTTCAGGGGAGCTACCGACCTATCCGTAAGAGGCATTCCCACAATCGGTATTCCCGCTACTATCGACAACGATATTACTTCCACCGAATATTCAATCGGTTTTGATACTGCAGTAAATATAGCTGTTGACCTTATCGACAAACTCCGTGATACTTGCGAATCCCACACTCGTTGCAACGTCGTTGAAATTATGGGCAGAAACGCAGGTTGGATTGCTCTTGAAGCAGGTATTGCTACGGGTGCATCCGCTATCGTTATCAATGAAGTTGATTTTGACGAAGACAAAGCAATCGCACAGATTATGGAAGCTAAAAAGAACAACAAGAGAAACTTTATCGTTTGCATCGCAGAGGGTGTTCCCGCTGTTTTGGGCGATAAGCTCTATTCTGAAAAGTTTGCAAAAAGATTTGAAGAAAAGACAGGTATTGAAACAAAGTTCGTAAGACCGGCTCACATTCTTCGCGGCGGAAATCCCACAATGCGCGACAGACTTATTGCAACACAGCTCGGCAGCGAAGCTGTTAAACTTCTTCTTGAAGGCAAGAGCGACCTCGTTGTAGGCGTTCGCGACGACCAGATCGTTTCTACCGAAATCGGCTATGCTTTGAAGCTCGACCGTATGTACAAGGGCACACTTAAGGATGGCGACCTTGACAAGTTCACAAATGCTCAGGTAGCTGAAATGAAAGCATACTGCGCAAAGAGAAACGCAGACATTCGTCGTCTTTACGACGTAGCATACGAAATGGCTCACTAATATTTTGGGCAAGCATAAAGGGTGTGGAAAACCACACCCTTTTTATTGTTTTATCATAAAAAGATACACCGACAGAAAAAGCCTCTTGGTGTTTTTAGAGGAATACAAAATTGAGGGAATATGGGCGAAGCCTATATTCCCTTTGATTATATGAAAAACTTTCTTTCCATTACTTCTCTTGCGGGTCTGTATATAGCGACAAAAACCAGAAATAGACCGAGCATTACGAGGGACACAAGCGGATATAATGACCAGCCGTGAAATTCGCTTACGTTAAACGTAATATTAGCCATATATTCTATAAGCAACATAAAGCCGCCGAGTGCCATAAAAAAACCGCCGAAAACGTAAAGCTTACCCCTTTTCAGATATTTAAGCAAAGTCACAAATGCCGTTATGAGAACGCCTAAGCCCCCAACAAGCGGAAATGCAAAGGACAAAAACCAACCGCCGTTTGTGTGTAAACTAATATATAGCAAATACACCCCAACTGCACAAAAGCCTATCGGTACAAATACAACCGGATTCGGTTTTTTAAACCAACTCGGCAACACCACCGAAACATAGCTTAAGCCTAACGCACCTATAACATATCCCGACCACGTTACAGCTCTGTATATGCGCCAATCACAAAGAAATACTATAATCATCGCGAGCGCAATCGCAAAGGTCAAAAATATTTGCAATATATACGTATTAGCTTTCGCTCTCGGATATTTTTTCGGAGGAAAAAGAGCCTCTCCCTCGCCTTGAGTAAGGTCGGGATGAAACACCGTCGTATTACAAAGAGGACACGTCTTTTCGCTGTCCGCTAACTTCACTCCGCATTTTACACAATACATTACATCTCACCTCTGTTTGATCTTACAAACGTTTCTAACCCTAGTTCTTGCATAACTTTGTGAAAATGATATTCAAGCTCGGGTTCCTTTATATTTCGTATAAAGTTAATATAAAGCGTTTCACCATAGGACAAAACACCGCAGTTATATGGTGCTGACGCCTGCACTCCTAATATAAAGTCAAAACGATCAATATACGGTTTCATCTCCTCGGGCAACTGAACATTACCCAAATTAGAAAGCGAAAGGCATGATTTACATTCGCCCACCGCATCAAATATCGCTTTCATAACTATATTCTTCACAAAGAGGGGCATCACTCTTACCGCCATAAGTTTTTCACTGTTTACATTAGCAGCAATCTTCATTTTCATTTGCTTTTTGGTTATTTCCGTTCCCATACAGTGAACTATAATCTTGCATATCTCTTCAAAACTGTATTCACCCAGAATCGGCAAAATCTCGGGCGTTGTATATAGCGCAAAATTCCGCAAAGTCTTGCTGTGAAACAGATTACGCAAATTAACGGGCAAAAGCACTTTAATTGGTTTTCTCTTTCGGGGAGACGGAACTTTTTCTGCCTGTAGGTTCTGCAAAGCCATCATCATAACCGCACACAAAAACGTTGTAACACTTACTCCGTATTCATGAGCCTTTTCCAATATTGCTTTTGACGAATATTCAAAACAAGTTACGTTCAAAAAGCCTTGTCTTTCGGGAGTTCCCCACAAGTGCCATGCGGTATTCTCTGCCCTGCTTGCAGAAACTCTTCCCGAATATTTACGGAAGCTGTCCTCAAGTTCCTCTTCAGATGGTTCTTCAAGTCTGCCTAAAACACCATGTTCTGCAGGTATTTTCAAACCGTATTTTTGCTGAAGATATTCTGCCACAAGGCTTTTTAGGAAAATCAAAGCTCCCGTACCGTCAGTCAACGAATGGAATATTTCTATCGCTATTCTCTGCTTATATACTATAACACGGAACGCACATTTTGCCGTTTCCTTTTTCGACATAGCGGTCAACGGGTAACTGCTTTCGTCCATTATCTTCGGCGCTTCTGAAAGTTGTTCAAGATAATACCAGAACATCCCCTTTTGAAGTTTAACCGCAATAGACGGAAAACGCCTTACAGTTACGTCAAGTGCCGTTGCAAGAACCACTCTGTCAACGTCTTCTGTTAACGTCGCAGAAAGGCGGAATACGTTACTCCAATTCTGTCTTCTTGCCGCAGGATATATCTTCGCCGCATTATCAAGACGAAGCCAACGAAGTTTGTTTTCTCTTGACATTCTCTTATTTAAAAAATTATTTATCAAAGAGAAATCTTTTTCATCTTCTTCAAGGTCATATAGCAAATATCCGTGCCATCTATCCTGTGTTACAACAAGCTTTGATACGTTTCCGCTTTCGGTCAGCTTTTCGTGCATCTTTCTTGCATCGTCAAGCATTATTTCGTCGCCGCCTACGAATATAAGAGAGGGCGGCATTTTTGAAAGGTCCGCAAACAACGGCGAAGCATAAGGGTTAGTTCTATCGTTCGTATAGCTGTTTGCGAAGAAATCAAGCAATTCAATTGACATTGTCGGATCTTTTTCTTTGTTTGTTTTATAAGACTCTCCGGACAACGTCAAATCGGTCCAAGGTGATAATGCAATTATAGAACAAGGAAGACCTAATCCCTCTTCCCTTATTTTCAAGCAAAGCGAATAACAAAGTCCGCCGCCTGCGCTCTCACCGCACAGAGTTATTCTGTCGGGAGAATATCCTTTTTCAAGCAAATACTTATAACTTGTAAAGGCATCGTCAAGCGCAGTAGGAAATGGATATTCAGGCGCTAATCTGTATGCGGCACAAAACACCCTTGCGCCCGTTTTTGCTGCAAGAGTCGTTGCAAAACCTTTTGCATACTCTATTTCGCCGCAGGTATATCCTCCACCGTGAAGATAGAGTATTACCCCCTGTCTACGTTCATCCTTTGGGATTATCCACGCGCCCTCAAAGCCGTCAAAAGAATGTTCTTTTTCGATAATCTGATTTTTGTATCTAGATACCATCATCTCACCAATCTTATCCTGACCTTTTCGTATGGTCTTCAAAGAACAGCTTTGAAGGAGAGGCTTTAGTATCAACAGTTGGTTTCTTATCGTCTTTGCTGAAATTGCCATAATTTTTCCTTGTTTTATAATTTAAAAAAATGAAATTTGATTTGTTTCGGGAAGCCCCTCAAGCACTCCGTTATCACGCAACAAATCTACTATCTTTTTCGACAATTTTGCGCGTTCTGAGAGTTCTTCGATAGACAAAGGATTTTCGTCTCTTGCCTTTACTATATTCTGCGCAACGCTTTCGCCAAGTCCCGCAAGACAAGCAAATGGTATTCTAATCTTACCGTCTTCGGGCAAGAATGCTTTTGCGTCGGATTTGTAAAGATTTACGGGCAAGAACTGTATTCCTCTTGCAAAGCATTCGTTTACTATCTGCATTGCGGTATATGTATCCTTTTCGGTCGCCGAAGCATCTCTGCCTTTTTCGTCAATCATAGCCATAAGCTGTTTAACCTTATTTCTACCACCCATTACCGTCTCGCCGTCAAAGCCGTCGGGTGCCGCCGTAAAGTATGCCGCGTAGAATGCTATCGGATGATATACCTTATACCAACCGAGACGGAAGGCCGACATAACGTATGCCGCCGCGTGTGCCTTCGGGAACATGTATTTAATCTTCTTACAAGATTCAATATACCATTCGGGAACGTTATGCTCTCGCATTTTCACTTCCATTTCGGGTGTAAGGTTCTTATTCTTTTTACGTACGTTTTCCATTATGTTAAAGGCATCGCTGTTGTCGAGTCCTTTATGCTGGAGATAAACCATTATACTGTCTCTCGTTCCAACACATTCTGAAATCGTACAAGTTCCCTCTTTTATCAAGTCTTTAGCATTACCGAGCCACACGTCAGTTCCGTGCGAAAGTCCCGATATCTGTAAAAGGTCAGAAAAGTACTTCGGCTGTGTATCCACAAGCATCTGTCTCGTAAATGCCGTACCAAATTCGGGAAGTCCAAACGTACCCGTAGGACTGCCTATCTCTTCTTCTGTTACGCCCAATGCCTTGGTGGAAGTAAACAGAGACATAACCTTTTGGTCATTCATAGGTACGTCAAGTACGCTTATACCCGAATAGTTTTCAAGCATCTTATATTTCGTAGGTACATCATGGCCTAGAATATCAAGCTTCAATATCGTATCGTGCAAATGGCTGAACTCAAAGTGCGTCGTTACAATATTACTCGTTCTATCATCGGCAGGGTGCTGTACAGGCGAAAAGTCATATATATCATATTCGTGAGGAATAACGATAACTCCGCCGGGGTGTTGGCCCGTCGTCAGCTTTATTCCAAGGCACTTGTTTATAAGCCTCTGCATTTCTGCTCTGTTTACCGATACACCCTTGTTTTCAAGATATTTGCTTACGAGCATAAATGCCTTTTTATCTGCAAGCGTACCCAAAGTTCCTGCTCTGAACACGTTTTCTTCACCAAACAAAACTTCGGTATATTTATGTGCGTCAGCCTGAACGTCGCCCGAGAAGTTAAGGTCAATATCGGGTGTTTTTTCACCCTTAAAACCAAGGAACGTTTCAAAAGGAATATCGTGTCCGTCGTGTATCATATTCGTGCCACAGTGAGGACAGTTTTTGTCGGGCATATCAAAGCCAGACGCTATTGAACCGTCGGTAAAGAATTCACTGAACTTACAATTTGGGCATCTGTAATGCGGAGGAAGCGGATTAACCTCTGTTACACCGCACATCGTCGCCGCAAACGATGAACCAACAGATCCTCTTGAACCTACGAGATAGCCTGCCGCTTCGCTGTTAGCAATAAGCTTTTGTGCGATAATATACATAATCGCAAATCCGTTACCGATAATAGGCGTCAGTTCTCTTTCAAGTCTGTTCTTTACAAGGTCGGGTAACGGATCTCCGTACCATTCTTTTGCCCTCTTCCAACACATCTCCTGAAGTTCTTCTTCACACCCTGGAATACTCGGTGGATAGAAGCCCGTAGGGATAGGTCTTATCTGCTCGACCATATCGTTTATCATATTGGGATTGGTTATAACTACTTCACGCGCAGTTTCTTCGCCGAGATATGCAAATTCTTCGAGCATCTCGTCAGTGGTTCTGAAATAAAGCTCGGAATCTCCCTCGTCATCAAAGCCTCGGTCAAACTGAAGCATCTTTCTGTGTATCTCATCTCGCTTTTCAACGAAGTGAGCATCACAAGTAGCCACAACAGGTCTGCCCGCCGCCTTGCCTATTTCAATTATCTTTCTGTTGAAGTTACGTAACGCTTCTTCATCGGGTGCAAGTCCCTTCGCTATCATAAAGCGGTTGTTGGATAGCGGCTGTATCTCTAAATAGTCGTAATACTTCGCTATTTTTATAAGCTCACTCATAGGCTTACCAGCAAGTATAGCTGAAAACAACTCTCCAGCCTCGCACGCAGAACCAACAATAAGCCCTTCACGCAATTCATTTAAAACCGTTTTAGGCAATCTTGGGTTTCTGTAATAATAGTCAAGATAGCCTTTGGATACTATTTTATATAAATTTTTAAGACCGACTTTGTTTTTGGCAAGAAGTATCATATGATAGGGGCGGAGTTTTAACGGGTCTGATTTTTCGCCCATAATTCTGCCCATTTCTTCGGTATTTCTTGCTCCCTCTTTCTTAAGTTTCTGACACATTACGCCGAATATTTTTGCAAGCATTTCGGCATCATTATACGCTCTGTGGTGTCCGAATTCTCCGAGCTTATAATAATCGGCAATAACATTCAGTTTGTGCTTCTTAAGTTCAGGATTCAAAAATCTCGACAGCGCAACCGTATCAATGTAAGTAGGTTTGAAATGTATCTTATAGTCCTCACACGCCTTTTTTATAAAACCTATATCAAAAGAAGCGTTGTGCGCGATAAGTATTCTGTCACCCGCAAACTCAAGAAAACTCCTTACAGCTTCTTCAGTCTTGGGTGCTCCCTTTACCATTTCGTCGGTTATGCCCGTTAATTCAACTATATTCTGCGGTATGGGACATTCTGGATCAACGTAGGTACTGAACACATCAAGTATTTCACCGTTTTTAAATTTAACGGCGCCTATTTCTGTTATCTTGCAAGTTTGAGCCGAAAGCCCCGTTGTTTCAATATCAAATACACAAAATTCATCATCGGTAAAATTAGCGTTTGTATCGCCGTAAACAACACGCGCCGTATCGTCTACAAAGTACGCTTCCATACCGTATATTACTTTCATTCCCGTCTTTTCTGACGCATACATAGCTCTCGGGAAGGCCTGAACATTTCCGTGGTCTGTTATGGCAACAGCCTTATGTCCCCACTTTTGCGCCAATTTTATGGCATCTTCAGGGGCAATAATAGCGTCCATTGACGACATACAAGTATGCAGGTGAAGTTCTACTCTGTGTTCTTCGCTTTTTTCTTTTCTTGCTATTTTCTTTATTTTGGCAATATCAAGCACGTTCATTACAAGCTCATTTGCAAACTTGTCAAAACGAACGTTACCTCTTACTGCCAATACGTCCCCGGAACTAACTTCGCCCGTAATCTGCGCCTCGTGCGATTCAAGCACCATCTTACAGAATATTGACGAATCATTGTCGGTCATTGCAAACTCAAATATTACCTTGTCGCCGTTTCTGTTTTCTTTAGCTTCAGCCTGAAACACCTCGCCGAATATTACTACTCTTCTTAAGGGCTTGTCCAAAGCTCTCATAGGCACGGGATCAAGGTCAAACTTTTCGCCGTATATGTATTCTGCTTCAGCCGTATCAAAATCAGTGTCGCCGACGTGTATAATTCCGCCGTCAAGTTTTTCAAGTACGTTTTCCTTGTCGCCGAGTGCCGTTACTCTTTCAAGCTTTTTTTCGTCGATGTTAGATTCGGTTACAACGGGAGCTTGTCTTTGTTGCTCTTCGTATTCTCTTGCAACCCTCTTAATTTCTTCAACGTATTTTATTTCTCTTTCTCTTATATCTGCGGAAAAGTCATAACCCAAATTTTCATCACGGGCAATTTCTATTTTATATTCGAGTCCAAACTCGTCTTTGATTATCTGTGCAATAACCTCGGGTGTCTTTGCCGAGTACAAAAGCTCGATACCGCCGTTTGTAAAGGATATATTTATCCCTATTTTGTTGTCTTCGGTAACAAGCGTATATTCATTGAAAAAGCCTCTTGATATAACACCGCGGTGTCCTGCCTCAAGCAGTACCTCCGACATATAATTCTCGGAAAAAAGCTCTTGGCTGTATTTGGGGATTATTCTGACACCGTTCAAAACGTAGGCTTTTTTTATCGCGTCTTCAAGACCGTATAACTTTTTCTTGTCTATCAGCTTTTCAAATCTTGCCTCTGCTTCAACAAGCTTTAATTCACGGTTAACCCTGACGTTTTCAACGACGCCGAATTCCATTATTTCTACGTACTGTTCGTCGGGAGTATACCGATTAAACAGTTCTTTTAACTTCTTTGCCATTACGTTTTTCCTTTTTACATTCTTTTTATTTCTTCAATAAGCTCATCAATAATTTTATCTTCGTCTATCTTACGTACTATCTGTCCTTTTTTGAAGAGTACCGCTTCGCCGACTCCCCCTGCAATACCGATATCACATTCCTTGGCTTCGCCGGGGCCGTTTACTACACACCCCATTATAGCAACATCAATCTTCTTGCTTACTTTAAGGTCTGCCGTTCTCTTCTCAAATTCATTTGCAATTCCAATCAAATCTATCTTCGTTCTTCCGCACGTAGGGCACGAAATAATATTTATTCCATTTTCTTCGGTAATTCCAAGAGAAGACAGTATAGCTTTTCCCTCTCTAACCTCTTCCGTTGGATCTGCAGTTAACGAAACTCTTATTGTATCACCGATTCCGTCAAGTAGCAAACTGCCTATACCTGCCGCAGATTTTATAACACCTTTATGTACCGTTCCCGCCTCTGTTACACCGAGATGTAACGGATAATCAGTTCTTTCGGCAAGAAGTCTGTTTGCTCTTACCATATCCGCAACACGTGAAGATTTCACAGCAAGAATAATATTCGTAAAGTCATACTTTTCAAGAAGCGATGCGTGATACAAAGCGCTTTCTGCCAAAGCCTCTCCCGACGGTCTGCCGTATTTTTCAAGTATGCTCTTTTCCAAAGAACCGCTGTTTACGCCTATTCTTATTGGTATATTTTTAGCGTTACAAGCCTCAACAACCGCCTTAACTCTGTCTTCACCGCCGATATTTCCGGGGTTTATTCTTATTTTGTCAGCCCCTGCATGTGCAGCTTCTATAGCCATTTTATAATCGAAATGAATATCTGCAACTATGGGAATATTTATATCGGAGTTTTTTAAACGGTAAACTGTATTGACTGCCGCCATATCGGGAACAGTCATTCTCACTATATTGCAGCCAATATCCTCTAATCTCTTTATCTGACCGTAGGTTGCATCAAAATCAGCCGAATCGGTATTTGTCATAGACTGTACGGATATTTTCGCATCTCCGCCTATATATATATTCCCAACCTTTATTTTTTTTGATGTACGTCTTTCCATATTTATTCACCGTCTTTTATTTAAACAAATTTTTTATATCGTTAAATCCTACGAACACCATCAAAAGCATTAACAAACAAAGTCCCGCAAAGTGAATATACCCTTCCACTTCCCGTTTTACAGGCTTGCGGAAAATAAGCTCATAAAGCATAAACACAAACCGTCCGCCGTCAAGCGCGGGAAACGGCAGCATATTGAATATACCAAGGTTTAACGCGAGAAGCGCACACATATCGAGCAAATTTTTTATACCCATTTTAGCGGCATCGCCTATAGCCGACGTTACACCTATAGGTCCCGACATCTGCTCCACACCGACTTTGCCTGTAACAAGAAATATAAGCGATTTCCATATAATGCTCACAGTTGATTTGCTGTAATAGTAGGTATGCTTAATTATGCTCTTTAAGCTTCTTTCCTCTCCATACACACCAAAATCCATCTTACCGAACACCATACCGTTTTCAGTTATCTGACCAAACACTACGTCTTCAATCACAACTTTCTCGCCGTTTCTTATAACCGTTACGTCATTTGGTTCAGCGCCCTCAAACATTATAACTTCAAGCATATCACGACCAGTATGAACTCTTTGGTTTCCAATCTTTATTATCTCGTCGTTTTCTTTAAGTCCGCATTGCTCGGAGTTTGCATTTTCAACAAACCTTGAAACGATATTCGTTGCGTTTAATTTGTTTGAAGATACTATTATCAGCACCGTCAAAACACCCACAAGCACGTTCATAAACGCCCCTGCGGCAACTATTATCATTCTCTGCCATACGGGTTTGTTATTCAGCGCATTCTCGTCTTCGCTGTCCTCATCTTCTCCCACCATACTGACGTAACCGCCTATGGGCAAAAGTCTTAATGAATAAACAGTTCCCGTTTTTTTCGATGTCCTCGAAAGAATCTTCGGCCCCATTCCGAGCGCAAATTCATTTATACCTACATTAAACATTCGAGCTGTCAAATAATGACCAAGCTCGTGTATAAATATCAAAAATCCAAATATCAGTATCGCTATAACTACAGTCAATTCGTTTCCCCTTTTTAGTTACCTACGGTTAATTACTGTTTCGCTAAATTTCTAACCCATTCTCTTGCTTCCAAATCGGCTCTCTCAATATCTTCGATAGTAGGGTTAGCTATATTCTTATAGTTTGCAACAACGTCGCTTACCATATCCATTATATCTGTAAAAGATATCTTATGATTCAAGAATAAGTAAACAGCCTCTTCGTTTGCACCGTTTAATACGGCGGGAAGCAATCCGCCAGCCCTCATTGATTTATATGCAAGGTCGAGAAGAACAAACGTCTCTTTGTCTGCCTCGGCAAAGGTTAATTTTCCTATCTTTGCAAGGTCGAGTTTCTCTTGTAATCCCTCATATCTGTCTGGATAAGTCAAAGCGTACTGTATGCACGTACGCATATCGGGTACGCCCATCTGTGCCAAAACAGCATTATCAATATATTCCACCATTGAATGTATTATGCTCTCGCGGTGAACAACTACGTCAACTTTATCAACGTCTACATCAAAAAGATGACACGCTTCGATAACCTCAAAGCCTTTATTCATAAGAGTTGCCGAGTCTATCGTTATTTTCTGCCCCATATTCCAAGTGGGGTGCGCAAGTGCCATTTCGGGAGTTATATTTTTAAGTTCTTCCCTCTTCTTACCGAAGAAAGGTCCGCCCGATGCCGTAAGTATAAGTCTGCTAACCTGTTTTGAAGGATAACCCTCAAGACATTGAAATATCGCGCAATGTTCACTGTCCACAGGAAGAACGCTTACATTCTTCTGTCGCGCTTTTTCCATAACAATGGTCCCTGCAGTAACCAAAGTCTCTTTGTTTGCCAAAGCTACGTTTTTACCCGATTCTATTGCCGCTAGGGTGGGACGAAGTCCCGCTTTACCTATTATGGAGTTCAAAAACATATCGCATTTCACTTCAAATGCAAGTTCTTCTATAGCTTTTTCTCCACCGACTATTTTTGTAGGAGTATCGGAAACTTTGTACTTTAATTCCAATGCCTTTTTTTCATCAAGTACCGCACAAAATTCGGGAGTAAATTCTCTTACCTGCGCTTCAAGTCTGTCTATATCCCCTCTTGCCGTCAATGCCTTAATCTTTAATTTATGCATTCTGGCAACTTCTATACTCTGTCTTCCGATAGAGCCCGTTGAGCCAAAGATCGCAACTGTCTTTTCAAACATAATTCTACCTCAAATTATCAATAAAACAAACGGAATATTCCCGAAAGGTCAAACATCAGCAAAACGAAAGGCGCCGACGCGATTACTGAATCAAATCTGTCTAAAATTCCGCCATGTCCCGGCATAAGCTTTCCGTAATCTTTTATGCCGTATTTTCTCTTTACCAAAGAGAATACAAGGTCTCCGCATTGAGAAACAACAGATAATACAACTCCTACGCAAACAAATGCAAGATAATTAGCCTTTATTCCGTCAATCGCTTTCGTCATAACAAAACCGTACAATACCAATGCAAGCGTACAGAACACTATTCCGCCTATTGCTCCCTCAACGGTCTTTTTCGGGCTAACGTCAGGTATAAGCTTATGCTTACCGAAAAAGTATCCCGTGAAATAAGCAAATATATCTGTCATCCAAGGACAAATAAACACGAGTAGATATATGTATTGTCCGTACTGATAATCTCTGAGCAATACTATACTTGCAAATCCGTTTACTATAAAGCAAACGGTAACGTATATCATGCCCATCGTCGAAATATCTTTTTTCCCTTTTGAAAATACAGCTATTACTGCTAAATAGAAAACGAACACCACCAAGATTTTATGAGCAAAATTAAAAAATGCCTGTTCGTCCCCGTAAAGTCTTGCGCATATAGGCAAAAGTAAACCTATAAAGCAAGATGGCAAAAGTACCCATAAGCTCTTTTCGCCTATACATCTCAACATCTCATATATCCCCAAAGCAGCCGCCAACGCGAGTACTATCGGGAATACAATGCTATCAGAAAAAATCAAAAACGGCAAAAACACAACCGTGCATATCACCGCAGTTATAATTCTTGTTTTCATATTTTCAATAAATTCTCCATTAATTTTTATACAACAGCGCCAAATCTTCTCGTGCGTTTATAAAAGGCTTCGACAGCCTTATCCACGTCACTTTCCGAAAAGTCTGGCCAAAGTACGTCTGTAAAATAAAGCTCCGAATATGCCCCTTGCCACAAAAGGAAATTAGACGTACGTATCTCCCCTGCAGTTCTTACTATCAAATCGGGCGGCGGACAATGAGAGGTATACAAGTTTGCTTCTATATCCTCTTCGGTTATATTTTTCTTGCCTTGCTCGATAAGCTTGTTTACTGCGTGTACTATTTCGTCTCTGCCGCCGTAATTCAAAGCAACGTTGAGTATCTTACTGTATTTTGCAGAATCGCTTTCAGCCTTTTCAAGCCTTTCGCGAAGCTCGGGAGTAAATCTGCTCTTGTCTCCAAGAAAATGGACTTGTATATCGTCCTTTTCCATAACTGTATAAAGATAGTCTATATACTGACCGAGAAGTTCCATTATGGCGTTTACTTCATTTTCAGGTCTCTTCCAGTTTTCAGTGGAAAACGCATATACAGTAACACAATTTATATTTATTGAACCGCAGTACTTAACTATGTTTTTCATAGTTTCAGCGCCTTTTTTATGTCCGAACTCGCGGGGCATTCCTTTACCCTTTGCCCATCTGCCGTTTCCGTCCATAATAAAAGCTATATGACGAAGACTGTCATCTGCGACTATCTTCGTCTTTTTTTCTTTTTTCTTTATGCCAAACATATATTTTCTCCATAAAAATACGGGCATATGCCTGATTTGCGCAGACACACACCCGCATATATTTTTTGTCAGATATCCATGATTTCCTTTGATTTACGGGTTGTTATGGCATCTATTTCCTTGATATACTTGTCGGTAAGATCCTGTATTTCTTTTTCGGACTGCTTCTGCTCGTCTTCTGTCATTTCGTTCTTTTTCTTCATATCTTTAACCTTATCGTTAAAATCACGGCGAATGTTTCTGACAGCAACCTTTGCATCTTCGCCCATCTTAGATACCTGCTTTGAAAGCTCCTTACGTCTTTCTTCTGTAAGCTGCGGGAATGTAAGTCTAAGAACCTTACCGTCATTTGCGGGAGTAATTCCGAGATCGGATGCAGCAATTGCGCGGTCAATGCTCTTCAACGTTGTTGCGTCCCAAGGAGAAATAACAATAGTTCTTGCATCAACTACCTTAACTTCAGACATCTGGTTGATCTGTGTGGGAACACCGTAGTAGTCAACTGTAATCTTGCTCAAAACTGCAGGATTAGCTCTTCCTACTCTTATACCTTCAAGCTCGGTTTCATAAGAACCGATGGATTTTTGCATTTTTGCTTCATAATCTTTTGTTGCGAGTTTCATAATAAATTTCCTCCGTTTATTTAAACTGTTAAATTTTTTGCATATTATTTTAAAACTGTGCCAATCTTTTCGCCGTTAACAACACGAATAATATTTTCGGGATCGTCAAGGGCAAACATCTGTATGGTAAGCTTATTTTCAAGACCAAACGAAGCCGCTGTCCAGTCAAGCGCCTTAAGTCCTTTGTTAAGTATGTCAACATAGCTTATTTCATCAAGCTTCTTGGCATTCTTATCAACCTTGGGATCGGCAGTATATACGCCGTCAATATTCTTTGCCATAAGAACGGCATCTGCATTTATTTCAGCTGCTCTCAAAACAGCGCCCGTATCCGTTGAAAAATAAGGGCAACCCGTACCGCCGCCGAATATAACAATCTTTCCGTTTTCAAGATGCTTCACAGCGTCTCTCTGTGTAAACGGATCTGCAATTCTTTCCATATCTATAGCAGTCATAACTACAGCTTCGGCTCCCACCTCTTCAAAGCCTTGCTGAAGAGCTAAAGAGTTAATAACCGTTGCAAGCATACCCATGTGGTCTGCTCTGCTTCTGTTCATTTTAGCGCCCTGTCTGCCGCCGCGCCATATATTGCCGCCGCCAACAACAATCGCTACCTGAACACCCATACCGACACATTTTTTAACGGTCGAGCATACTTCGTTTATAAAATCATAATTGAGAATCTCGCCTTTTCCGCAATCTTTCGCCAACGCTTCGCCGGAAAGCTTGAGCAATATTCTCTTATATACGGGGCTTGTATTTGACATTGTTTTGTCCTCCCATTTTCGCACAATATTTCTATTTTATATATTTTACCTTAAAAAGTGCATTTTGTAAATACGTTTTATTAAATTTATATATAATAACAAACAAAAATTTTCCTTCCGTCTCAATACACAAAAAAAGCGCACTTTTTTTGTGCAAAGTACGCTTTTTTTCTATATTAATTCAATCCAAAATATGCGGCATTCACGCAAGGCCCCGAGTTCGTCTTGTAATTCATATCATATACCGTAATGCTGCCCGCACATTCACCGTAAACGGTTACTTTATCCCCAACAGCCAAATTCTCTGCGCCCGATTGAATACAACTGCGCACTAATATACGGAACTCCACACCTGCAGCATTTTTATACGTGCAAACGTAATAATCATTGTACTTCTTATTGCTGTAATAACCCTCGGGGTCTGTAAATTTTTCTGCAACCACAAGTTCCATTTTTACATACTTTTTCTTGTATGAATCGGGGTTTCTGAAATAATCGTCGGGCGACAAGTTTTCGCATTTAGTAGCATACTCACTAAACGAAAGCGAAGTATTAACAGGCCTTTCAAAAATATTCCCAACAGAGTTTACTATATTGTTTATTCCCCACCCCGACACAACGGTATACACTACAGCAACCGCAATTACGGCAATTTTTGTATTTCTGCTGTGTGGACTTCCGATAAGCAAAATAATACCCATTATCGGGAAAATAATAAGCATGAGTATTATAAACCACCATCTGTGATACCAGTCGATATACTGAACGGTTTTTGAACGACCGTTTCTTTGGTTTTTCTTTTTTACGGTCTTTCTGTTACCCGCCCTCATTTCTTCGGGGCATTCCTTGCCGCAAATAGGACAGTTATCTTGCGGAAAATAACACTCACAATCAGGACACTTGTTTAAATCCGGTCTGTCAAGCTCATTGTCGTCCATAAATGAACCAATAAATCTTCCCATAATAACATCCTTTCTATTTCTTTGTTCTATGACTTTCTGTAATCCATCGGCGAACAAGAATAATACTTGGTAAACTGTCTGTAGAAATCACTTGCATTTTTAAAGCCTACGCACTCCGATATTTCATTTACGGTCTTATCGGTAGCCTTTAAAAGTGCTGAACCTACCTTTGCTCTGAATTTCAAAGTATAGTTATAAGGTGACATACCCGTACATTTCTTGAAAATTCTTGTAAAATGCGACTCACTCAAATTACATATCTCTGCCAGTTCAGATACGGCAATCGACTCGTCAAATCTGAACGCTATTTCTTTTAGTGCAGGCATAATGTTATACGCATCTGTCTGCTCTGCATTTCTTATATTTTCAGCCTCTGCCGATTCTTCGGGAACAGCGCCTTTTCTGTTTGTTAAAAGAGAAAAGGTATAGAAATACAATGCCGCAAGACGTTCATATTCATCTCGTCTTGTTTTCCCCTCTGAAACTATTTTTTTAAGCAACGTGTTAAGTTCAGCTTCATTTTCCTGCGTACAAATACAGCTCTTCGGCAATAAAAGTTCAGGATATCTGTTTCTCATTTCAAACGGGTCAAAATAAACGAATTCCCAGTTGCAGTTGCTTCTCTTTATGCTCTTTGAGCAATGAATTATATCGGGAGCGATTATAACGGCATCGCCCTCTTTTACTGCGTAAATATCATTTTCAAGCAAAAAGACTCCGTTTCCCGATAAGCAAACACCAATCTGATAGCTTGAATGATAATGCATTGACGGTATATTGCTGTCGGGTAAATCCTGATTTTCGGGAAATCCATAGAAGCACCTATTTTCAGGAGGATTAAAAGGCGCGTATTCAACGGGATATTCCGTTATCATAATTCTCTTTGGCATTAACGTCCCTCCAAAGTTCTTTTTCAAACTCTACATTGCTTTTATTATACCTTTTTTAGCGTATTCTGTCAAGTTTTTGCGCGACATTGGAAGATTTTTATTGTTTTTTATATTTTCTTTTTGTAGCTTCTCCGCCTCTTATATGTCGTTCAGCTTTGTTTACGTCAAGCACCTTTTTAACTTGAACGTACATTGCGGGATTCATATATTTCAGTTTGCTTATTAAATCTTTATGTACCGTGCTTTTGCTAATTCCAAAGAATGCCGCCGTTTGTCTTACGGTTGCATTGTTATCAATTATGTACGAGGCAAATATTTCACATCTTTCTCTGAATTTTGAACTGTATAAATTCATAATTACACCAACTCTCATAATGCTTGATACAATATATGAATGTGTCTCGAAAAATATATTTATCTTTTTTTCAAAAACATATTGACATTTTGCAAATTATGTGTATAATATCTAATGTTGCTTGAACAGAGCAAATGCGAGAGTGGCGGAACTGGCAGACGCGCACGTTTGAGGGGCGTGTGGATTTACCGTACGGGTTCAAGTCCCGTTTCTCGCACCAAAATCACGGAATACTCGTTAGAGTGTGCCGTGATTTTTTGTTTTCTCAGAGAAATGGGACTTGAAGGGGAAGCGGTAGTGAATCAATGCTCCGGTGGAGCATTGAGAGCCGCGGAAGACCGAGCGCGTAGGTCGCGCGAGACCAAGTCCCGTTTCTTTTTGTTCTTTTCACTCTTCTCTCTTCTTTCTTCTCTCTTCTCTTGAATTATCGTTTTCAAAGAAAAGACAGCTTTTCTCCACAAAATATTGAACTTAATCATTAAATATGTTATATTTATAAAAAAAGGAGTACAGTTTTATGTTTGAAAGAACAAAAGCATTTTGCGATTCATTTTTGGAAAAAGGACTTCCGGGATTTGATATTGTTGTGTATAAAGACGGAAAATGCGTTCTTCGCTATATGAACGGCTACAGCGACGTTGAGAACAAGATTAAAATGACCGGAAAAGAAAGATTTAATATTTACTCTTGCTCAAAACCTATAACCTGTACAGCAGCTTTACAGCTTTTTGAAAAAGGGTTATTTTCTCTTGATGATAAGATATCCGACTATATGCCTGAATTCAAAGAAATGACTGTAAAAACCGAAGACGGAATTAAAAAAGCCAAAAAGCCTATAACCATCAGAGATTTATTCGGAATGAGTTCGGGACTTTCGTACAACGTTACCTCTCCCGATATTTTAAAATTTAAAGAAGAATCAAACGGACGTTGTCCTACCCGCGAAACGATGAAATATATTGCAAGAGAACCTTTGTCATTTGAGCCGGGAGAAAAATGGCAATATGGGTTAAGCCACGACGTATTGGCGGCTTTGGTTGAAGTATTGACAGGTGAAAAATTTGAAGACTACGTAAAAAAGAATATTTTTGATGTAGTAGGTATGAATAATTCAACGTTTATGCTTCCGGAGAACGAACTTGACACTATAGCTGAACAGTACAGATTTTCTTCCGGAGAACTTCGCAACATTGGAAAGAAAATATCCCACTATAAGATTGGAAGCGAATATGCTGCTGGGGGTGCAGGTGCCATATCTACAGTTGACGATTACATAAAATTCCTTGAAGCACTCAGAACGTATAAGCTGTTAAAGCCCGAAACAATTGAGCTTATGACCACCGACCTTGGAAAATGGCCAAGTAATACACATGGCTATGGTTTAGGAGTAAGATGCCCAAAAGGCGTTGAAAAGTACACAGATTTCGGTTGGGGCGGCGCTGCTTGTTCGTACCTCGCAGTAGATATTGAAAACGGTATTTCCCTATTCTTTGGTGCACACCTTTGCGATTCTCCCGTTCAGGGCATTCGTTCAATGCTTTATAGTTTTGCAAGAGCTGAACTTATTGACAATTCCGATTTTGAAAGAATCGAAAATAGATTAAAAGAGTTACATAATTACACCTTGACTTATTAAAACAAGGAAAAATAAAAATAGAGCCCGAGTTTAACCCCGGACCATACGGCTATGATGCGCCGAAAAATATTATTTCTTTTATATAACAAAAAAATGCTGTTGCGAAAGCAACAGCTTTTTTTATTTCATTACACTCAAGAATTCCTGAAGTCGTTTTGATTTTGGGTTTCCGAATACATCTTCCGCTTTTCCTTGCTCTGCAATAACTCCGTCGTCCATAAATATAACTTTATCTGACACTTCTCTTGCAAAGCCCATTTCATGAGTTACAACAAGCATTGTCATATCTTCAGCCGCAAGTTCTTTCATAACAGCCAATACTTCTACCGTTATTTCAGGGTCGAGAGCCGACGTCGGCTCGTCGAAACACAATATATCGGGTTTTAATGCCAACGCTCTTGCAATAGCAACTCTCTGCTGCTGACCACCTGAAATCTGACAGGGGTAATTACCCATTTTGTCGGAAAGTCCTACCTTTGCCAAGAGTTCAGCTGAGTGTTGAAGTATCTCTTCTTTTATTCTGTTCTTGTTTTCTTTGTAATCCGGTCTTTCCTTTGCGAGTAACAATGGCGCTAAACTTACGTTTTGTAACGCGGTATACTGCGGAAACAAATTAAACGACTGAAAAACAAGTCCGAAATGCAATCTCTTCTGTCTTATTTCAGCATCTGTCTTTGCGCTTTTATCACTTGCATCAAAGAGTAGATTTCCGTTCAAGAAAAACTGTCCTTTATCGGGGGTTTCAAGAAAGTTTACACAGCGCAAAAGTGTCGTCTTACCGCTTCCGCTTGAACCGATAACACAAAGCACCTCGCCCTTTTCTATCTCAAAACTGACACCCTTCAAAACTTCGGTCTTACCAAAGCTTTTTTGTATATTTTTTGCTTCAAATACTGCCATAAAAAGCTCCTTTCGACCTTAAATCTTGTAATAATCAAGCTTCTTTTCGAAATATCCGAAAAGAATCGTAAGAACACCTACAAATGCAAGATAGAATACCGCCGTGTAGAACAAAGGCCACATAAGTCCGTATCCTGCAAAATTCTGCGCCGCCTGGATTACTTCAACTATCATTATAACTCTCGCCAATGCAGTATCTTTTACAAGAGTTATAACTTCATTAGACATAGGCGCAAGAATACGCTTTACAACCTGCATAAGTATAACTTTGAAGAATACCTGTGTTTTGGTCATACCCAAAACCTGCCCTGCCTCATACTGACCGCGCGGTATACTTTCGATACCTCCTCGGTAAATCTCCGAAAAATAGCAAGCATAGTTTATTACGAATGCTGCAATAACCGAGGCAAAACGCGACAATATCGGGGTTCCAAAAAGAAATCCCGGTACGTAGAAGAATATTATTACCTGAAGCATAAGAGGAACACCGCGTATAATCCAAACAAACGTCTTTACGACGTATGCAAGCGGTTTGAATTTGGACATTGATCCAAATGCTATCACCAAACCTAAAGGAAGCGCTAACACAAGTGTTAGCGCAAATATCAGGCAGGTGTATTCAAGTCCGCCAAGCAGACTTAAAGTTACTTCCCAAAATCCCATTATTATATTCCTTATTAGTTATGTATTCGAAATTATTCGATAGTTTCAGTTACGTTGAGTACGTTTTCAAAGCCGTACTTCTTTGCAATTTCCATCAACTTGCCGTTTTCGTTGAGAGTCTTAATAGCTTCGTTTACTTTTGCAGTAAGGTCGCTACCCTTCTTGAAGCCGATTGCATAGATCTCGGATTCGAGTTCGATTGCTTCAACGATTGCAAGGTCTGCATAGTCGCCATTTCCGCAAATGTTCTTTGCAAGAACGATGTCAACTACAGCAAACTCAACAGCACCGGATTTAACTTCTGTAAATGCGTTGATCTGTGCGGGAGTTGTGAAAATCTTGTCAGCATCAGTTACAGTTTCAGCATAAGCCGCGCCTGCACTACCTGCTTCTACGCATGCTTTCTTACCCTTGAGGTCGTCTGCTGTCTTGAATGTGTCAACGCTGTCCTTCTTAACAACGATGCACTGCTGGTTGAGCATATAACCGTATGAGAAATCAACGAGTTCGGATCTCTTTACGCCGTTGTCGCTGGAGTTAGCTGTAAATCCGTTCCATACACAGTCGATAGCGCCGGAGTTAAGTTCATTGTACTTCTGTCCCCAGTCAATAACCTGGAATTCAACGTCCATACCGAGAATCTTGCCAACTTCAATTGCAAATTCAGACTCAAAGCCTGTCCAGTTGCCGTTCTCGTCCTGTTCGTTCATCTTTTCAAAGATGGTAACACCGCAAGTAAGTGTGTTGTCTTCTTTCTTTCCGCATGATGCAAATGCGAATACTGTTCCGATAATGAGCACAATACTCATAATCAATGATAATGTCTTTTTCATGATAATACCTCCAAACACCTTATAGGTGTTATTTTTATTTTTCACCACTTTATCGCTTTACCCAACTAAATCAATAAAGTCGATGTATGTATCATAGCACACACTTATCGGTTTGTCAAGAGTTTTTTTAATTTTATTTTTAATAAATAAAAATAACGCTTCCCTTTTATAAAAGAAGCGTTATTCAATATACAGTATTTTAATTCAAAAGCTATTCAAAGCCAACATAAGAACACTCTTTGTTGACACTTTTCTTATATATTCTCTTCCGTTGTTTCTTATATTTAACCTTTCGCACTTACTGCCATTTGCTGTATTTACCGAGATGTAAACAGTTCCGACCGGCTTTTCGGGAGTACCGCCCGTAGGACCTGCTATTCCGGTTATACTTATTCCGACATCTGCTCCCATAAGCTTTCTCACGCCCTCTGCCATCTGCAAAGCGCACTCCTCGGATACTGCACCTTTTGTTGCAAGTACATCTTCACTTACATTCAGAAGTTTTGCCTTTATTTCATTTGCATAAGAAACAACGCTTCCGTCAAGTACTGCAGATGCGCCGCTGACAGTAGTCAAAACTTCCGTTACCATTCCTCCCGTACACGATTCGGCAACAGCAATTTTCATATTATTTTCGCGCAGTTTTTCTATCAATGCTTTTTCGGGTGTCGTGTCTATTCCGTATATATACTTACCGACCTCTGTTTTTTTCAAAACCTCAATCATATCAAAGCATATTTTTTCGCCCTCTTCCTTTGTAGCCGCCTTTGCCGTAACACGAAGCCTTACCTCTCCGTCTGCCGCATAAGGAGCAACCGTAGGATTGGTCGAATTCTTCATTATATCAATTATGACAGTCTCGACCTTTGACTCTCCCATTCCTATTATATTGATATTCTTGCTGACAAAAAGCGAGTCCGTTCTTTTTTCAAGATATGGTACGACACTTTCTTCAAACATAGGCTTCATTTCTCTTGGGGGCCCCGGCAAAATTATCGCAGTCTTCCCCGTTTCTTCATTTTCGATTATAGCACCGGGGGCAGTACCGCAGTTGTTCTGCATTACTATACAACCAGTAGGCATATAGGCCTGCTTAACGTTGTTTTCGGTCATTTCAATATTTCTGGAAACAAAAAAATCTTTCAGACGGTCTAAAGAAGGCTGATGAAGCTCCATACCCTTGCCCATTAATTCGGCAACGGTTTCTTTGGTCAAATCATCATAGGTGGGACCTAAACCGCCCGTAAGTATAACAACGTCAGCTCTGTTTAACGCCTCTTGTAAAAACTTTTTCAGTCTTTGTGGGTTATCGCCCACAACGCCTTGGTGATATTGGTTTATTCCCATCGCCGCAAGTCTTTGCGAAATATAAGCGGCATTGGTATTTATAATATCTCCTATAAGTATTTCCGTGCCCACACACAGTATCTCGGCATTATCTATTTTTTTCATAAAAATCACTCCAAAATATTTTGTTACAATATTAGTTTAACATAAAACGGTATTTTCTGCAACAGTTTATATTATTGAAAAATAAATTATTTACATTATTGTTATTTTGTGTTATAATATTTAATCAAGCGCACACTAATAACGTAAAGTGAGGTTTTCATATTTTGAATATACCCAAGTTTGATAAAGGCGATACGCTTATTATGAAGAAAAAACACCCCTGCGGCTCATTTGCTTTTGAAGTTATGAGGACAGGCAGTGATGTAAGAATAAAATGTAAGGGTTGCGGACACGATATGACTCTGAACAGGCTTAAACTTGAAAAGAATATAAAAAAGGTAGAACCGCAAAACAAAGGAGGCGAAGAACAATGACAAACAATACCACTTTGTCGCTTGACTGCGAAACACAGCAAAACAAAATAAAATTCAGTCCGTATCTGTTGTGGGCTTTCTTTGTTCCCGCCGTACTCTATCTTGTTGTTTATCTGTTGAGAGAAGTATATCCAATAGGTGAAGGTTCGGTTTTAGTCCTCGACCTCAACGCTCAATACGTTTATTTTTTTGAAGAATTGCGTGATATTCTGCTCGGTGACGGTAGTCTTCTTTACTCTTGGCAAAGAGCGCTTGGCGGCGAATTTATGGGAATGTTCGCCTACTATCTCGCAAGTCCGTTTAATTTTCTTATAGCCCTCTTCCCCGAGAAAGCAATAACAGAAGCGCTTTTAACCATATTCATACTAAAAGCCGGATTTTCCGGATTTAATTTCGCCGTATATCTTCACTATTCGGACAGAATGAAAAATAAATACGCGTCGGTTATTTTTTCCACAATGTATGCATTAACTTCGTATGCTATGGTTAATGCTCACAACACAATGTGGATAGACGTTCTTTTGTTCCTACCTTTGATAGTTCTCGGTCTTGAAGACCTTATAAACAAAAGAAAATACAAACTTTACACGATAGTTTTAACGGTTGCCGTTATTTCAAACTTCTACATCGGATTTATGCTTTGCGTATTTATATTCGTTTATGCGATATATTACTACTGCGCGTATGGATATTCCGAAAAATATAACGAGTCAGGCGAAGGTTTCCACACGTTAAAATCATTCTTACGCGTACTGTTATTTTCTTTACTTGCATTAGGAATGTCGGCGGTTATAATTTTCACTATATACTATTCCCTCAAATTTGGAAAGAATGATTTTTCTAATCCCGACTATACTTTAAATTCAAAGTTTAATCTGTTAGACCTTTTTGCAAAAATGCTCCCCAACTCTTACGATACTGTAAGACCGGAAGGACTTCCGTTTGTGTATTGCGGTGTTCTTTCTTTGGTGCTTATGCCGGTATTCTTTATATCAAGAAAAATTACTCCGCGTGAAAAGATAGCTGCAGGATTTATTCTTTCAGTTATGGTTATTCTCTTTTCTGCCTCAACCCTCGATATATTTATGCACGGTATGCAGAAGCCCAACTGGCTCAATTACAGATATAGTTTTATGTTTTGCTTCTTGCTTGTAGTTTTTGCGCATCAAGCTTTTAACTATTTAAAAGATGTCAATTTCAATCATATAGTCGCTTCGTGCGGTGGTTTGGTTCTTTTAATCGTTCTCGTACAAAATGAAGAATACAAGTTCATTGATAACGTTCTCTGTATTTGGATAAGCCTTATTTGCGTAGGTGTTTATCTGCTTACGCTTTATGCAGTAAAAAAAGAAAAGACTACACAGTTTACTTCGCTTATACTTGCAATTTTAGTTTCCACAGAACTTTTGATAAACGGGTATGTAAATCTGGATTCACTTGATCAAGATGTTATTTTCACGAAAAGAACAGCGTATAGAGAATATATCGACAAGATGCGCCCCCTTACAGACTATGTACTCGAAAAAGACACCTCGTTCTACCGTTTTGAAAAGATGAGCCACAGAAGAACCAATGATAATATGGCGCTTGACATAAATGGTATTTCAAGCTCAACTTCGACTCTTAACGCATCTATAGTAAAACTTCTCAATCAATTTGGCTATTCATCAAAATCCCATTGGTCAAAATATTACGGCGGAACACCCGCGTCGGACGCGCTTCTCGGTATTAAATATATCATAACCGATGACAAACTGAATAATGAATTTTTCAAAGAATTACACCGTGAAAACGGGTTCAGCGTTTATCAAAGCAAATATGCTCAAAGCGTTGCTTTTGCAGTATCGCGCAGAGCCGAATACGTCGATTTCGGTTTCTATGAAACACCGTTTGAGCTTATAAATGAACTTGTTACCTCTATGCTTGACGCAGATTCAACAATTCAATTATTTAAACCCATAGAAAACATAACCGAAACAACAGACAACGCAATAAAATCCCAAGCCACCTCCGAATACACTAAATATGTTCCTAAAAAAGAAGGCAGTAATGCCATAGTATCATATACCTTTAATGCTCCGACAACCGATGAAATATACTTCTTCTATCCGTCGGATTACCCGAGAAAAGTTAAGCTTTTGCTCAACAACAGAGATTGGGGGACTTTCTTTGACAACGAAACCGACAGAATCGTTTCCCTTTCAACCTTTGAAAAAGACGAGACTGTTAATTTGAAAGTTACCCTTGATGACGATAATCTTTATATTTTAACAGACCAAAACTACTTCTATTATATGGACACCGAAATATATAAGGAAGTAATGACAAAGCTCAACGAGTGCAGTTTTGAAGTTACCGAACATTCGGATACAAGACTCAAAGGTACGATAAACGTTAAAGAAAACGATTCGCTTTTATTTACCTCTATTCCTTATGATGAAGGTTGGCACATCTACTGCGACGGAGAGGAACTCGACCTTGCAATAACGGCAGACTCTTTACTTGCTGCCCGAATCGATAAAGGCGAACACGAGCTTGAATTTGTATACAGACCTAATTGCTTTATATACGGCTGTATCGTCGCCGCTATTTCTTTCTTTATATTCGCTGCTGTAATCGTATTTGATGAAATAGTAAAGAGAAAGAAAAGAAAACTTCTTGTACAAAAAGCCGTAGACGATTTCTACGAAGAGTTTGAAATGCCCGAAGATATTGAAAATGACGTTTCCGATACTCCGAGCGAAGATACAAACGAAAAAAGCACAGAAAATCAGCCACCTGCTGAATAAACCCAAACACAAATGACCACCCTCAAAAACGGGGGTGGTCTTTTTGATTACAAAATATTATGAATATCCGCTAGTTTTTTTAGTCGGCGGAAGCGTTTATATGCTGCTTGAAATAACGTGGCGCGGCTTTACCCATTGGTCTATGGGTATATGCGGCGGCATCTGTTTTCTCGGCATATATATTTTTGAAATATTGCAAAGCGATTGCCATATAGTAAAAAAATGCTTATTCGGCAGTTTGTTCATTACACTAAACGAATTTATAACGGGTTGCATCGTGAACATTTTACTAAAATGGAACGTTTGGGACTATTCAGAATATATCTTTAACATACTCGGACAAGTATGTATGCTGTATTCGTTACTATGGTTCTTGCTCTGTATTCCTGCATATAAAATCGCAAGATTAATAAGAGATAAAATATTTTCACCAAGAAAAGCCTTGCAATAAACTCCTTTCGACTGTATAATGATTATAACACAGTCGAAAAAATAGGAGATTTCTATGTATAACGTTGTTCTTTTTGACCTTGACGGAACACTTACAGACCCCGGTGTCGGTATTACAAACTCTGTTGCTTATGCCCTCAAAGCTTTTGGGATTGAAAACACAGACAGACGACAGCTTTATAAATTTATCGGTCCGCCGCTTAAAGACTCTTTTTCAAAATATTATTCTCTTTCCGAGGCTGACTGCGAAAAAGCTGTTTTTGAATACAGAGTTTATTTTAAAGAAAAAGGAATGTTTGAGAATTCTGTCTATGATAACGTTCCGGAGCTTCTTCAAAAACTTAAAGCCGCCGGAAAAAGACTTGTTATTGCAACGTCGAAACCCGAGGAATTTGCCGTTACTATCCTTAAACATTTTGATTTATACAAATATTTTGACTCTGTCTGCGGTGCATCTATGGACGGCAAAAGAAGCATAAAGGGCGACGTTATCAAATACGCGCTTGATAAATGTAATATAACCGCCCTTGACAAAACAGTTATGATAGGCGACCGCGAACACGATATTATCGGTGCTAAATCTGTCGGCATTGATTCAATAGGGGTGCTCTACGGCTACGGCAACCTTGATGAACTGACAAGTGCGGGGGCAACGTATATTGCAAAAGAAGTTAATGACATTTTTAAATTTATATAATCATAGAGGATATGGGCTTCGCCCATATCCTCTATGTATTTTCAATATACCATTTTATTTCGTCTTCTATCCAATATGCAAAACGGGTATACGGCAGTCTGCTTTCGTGTTTCTTTATCTGCTTATAAAGCGGCGCGCCGTCAACCTGCCCTTCCCATATATCCGCATAACAAAAATCGTACTCATCACGCTCAACTGTTTTCATATACTCTATAGCATCTGCGTGTATAAGCTTAATTTTCTCTTTATGCTCAAATTGGGGCAAAATATATTTTTCAAAAAGTATAATTATTTTTTCGCTTATTTCTACAATAGTTATACTTTTTACTTTTTCCATAAGGGATATGATATAAGGATAATATCCAAGTCCAAGCCCTAAAACAAGACATCTGCCCTCGGCTTTGTCAACGTCTATTTGCATAGAATTAACTTCAGACGGACATACGCTTACCCACGGCATATTCCCCTCATATACACTGGGAAAAAATACTCTGTTGCTAAAAAATCCTAACTTTGGAACGACAAGTTCTTCCGAAAGTTTCGGCATATCGTACTGAAAAAATTCGCCCTTTTCGTAACAAGCATTAGTAAGCAATACGTTTCCGTTGCTTACCGTTGGAACTTTAATATTTTTCAGATACTCGTCTTCATAAAAATCTTTCTTTTTTAAACACTTGGCATTTGCAAACAGTTTTTTCAAATAGTCATCGTCTGCATAATCCCATATATTTAACAAATCACATAGTTTCTTCACTATGTAAAAGGTCTCGAAATCACCATTGTAATACCCCTCTTTTGTCAGCTCGTCAAGCTGTTCTTTGGGGTATTTCTTTTTTTCTTTTTCAAGTTCAGAAACCGTATAGTTCACTACAGGAGAAGTATCAATTATCTTTTGAGAAATATAACTCGAAAGCTTTAAACTTGCTTCTTTGTTCATTTATTCACCTTAATCAAATAATTTTAATGCAGGTATTGCCGCAACAATAGCGTTATCAAAATCGGGTACAAATCTGCTTTCAAGCGTAAGTCTGTCGTTGTAACCGCATTTTTTGAGGGCGTTTGACCACTTGATACAATCATCTTTATCCTCTAAAGTAGGCTGCGCTCTGTCATCGTTGGCTCTTGCTATATGAACGTGCTTCAACATTCCGTTTGAATTTTCAATGGCGTCCATAGTTTCATTATTTTTAAACATATGGAAAAAGTCAGCCAAACAAAAAATGTTACTGTGATTTGTAAACTTACAAGCTTCAATTCCCTCTTCAACTGTGTTTATAAAATTTGTTTCTCCGCGATTAAGTGGCTCGATAACAATTTTTATACCGTACTGAGAAGCGATATCTCCGCAGAATCTAAGGAATTTTGCATTTTGCTCCATAGCTTTTTCAAAGCTAAAGCCATCAGGAATAAGTCTTGATTTTCCGCTTCCTACAACAACGATTTCGCCTCCGAGTATAGCCGCCCTCTCCATACCTATTTTGGTATATTCTTCTAAAGTTGAAAAATTAACGTTGTCGCCCACAACCTTAATATCCATTTTTTTGTCGAAATAACCGTTATATGTTTCAGTCTTTATGTCAAACTCTTTCAAAGTTTTCGCAAACTCCGAAAATGTCGCTTCGTCCATATCCTTTATAACGTTAAAAGTAGCTTCAATATAATCGTATCCGGCGTTTTTAACAATACTTATATACTCTTTGCCTCTCACACCCAAACATACACCGTATCTCATATATTTTCCTCCAATAATTCTTGTCTTTTTATCTTATTGTTTATTTTTACCCTAACACATATATACGCTGTAATCTGCGCCAAGGTCGCCAACAACCAAGATACAGGGAAACACAGGAATATCATCTCAAAGGAGGGCGAAATCGGATATATAAACAATATCCACAGTACTCTCGTTGCGCAAACAAATATAATATTCAAAACTGTTGGAAGGGTTGAACGTTCCATTCCTTTTAACGCCCCCGGAATAAGCACGTTTGGCAAATATAACAAGCAAGTCTTACCTACTATCCCAAGTCTTATAGCACCAGCTTTTATAACTTCGCTGTCTTTGTTAAAAATCGAAAGCAAAAATTCGGTTTTCCAAAGCACAATCAAACTGAGAAAAATCGTTACAAAAGTTCCCATAAGCATTGAGGTTATAACTACTTTGTCTATTCTCTTGTACTTTTTAGCACCGTAGTTCTGTCCTACACAACTTACCATAGCCTGTTCTATGGCGTTCATCGCCAGAAATATAAAGTTCTCAACACTTGTTGCCACCGACGATCCTGCAATATATGCATCATCGTATGTGTTTATATTGGACTGTAAAAACAGATTTGCAAAACTAAATAACATACTGTTTATACCTGAAGGAACACCGACTCGCAATATATCCAAAAACGGCTCCTTATGCAACTTAATATCTTTTATACGAATATTGAATACCCTTTCAGACTTAAGCAATATTCTCATAACCATCATAGATGAAAACACCTGAGATGATACAGTACCTATTGCCGCGCCCACAACACTGAGTTTAAATACACAAACACATAAAAGACTTACGGCTATATTTATAAGTCCCGACGCACTCAAAATGTAAAGAGGTCTCTGCGTGTCTCCCCCCGCCCTAAGTATGCCCGAACCGAAGTTATAAAGCATCAAAAACGGAGAGCCAAGAAAATATATTCTCATATATGCAGTAGCAGGTCCTAATACATTTGCGGGAGTGTCTATAAGTATAAGCAACGGCTTCGACAGAAAGAAACCTAAAAATGCCAACACGACACCACTTACAAGAGCCGTCATTATGGAAGTATGAGTAGCTTTGTCAAGCATTTCTCTATTACCCGCACCATAATGCTTTGCGCAGGTTACCGTTGCACCAACCGACAGTCCTATAAAGAAGTAAAGCAGTATATTCGTCAGCGACGTCGTCGCGCCTATTGCAGCCAGTGCGGTTTTTCCTGCAAAGTTACCTACTATTACAGAACCAAGAGTTATGTATAACTGTTGGAGGAAGTTTGTCAAAATAACCGGAAGTGTAAAAATCAAAAGAGTTTTAAAAATAGGTCCTTCCGTAAGATTCATTCCGTATCGAGATTTGCTAAAAATTTTAAGTCGCATTTTTATCTCCTTATATCCAATAACCCACACAAAAGTTATTTTCTACCCTTTCGCATCAACAAGAAAATTTTTTATGTGCATTCTAAAAGCTATACACATTGCCAAAGATGACAATGCCCAGGACAACGGGAAACACACAAACAGCATATTGAATGCAAACAACGTATTTGCGGGAAACAGAGGAAATATAAGTGTTATCCACACAATTCTGCTGAATAATACAGAAAAAATATTCAAAAACATCGGTGTCTTGGATTTTTCCATACCTCTCATAGCCGGTGAGAATATAACTGCCGGTGATTCTAAAATATAGCCGAAACACATTATAAGAAGCTTACCTATACCTATTTCAACAACAGCCTTTTCTGTCGTAAACATTCCAAGCAAAACCTTAGGTATCAACGCCACTACACATGCAAGTATAAGCGACAACATAGCTACAGTCAAAATGCCTATTACAACGACTTTTTCAATTCGTTTAAACTTTTTAGCCCCGTAATTCTGTCCAACATAGCTTACAGTAGCAGTACCGAATGCACTTTGGGTAAGATTTATGTAGTTCGATATACTCGTTCCCGCAGAGTTTGCAGATATAAACTCTTTTCCAAACGTATTTATAGTTGACTGTAAAGTGATATTCGCAAAGTTGAAAAGTATTGCATTAAGCCCTGAAGGAATGCCTATTTTTACTATATTTGCCAACTCGTCTTTATGAAATCTCATTTTCTTTATATTGAATTTCATATCATCATCGCGTTTAATCATAATCCACAGCACCCACACTGATGATACCATCTGCGAAGCAACTGTTGCAATAGCAACCCCCGCCTCTGCCATTTCAAAGAAAATTACCAAGATAAGATTTAATACAACATTTACTGCTCCGGACACACTCAATATATAAAGAGGACGTTTTGTATCCCCACTTGCCCTCAAAAGACCTGAGCTGAAATTATAGAGCATTGAAAATGGAGAACCCAAAAAGATAATTGACATATACCTGACAGAATGGTCTATTACGTCTGCAGGTGTATCCATCAACTGAAGTAAAGGTCTTGACAATAACACTCCGACAATTGCCAAAAACAGACCGCTAAAAAGAGCCAAAGCTATTGAAGTATGAACAGTTTTGCTTATACGCGCTTTATCTTTTGCGCCAAAAAACTTCGCGCAGGTTACCGTTGCTCCAACAGACATTCCAACGAACAGATTCAATATAAGATTTGTTACGTAGCCGGTAGAGCCAACTGCCGCGTGAGCAGTAACCCCCGCAAACTTACCTACAACAATTTGGTCTGCAGTATTGTAAAATTGCTGTAACAGACTTGTCGCTATGACAGGTAATGCAAATAGTATTAACTGTTTAAATATCGGGCCCTGCGTCAAATCCATTCCTTTTGTATTTTTCATTGTTTGCCTCCATTTTTTTGCATCCACAACTGCATCAAAATGGCAAGCTAAAATAAAGCTTGCCAAAAAATACTATACCAATATTTTTCTATCGTGAGTCATATCCACATTATTTGCATAAAGATGGGACATATCCGAAAAACACAGACACTTAGGTGCTGTGAAACCGTTTTCGTTATTCTTGAATTCAATTATAGTTACACCTGTGTGTGTAGGTGCAAATGACGACCACATAATATGCATCGGTATGTGCAAAAGATGAGAAAGCCAAGTTCTCGTAAATACCGCGTGGCAAAACAGCGCGACTCTGTCTTCGTTAGGGCGAAGAATTCTGTATATACCGTTTTCTTCTTTATAACCCAAACGCTCGAGAAAATCACGACCGCTACTCTTTATGTAATTAAAAGCCTTCTCCATCTCTGTTGAACTTAAAGCCTTTGTTTCAAAAGTCTTCTCAAAAGGAATATCCACTTCTCCGTTTTCACGTAAAAGCGTATTTTGCAAAAGTGAAACAGACTTTCTTTCCCCGTCGGGATACGTGGTTAATCTTTCACTTTGAACCTCGTGAGTCCATTCCTCTATTGAATAAGGCAGACCGAGAAGACGGCAGGTGGGTTCAGCAGTTTCTATAGCTCTTCCCATAGGCGAAGAATATATAACGTTAATACCCGAATCCTTCATTCTTTTTGAAACTGCTTCTGCCTGTACCTTTCCAAAATCGGTCAAGCAGTCGTCTTTATAGTTTGGGTCTCCGTGTCTTACAATATATAAAAGCATTTATGTATTCTCCAATTCAATTTAATATATAATGATTATACCATATATAACACTATCAAACAAGCGACCTTTTCAAGATTTTTCAAAATTTTATTAAAAAAACAGCACTTTTTTTCCTTAAAAAAGCAAAAAAGCTATTGACATTATTAAAACAATGTGATAATATTACAAGGTACGAAAAATAAATGCGCTGCTAGCTCAGTGGATAGAGTGCCCGGCTACGAACCGGTAGGTCGCAGGTTCGAATCCTGCGCGGCGCGCCAAAAAGGAAAAGTACACCTTGTGTGTTCTTTTCCTTTTTTTGTGTGTACAGTTCAAAGCAGGATTCGAAGGGGAAGCGGTAGTGAATTGACAGTCCGGTGGACTGTCAAGAGCCGCGGAAGACCGAGCGCGTAGGTCGCGCGAGACCGAATCCTGCACGGCGCGCCAACAAAAGGACTTGATTTGTCTTCTTGACAAATCAAGTCCTTTTGAATGATGTTTGCCTTCGGCAAATGATGTAGCTTTTGCTAATGATGACGGCTACGCCTAATGATGCCGCTTCGCTATTTTTTCGGGGCAAACATCGCATCATTGCGGAACGAAGTGAAGC
>JAZRUG010000046.1:0-11247 GCA_045652425.1 Eubacteriales bacterium
CACCACAGCGAAAGCTGATAGTTAGTGTCTATATCGTACAGGGTCCACCCGTTCCCATTCCGAACACGGTAGTTAAGCTGTACTGTGCCGACGATACTTGACTGGCGACGGTCCGGTAAAATAGGTCGATGCTAACACAAAAAACCATCTCATTTGAGATGGTTTTTTTCGTTGTATAAAATCTTTTTCTTATTCTCTTTTTCGTGGGATTGTGATTAGCATATAATAAGTTGTATACTGTTTATCCCAACATTACATCGAGCAGCATCATTACCGCAAAACCTAATATAATGCCCATTGTTGCAATATATGGCTGTTCCTTTTGCTCTCTTTGGCATTCGGGTATAAGTTCGTGTACTGCAACTAATATCATAGCTCCAGCTGCAAATGATAACGCATAAGGTAATATTACTTCTATATATATTACTAATGCTGCGCCTATTATCCCTGCAATCGGTTCAACCATTCCCGATGCCTGACCTAAAAAGAAGCTTTTTCTTTTTGAATATCCTTCTCGTCTTAACGGAACAGACACGGCAGCTCCCTCGGGAAAATTTTGCAGTCCTATACCAACTGCAACTGATATTGCTCCCATAAGATTTTCGCTTGAATATCCTTCTTTTTGTAACGCCCCAAATGCTACTCCAACGGCTAAACCCTCGGGAATATTATGCAGTGTAATTGATAACACGAGCATAATTATTCTTTGTAATCGCTCACTGGGTTTCTTTTCTGTATTATCTGCTCTTTTTCTTGCTAATGTTACTATTTTATCTGATATCCATATAAAAAGTGCACCCAATATAAATCCTATCGTCGTTACTATATATGCGGGTATATGTGAGTAAATTTCTGCTCGTTCTATTGCTGGTTTAAGTAATGACCAAAAACTAGCTGCTATCATAACACCGGAAGCGAAACCGAGCATCATATTTAACCATTTTTTGTTTGGGGATGTAAAAAATATAACAGTTCCTGCGCCTAGCGCTGTTACAAACCATGTACCAAGCGTTGCTATAAACGCCATTATAACATAATTATTCATATTGTACCTCCTTATATTATTATATACCGTATGTTTTATACGGTGCATTGAGGCACAATTTGCTCTGTTGTAAAAAAAATGTGTGGACTTTTGCCCACACACTTTGTATTTATTCTTTTGGTGCTATAACGTACGTTGGTACGATTTCTTTTACAAGTGAACGCATATCTACGGAATCATCACACATACAATGTTTCATCTTATGCAGAACCCAGTAAAAATGTTCTTCGTCGAATACGATAGGTTGTCCTATGTGTATTAACTCGTTGTTCGTTGCTTTTAATCCCTCTTCGCCCATCAATAGCTCTTCGTATAATTTTTCACCTGGGCGAAGTCCTGTAAATTTAATATCAATTTCTTTATAAGGCTCAAATCCGGAGAGTCTTATAAGATTTTCTGCAAGATCAAGTATCTTTACGGGTTTACCCATATCAAGAACAAATATCTCTCCGCCCTTTGCTGAAGCTCCTGCTTGAAGCACGAGTGAAACTGCCTCGGGAATAGTCATAAAGTATCTTATAATATCAGGGTGTGTTACCGTAACCGGTCCCCCAGCTTCTATCTGTTTCTTGAACAATGGAATAACCGAACCGTTACTACCAAGAACGTTTCCAAATCTTACGGCAACAAATTCTGTTTCTGATACACGGTTGAAGGCTTGTACTATCATTTCGCATATTCTTTTGCTTGCCCCCATAATGTTTGTGGGGTTTACAGCCTTGTCGGTGGAAATCAAAACAAATCTCTTAACTCTAAATTTATCTGCCATCTGTACGGCATTCAAAGTACCGAACACGTTATTTTTTATCGACTCATTCGGGCTGTCTTCCATCAGAGGAACGTGTTTATGAGCTGCGGCATGATATACTACGTCAGGTCTGTATTTTTCAAATACCATATCAAGACGCTTGTTATCTCTTACCGAACCGATAAGCGTTACAAGATCGAGCATAGGGTATTTTCTCTTTAATTCCAACTGGATTTCATACGCGTTATTTTCGTATATATCAAAAATTATAAGCTGTTTAGGGTTATACGCGGCAATCTGACGGCACAATTCGCTTCCTATGGAGCCGCCTCCGCCTGTAACCATTACTACCTTGCCGCTTACGTAGTTCATAACGCAATCAAGGTCTATTTTTATCGGTTCTCTGCCGAGCAAATCTTCGATTTCAACGTTTCTTATCTGTCTGACGAACTCTTCTTTTTCTTCTGAATTATCTACCATTTGGTAAATTGAGGGCATAGTCTTAACAAGACAGTTGGTTTTTGCGCATATACCAAGTATTTCCGTTTTATCCTTAACGGGACAAGAGGGAATAGCAAATATAATCTTTTTGATTCTGTATTTTTGTACGTTCTCTTCAATAGAATATCTGTTTCCGACAACAGGAACGTTATTAAATAACATTCCTTTCTTCGTGTGGTCGTCATCAATTATACATCTTACCAAATATTCATCGCTATGCTTGAGGTTCATCTCTCTTATAAAGAGGAAGCATGCGTCTCCGGCGCCTATTATCATTGTGTTGTTGGTTTCTTCGTCACCGTTACTGAACAAAACTGTATTGTTTTTTCGCTCTAAATAGTAAATAACTATTCTGAACATAACGATAAATACAATAGAAATTACACCCGCAACAGTATGGACTTTTAAGTATTCTGCGGGAGTAAAACTCCTAAATGCAACCAACCCAACAGCAAGGTGAATAACATACGCTACCATTTGCGAAAATAACAACGCAATAATTAGTTTTGCCATTTCTTGTAACGACGAGTAGTACCAAATTATTTTATAAATATTCAAAACATAAAGAGAAAAAACATAAACAACCGCTTGTACAATCAATCCAACTATAAAATTTGTAAAAATTGTTGAATTTTCAAAAAGGGAACCGAAGAAAATAAACTCGGAGAATAGCATAGCTATTACCGCGAGTAACATATCAGCAACGCGAAGTATATATGGCTTCCATTCGTTTATACGCAAAAAAAACACCCCTTTCAAAAAGTGAGTCTACATTATTTATATTATATACTTCTTTTTTGTTTTTGTAAACCCCTATTCGAAATTATTTCACAAATCACATATACAGTATTCGCTGTTATTTCTTACAATAACTTTTTTATCGACAAAAAAACTCCCCTAATTAAAGGGGAGCCTTTGATGTGTAATTTTTAATTAACTTATTTTACAAATTCCTCATAAATTGCCTTCATTGCAATTTCGAGGTCCTTTTCGTCAACTCCGACGATTATGTTTAATTCGCTTGAGCCTTGGTCAATCATTCTGAGGTTGACTCCTGCCTTTGCGATTGCACCGAACACTCTCGCCGCGGTGCCTCTTTCACCAACCATACCGCGTCCAACTACTGCAAGAAGGGCAAGATTATCTTCAATGTAAATGCAGTCGGGTTCAACTTCGCGACAAAGCTCATTTATAAGCTCATCTCTGTGGTTTTCAAGTTGACCTGTGCTGAGAACTACGCTCATGGTATCAATACCTGAAGGAAGGTGTTCAAATACCATATTATGTCTTTCGAACACTTCAAGAACTTTTCTTCCAAAGCCTACTGCAGAGTTCATCATATCCTGCTCAAGAGTAATAACAGAGAAGTTCTTTTTACCTGCAATACCTGTAATGACGTGCTCGCTGTCAACCTTATCGGTCTTGGGAACGATAAGTGTACCGGGAGCATCGGGATCGTTTGTATTCTTAATCTGTACGGGAATACCAACTGTTCTTACGGGGAAGATTGCATCTTCGTGAAGAACCGTTGCGCCCATATATGAAAGTTCGCGCAACTCTCTGTATGTTATAACCTCGATAGGTTTGGGGTTATCGATAATTCTCGGGTCAGCCATAAGGAAACCTGAAACGTCTGTCCAGTTTTCGTAAACATCAGCATCACACGCTCTTGCAACGATAGAACCGGTAATATCGGAACCGCCGCGGCTAAAGGTCTTGATTGTTCCGTCGGGCTTTGAACCGTAGAAGCCGGGGATAACTGCCTTTTCGTGAGTCTTGAGCAATCCCTTCAATACTGCGTTTGTCTTGTCTTCGTCAAACTTGCCGTCTTCCTTGAAGAAAATAACGTCTGCAGCGTCTATAAACTCAAATCCGAGATAAGCCGCCAAAATCTTACCGTTGAGGAATTCACCACGGCTTGCAGCATAATCGCTTCCGGATTTGTTTTTTATATTATTCTTTACAATTTCAAAATCTTCTTCAAGTGAAAAATCGGTCAAACCGAGTCCCTGAATAATCTCGTTATATCTTTTCTTGATTCCGTCAAAATATACGTCAATGGATTCATTCCTTTCTGCAAGTGAATTACACTTGTAAAGCATATCGGTTACCTTAACGTCATCCTTATATCTCTTACCCGGTGCGGAGGGTACAACATATCTTCTGTTTTCGTCGGAAAGTATAATATTGGCAACTTTTTTGAACTGATTAGCGTCACTGAGTGAACTGCCGCCAAACTTTACCGTCTTTATGTGATCTCTTTTCACAACACTCTCTCCTTTTTAACTAAATATACATTACATTATATGTCAATTTAACCGATTTGTCAACATTTAACGAAGCAAAATAATCATTTTTTAGGCTTAATACGCCGTTTTTTTAGCATATTTTTCTCCATTTGTGAATATATTGGTTTCATATAATAATTTTGCGAAAGAAGAGGTTACTCTTTGAAAAAAATATTGCTCTTTCTAATCTTCACGATTGTTCTTATGGCGGTGGTATACCTTGGGAAATAAACCTCTTGTAAAATTTGCTTTTCCAACTATAGTCTTTTTCGTTTTGCTTGGCGCCTTGGGGAGAAGTTATATTTATTTTCTTCCTTTTGTTGCCGCCCTACTTCACGAGATGGGGCACCTTCTTGTAATGTTTGTTTGCCGTCAGCCGTTAAAGCAGATAACAGTTTTGCCTTTTGGAGTTGATATAAAAAAAGCTCCCTATATTTCATCATATAAAGCCGATATAGCTGTAAGCTCGGCGGGGATAATTGTTAATATTATTATGATAGTATTGTGTAAAACCTTTCCTGAAAGCTTGGCGGTGGAGTATTTTAAGCAGAGTAATATCGTTCTCTTTGGAATAAACGTTTTACCCATAAAAACGCTCGACGGCGGACAGATACTTGAAAAACTGCTTTTGCTTTTTTTGCCGCCCGATACGGTTGAAAAGGTTATGAGTATCTGTTCGTTTATTTGTATTTTTCTTGTAGGGAGTCTGGCGGTATGGGTTTTGTTCTATTCGGGATATAATTTTACCTTGCTCTTTATGTGTATGTATCTTTTTGTCGGTCTGTTTTTGAAAAGACGGTAAAAAGTAGAAGTTTTTTTCTTGAAAGATTTAAGTGAAAAAGTTGTACAGAAACAAGCAATTTTTTAGTAATACCACTATTGTTTGAAATATGATGTTTTTGCAACACGCCTTACTAAAAACCAAAATTAACCTCCGTCATAGAATGATATCAGGGTAAAGAAAAAAAGCTTTCCCTGAAAGGAGGTTAACTATGAACTGCTTGTGTAACCTTTTCGACTGTGAAAATATCTGGGTTATTATCGCTATCTGCCTCGTGCTCTTCTTCCTTTGCAACTGTGGCGGAGGTTGTGGCTGTGGCTGCGGCAACTAATCTATAGATAAAGGGAATCCCCCCGCTGACGCGGGGGGATTTCTGCTAATATGTAGTCGGAGGTTGTGGCTGCGGCTGCGGCAACTAATCTATAGATAAAGGGAATCCCCCCGCTGACGCGGGGGGATAACTGTTAAAATAGACAGACAAATACATAAAACAAGCTTCCTTTTACGTAACAGAAAGGGAAGTTTTTTGTTACCTCAGTGTACATATATTGAGTGAGCAGAAACATTATCAAACCTCCATCTGAGGAGGGAGGTGGCTCGGCAATATTAAATAAGCATTAGAAAAGCAAATAATATTTGCCGAGAGGGAGGGAGAGAAAAACTTTAAATATTGGTGTCATTATCTCTGTGTACAGATAAAAATACTTAAATAAAAAAGTATATGTGCCTCGTGGGGGTGATAGCAAGACTTAATGCTTTTCTCTCCTTCCGTCACGCTACGCGTGCCACCTCCCTCGTCAGATGGAGGTAAGACAAAGTACCTGCTTGTTTTATGCTTTCGGACAGAGATAATGGGATCCTTCGACTACGGCAGTAAAAACTGCCTACGCTCAGGATGACTATTGTTTTTTGATTGTGCGAATATGAATAAGTGTGTCATTCTGAGTGGAGTGCCGTCAGGCGCGTAATCGAGAAATCTCCGTTTGTACAAGTCGTATATTTCTTTATTTGAAAGCACTATCCAAATTATTCCTCGGGCGTTGCCCGCGCTCGGAATGACAATGTAATGAAGTTTGTGCAACCATTTTTTGCAGAAATAACTACACAAGTATTTACTTTTTTGCACACTTATTATATAATTAACTATAAATAGTGTTTATTTACACGAAAGGTAAGGTAAAAGACTTATGAAAAAACTATGGTTTATTTTGATTGCGGTTGCATTAGTTGTAGGTGCGGTAATGCTTATACCTCAACATGCAAAGGCAGCGACAGATGGTATGCTTACATATGAAATTGTAGATGGTGAAGCAACGATAACTGGTTGTGATACATCTATTTCAGGTGAACTTGTTATTCCCTCAACCCTTGGCGGTTGCCCTGTAACTGTCATAGGTTATGGCGCGTTTGGTGAATGTGAAAATATAACAAGTATAGAATTGCCATACGGTATAAAGAAAATAGAAACGTCTGCATTTGATTCTTGTAGCAGTTTGTTAGATATAAATATTCCGGAAAGTGTAACTGTTATAGAGACATCGGCGTTCCACAAATGTACAAGTTTGGTGAGTATAGAGATACCGGACAGTATAACAAAAATAGAGAGCTATATGTTCTGGAGATGTACTAGTTTGAAAGACATAATTTTTCCCGAAAATCTTACGAGTATAGGGAATAGTGCATTTGCTAATACTGCCTATTATAACGACGAAGATAATTGGGATGGTTATGCCTTGTATATGGGCCAAAATTTGCTTGAGGTAAAGGATGACGTTAAAGGAACTTTCGAAATAAAGCCGGGAACAAAACTGATTGGCGGACAGGCTTTTTATGGTTGTAGTGGTTTAACAAACATAGAAATACCTACAAGTGTTGAGTATATAGGTACAGGAGTTTTTACTCTTTGTGAATCATTGGAAAAAATACATATTCCGGATAGTGTAAAAAGTATAGGAAATTTTGCATTCTCCGAATGTAGAGCTTTGTTGAATATAACTATACCGGATAGTGTAACGGAATTTGGTAGTGATATTTTTTATGAGTGCAGTAGTTTGGAGAGTGCAAGAATTCTTGCAGATATAACTTGTTTAGATTACTGGTTGTTCTGCGGTTGTATTAGTTTGGAGAGTGTAGAAATACCTGCAAGTGTAACCCAAATTAGAGATTCTGCTTTTTATGCTTGCGAAAGTTTGACGACTGTATATTTCCAAGGAACGGAAGACGATTGGAACAAAATAATAATTGAGGATGGGAACGAGTATTTGGTATCTGCAGAAATAATCTTTAATCAATCTTCAGAAAAGAGCGAACTTGAAGAAGCGCTTGATGGTAAAGATGTAACCGTTGGCAAGTTAGCAAACGAAACCGAGGTTGTAATCGTTCCTACTGTTAGCGGTAATGTTGCAATGACCGAAAGTGAACTTGCGGAAATGCTCGGTGATGGTATAACAATCGTATCAAACAATGGTGTTATCGGTACCGGTAGCAAGATAATCATTGGTGAGCAAGAAGTTGAAATTGCAGTCAAGGGCGATATCGACGGTGATGGTATTGCAACGGTATTTGATGCGCTTATGGTTAAAAAGGCATTGGCAGAAAATACATTCGGTGAAAATGATATACGCGAATTTGCGGGAGATATCGACGGCGCAGGTGTAACGGATACTGCTGATATTGATGCAATCCTTGCACACATCGTAGGCGAAATGCTTATAGCGTAATAGTATAAATAATAAAAATAAGCTTTCCTTTCCAATAAAACGGATAGGGAAGCTTTTTTTATTACCTCTGTGTATTTACATCAATTTAGTAGGTACATTATCAAACCTCCATCTGAGGAGGGAGGTGGCTCGGCAATATTAAATAAGCATTAGAAAATCAAATAATATTTGCCGAGACGGAGGGAGAGAAAAGCATCAAGTTTTGCTATCATCACCGCTGTGTAATAACATAAAATCAGTACTGACCAAAGCCTCCTCTTGTGTAAAGGGAGGTGGCACGGCTTTGCCGTGACGGAGGGATTGTTGTAGAAAACTTCTCAAAAAACAACCCCTCAGTCTCGCATACGCTCGACAGCTCCCCTTACACAGTGGCGCCTTTTCTTATCACTGCCTCGAGGTTTTGATATCAAGACTTAACGCTTATCTCTCCCTCCGTCACGCTTCGCGTGCCACCTCCCTCCTCAGATGGAGGTAAGACAAAGTACCTACTTGTTTGATGTTTTCGCACAGAGGTAATATGAAATAATGTGCAAAAACTATATGTGCTTGTGCAAACCACAGGCTTATTTGGTGGTTATGATTAATTTGGCAGTAGATATGTGGTCTTTTTTATAAACAATAAAAAAATATAATAATCACCAAAATGGGTTGTAATAGTTGGAAGAGTTTGCTATAATAATAGGGTAAACGATATATGAAAGATGGTTGAAGATGAATCCTAAATTAAAAGAAAAAACAAGAGAATCGTTGAGCGCGGTTTTGCCTATAACTGCAATAGTCTTGCTTATAAGCATATTCCTCGTGCCGATGGAGCTTGGGCATATCGTTCTGTTTTTGACGGGGGCTTTGATGCTTATACTCGGAATGGGATTGTTCCAGCTTGGCGCGGAAATGGCTATGACTCCACTTGGTGAAGGTATTGGTGTCCAAGTTTCAAAATCGAAAAGGGTATTGACGGTACTCCTTCTCGGTTTTATAATGGGCTTTATTATCACAATATCAGAACCCGACCTGCAGGTTTTGGCAGAGCAGGTGCCGGGGGTTCCCAACCTTACTCTTATAATTGCCGTCGCTTTAGGCGTAGGACTCTTTCTTGCTTTGGCTATTGTCAGAATCAGAGACCAGATCAGCCTTTCTATGATGCTTTTGGTATTTTATGGAGTGTTGTTGGTGTTGTCGTTCTTGGTTCCCCGCAGCTTTGTATCCGTTGCGTTTGACTCGGGCGGTGTAACCACAGGTCCTATGACCGTACCTTTTATTATGGCTATGGGTGTCGGCTTGGCATCTGTCCGTAGCGACAAAAATGCAGACAGCGACAGTTTCGGTCTCGTTGCTTTATCAAGCGTGGGTCCCATTCTTGCCGTAATGGTATTGGGGTGCTTCTTTAAGACAGATTCAGCCGAATATGCTTTAACTGATATTGAGACTGTAACAACGACCAGAGACGTTGCAAACGTATTTATGAGAGGAATACCGAAGTTTGCCGAAGAGGTATTTATGTCTTTGCTTCCTATCGTGGCGGTATTTATAATTTTTCAGATTGTTTGCAAGAGATATCACGGAAAGCAGATAGCAAAGATTTCGATTGGTATGGGATATACTTACGTTGGACTTGTACTGTTCTTGTGCGGCGTAAATCTCGGTTTTGCTCCCGTCGGTGCTCATCTCGGTGAGCAGTTGGCTCTCTTTAAATATAATTGGGCTATTATCCCTATTGGTATGCTTATAGGTTATTATATAGTTAAGGCAGAACCTGCGATACAGATTTTGAATCATCAGGTTGAGAGCGTAACTGACGGCGCTATTTCAGTTAGAGCGATGAATACTTGTATGTCTGTGGGTGTATCGGTATCGGTAGGATTGGCGATGTTGAGAGTGTTGACGGGCATTTCTATAATGTGGATAGTTATTCCCGGATATGTGATAGCTTTGGCGTTATCGTTTATTGTACCCAAACTATTTGTAGGTATAGCCTTTGACTCGGGTGGTGTTGCCAGTGGTCCTATGACTTCGACGTTTTTGTTGCCGTTAAGCATAGGCGCGTGTTCTGCGGTAGGCGGAAATCTTATGACAGACGCATTTGGCGTTGTGGCATTGGTTGCATTGACTCCGCTTATTGCTATACAGATAATGGGTGTCGTATATAGAATCAAGACCGAGAAGCTGGAAAAGAATGTCGAGCAGGTTTCGGTACCCGAATTCAGCGACGATATTATCGACTTGGAGGAAGAGTGATATGGTTAAGATAAAGGTTCCGTCTATTCGCGGATTGATGATTATTACTACTGAAAAATCTGCAAATATGGCGACGGAAATATTTAAAGAAGAGGGATTGCACGTTAAGTATAATATACTTGCGGAAGGAACCGCTTCAAGCGAGATACTTGATATGCTCGGTCTTGGGACTACAGAGAAAAGATTGTTGTTGACCTTGGCTACGAAAGAAAAGGCAGAGGCTATGCTGAAAAAACTGCACTTTGAGTTGGCTATGAGCAGAGCTGACGGGGGAATTGGATTTACACTTCCCATAACGAGCGCCAGCGGGGCTCTCTTGCAGATGATGGCAGATGGCAAAACGACCGAAGATGAGAAGAAAGACGAGGAAAAAACTATGGGTAACAGCCATACGATGATAACAGCTATATTAAACAGAGGCTTTAGCAATGATGCTATGAAAGTGGCAAAGGAAGCGGGAGCGCGCGGCGGTACCGTTATACACAGCCGACAGGTTATTGACGAGGAAGATATAGGCTTCTGGGGTATAAGTATGCAGGAAGAAAAAGAAGTGCTGCTTATTATTACCGAGGTTGAAAAGAAGCATACTATTATGAAGGCTATAACCGAGCAGTTTGGTATGCACAGCGAGGCTAAAGGAATCGTTGTTTCGATGCCTATTGATACTGTAATGGGTATATAAGAACATAAAAATAAGACTGTCGTTTGCTTTTACAGCCAAACGGCAGTTTTTTTTTGTGGAAACAAAATGAATAAAAGCTCCCATCTATGTATTTATAAAAAGTCCGCACAAACTAAAGGAAGATTCCAAAGGGGCAACAACTTTGATAGTATTTTTCAAAAAATATTATTTACAAATTAAATATTACTCCTATGTATTTATAAAAAGTCCGCACAAACCAAGGAAGATTCCAAAGGTGGAAAACCTT
>JAZRUG010000047.1:0-111553 GCA_045652425.1 Eubacteriales bacterium
TGGTCATTTCGAGTGGAGCGACCGAAGGAAGCGGAATCGAGAAATCCCATAATTATTGTGCACAGATAATGGGATCCTTCGACTTCGGCAGTTAACACTGCCTTCGCTCAGGATGACCATATAATTAAGTTCGCACAAACCCAGAGAAGCAAGGTTTCTTTGCCTACTTTCTTTCCTCAAAAGAAAGTAGGTTCCCTTAATTATTTTACGCTTCGGGGGCTATTTTTATTGTTTGGAGGGATTCCATAGCCTCTTTTTCAAGGGTTTCTATATCAATCTTCGCTTCTTGTTCAAGCACGCGCGCAATTTCGGGACGTGTCTTGGGGTGCTTGGGAGTAAACACGGTACAACAATCTTCATAAGGAAGTATTGACGTTTCAAAAGTGTTTATCTTTCTTGAAATAGTAATAATCTCTTCTTTATCCATACCGATACAAGGTCTGAACACGGGCATATTTACAACGGCGTCGGTAACGTTCAACGCATCTAAAGTCTGACTTGCAACCTGCCCCAAACTTTCGCCTGTTATAAGAGCGCGGCACTTATTTCTGTTCGCAACCTTTTCGGCAAGACGCATCATAAAACGACGGAGCAACAGAGTAAAATATTCCTCGTCGCATAGTCTTCTTAATTCTTCCTGAATATGTGTAAGAGAAATAACGTGTACGTAAATATTGCCCGAATATACGGAAACAAGTCTTGCAAGCTGCAACACCTTTTCCTTCGCTCTTTCGCTGGTATAGGGGAAGCTTTCAAAGTGAACGGCATCGAGATTAAGTCCCCTCTTCGACATCATATAACCTGCAACGGGGCTGTCAATACCGCCCGAAAGCAAAAGCATAGCCTTACCGTTTGAGCCAACGGGCATACCGCCCGCCCCCTTAAATGCACCCGCGTGAACGTATGCGTTAGTTTCGCGAAGTTCAATTCTAACGGTTATTTCGGGGTTATCCATACTGACTTTAAGTCTCGGCATAACTTCAAGTACAGCGCCGCCTACTTCCGCCGCAATCTGCGGAGAAGTCAAGGGGAATTTCTTGTCGGAGCGTCTTGCTTCCGCTTTAAAGCTGCATTTTCCTTCAAGATATTGGGGCAGATATTCTGCCGCCTTTTTCTTTATATCGTCAATATTCTTTTCGCAAACAACAGCGCGGCTAACCGAAACAAAGCCAAACACCTTCAAAGCCGCCTCAAAAGCACCGTCAATATCGGCAAAATCGTCTAAAGGCTCAACGTAGGTCGTTGACTGTGATGCGGATACCTTAAAATTACCGTAGGGCTTAATACATTCTTTAAGTCTTCTTGCCAAAAGGTCCTCGAACCATTTTCTGTTAAGTCCTTTTAATACGAGTTCGCCTTGTTTACACAAAAGTATTTCTTTCATTTCTCATTTTCCTTTTTTTCTTTATAATGTCCTATTGATTTTACACCAAACACACGCTTTTTGTCAAGAAGATAAAATCTTCCGTATAAACAAAAATGGACGACACATTGGTCGCTCCTACGCTACAACAATAATAACGCACAAACCGGTAGGGGACGGCGCCCTCGACGTCCCGAAAAATACAAACACTTTGCTCAAATAAAAATTCTTTTGTTTTTTATTCCCCAATTATAATATGTTAAAATTTTTTTATTTACAACGGGACGTCGAGGGCGCCGTCCCCTACCGCACGTGGTATAGTTTGCACAAACCAAGAAAAGCAAGTTCTTTGCCAAGCTTTCTACGAAAGAAAGCGGGCCTACTTTCTTTCCTTAAAAGAAAGTAGGGCGACCGTTTGGTCGCCCTTAAGTTTTCTATTATTTATTCTTTTTAACCTTGTCTTCGAGGCAGATAACGATTTTTCTATTGTCGTCAGAACCGATAGAATATGTTGACACGCCCTCGATATCCTGAATTTCCGAATGAATAATTCTTCTTTCGTAGGGGTTCATAGGTTCAAGAGTCATATTTCTGCCGTTCTTGCGAACTCTTGCAGCCATTCTTCTTGCCAATGTTCTGAGAGTTTCTTCTCTCTTTGCTCTGTAGTTTTCAATATCTACGGTAATCTTTGAGTAATCGTCTTTGTCTTCGTCGCCCTTGTTTGCAGTAAGGTTAGCAAGATACTGTACAGCGTCAAGTGTTTCACCGTGGTGACCAATAAGCATACCTGCCGCTTCACCCTCAAGAGTAATCTTAACGTCTTTACCGTTCACAACGTCGGTCTTAACTTCAACATCAAGCTCCATATTCTTTACAAGAGTAGTAACAAAGTCAACAGCCTTCATACCTGCGTTCATTTCGCAATATACTCTAACCTTAGCGGGAGTCTCACCAAAGCCGAGAAATCCCTTTTTTGCGTTTTCTATAACTTCATACTGTGCTTTTTCAGCAACAACGTTAAGTTCTTTCAGGCCTTTTTCTATAGCCTCTTCAACAGTCTTTCCGTAAACTATAACTTCACGTATCATCTGTCTAATTCTCCTTTATATAAAGTGTCTTTTTAACACCCGATTATTCTTCATTCTTTTTTGTGTCATTTTCTTGTACGTCAGACACTTCAATCATACCCGCAAGACCGTTTTTAGGTGCTTCTGCCTTTTTCTTTTTTTCGGGTTCGGGAGCAACATAATCTTCTTCATCAATTCTGTGAAGTGAACGTACTTTTTTCTTTTCACCCGTACTATCTGACGATTTCTTTGGTTTAGCTTTGCCGTTCATTTCTTTTTCGGCGTTCTTATAATCCTGTTCGGTAAACTTCGGCAAGGGCATTACTTTTGCCAAAATTATCTGCTGAATAGTACCAAAAATATTATTGAACATCCAGTAGATACCGATAACCGCAGGAACGATAAACGTAATATACACGCTCATCAAAGGCATCATCCAGTCCATCATCTTGGTGGAACAGCCGGTAGCGGCGTCAGTCTGTACACCTTCGTTAGGATTGTACATAAACTTCTTGTTTATCTTCATAGACAAATAGCTTATTACAAACGTTAAAATAGGAACGAGCAAAAGTACGGAAACTTTATCGAGCGAGGGAATGTCAGCGAGGTTTACTCCAAACAAACTAAAGTTTGGAAGTTCACTTGCCGACGAAACGTATTCACCAATTTGGTCAGCAAACTCATTAAAGTTATTCTTCAAAACGTCGACGAGCTGAATCTGAGACATAGACTTAATAGCCTTTTCAACTTTTTCGCCTTCAGCCAATGTTTTTGATACTATTTCTTTAAGAGCATCGCTCTCTGTTATAGCCTTAACAACGTCCTTCGGAATACGGCAAAGGAATTCCAAAGGTCTGATAATTACCTGATACAAACCAAGCAAAATAGGAAGCTGAATGAGAAGAGGCAAACAACCGCCCATAGGGTTGTAATTTTCTCTCTGATAAAGCTCCATTATTTCGTTCTGCATTTTCTGCTGAGTAGGCTGGTCGTTTCTTCCCGCATATTTTTTACGGATAGCCATTTCTTTTGGTCTCAGCTTAGCCTGTTTAATGGAATTTTTCTGCTGCTTTATGCTCAAGGGCAGCATAGCAATTTTTACAACAATTGCAAACAAAATAAGACCTACGAGATAATTTTTTCCGCCGATAATGTAACAAAACTCGACAACGTAGGCAAACAGTTTAAGAATTGCGTCTATCAAAGCTTTTCTCCTTTTTTCTGGTTACATAAAACTTACTTTTTCTTTTTCTCGGGAACGGGATCGTAGCCTCCGCGGCAAAAAGGGTTACATCTGAGTATCCGCCAAATTGCAAGAATACTACCCTTGAAAAATCCGTGAATTTCTAATGCCTCAATAGCGTACTGTGAGCATGTGGGATAAAATCTGCATGAGGGCTTACTTTTCAGAGGCGAGATATATTTTTGATAGATTCTGATCAAAAAAATAAAAATCCTTTTCATATCATTTCCAACTTCTTGAATGCAAATACCATATCTCTTTCAAGGTCCGTTGATTTAGCTTTTACCGCAGTATCTCTTGCAACAAGAACGATAAGATTACCTTTTTTGATGCCGTATTTTTTATCTGTCAAACGGTATCCCTCTCTTATTATTCTTTTTACTCGTGACCTGGTAACAGCTCCCCCGATTTTTTTTGTTACGGTAAGTCCAACTCGGTTAATAAACTGTTTACTTGGATTTTCTTTTTTGAGCTTTCCGGCGTGTCTGTCGGGTAAAACGTAGATAACAACGTGTTTCGTTGCTATCTTCTTACCCCTTCTGTACGCCTTGCTATACAAGTGGTTTTCGCTTATTGCTCTATATTTCATAAACATAAAACCTCCCTTGTATATTCCTTAATTTTGGTAAAACAAAAACCCCCGAGAATATCGGCGGTTTTGTAATTGACATTCGATGTAAAAAACGTCTATGCCATTAATATGTGAGGCGTTTTCTGCCTTTTGCGCGTCTTCTCTTCAACACATTTCTGCCGTCGGCTGTTCTCATTCTTTTTCTAAAGCCATGTTCCTTTTTGCGCTGACGTTTCTTAGGCTGATACGTTCTGATCATCGTACGCACCTCCTTCAACTTCTAAAAATACTCAACGGTAATCCTTATTATTACACAAAATAGCCTTCTTGTCAAGTGTTTTTTTAATTTTCTCTTCTATATTAAGTAATTTTTTTAAAAAAACTCCTTAAAATTTACTGTTTTTGCCTTGCATTATATATATATATATGCTATAATAAATTATATATATGCGAATCCGAGCGTTTTTCATATTTCTATAATTTTTTTGAAAGGAAAAACTTAATTATGCAGTTTTTAGACGACCTTTGGGCAAACGTTGTTAAGAATATGAGACAGACTTACGCCGAAGGCTTTATTGAATTATGGTTCAACGATTTGAAGCTTGAAGTTTTGAATAATACAGATGCAGTTTTGGTAAACAGCAGCGATCTCAAGTGCAAAATTATAAATGATAAACATATGCCTACCATAAAACAGTATCTTGAAGAACTTATAGGTTATTCGGTAAAGGTTACGGTTCTTTCAAGGCAAAACAAAGAACCCGACCTTACTGTCTATATAGAAGGAAGATCTCCCGAAAAAGAAGAAATCAAAGAGGAAAAGAAGATACATAACGTATCAGAGCTTACTTTTGACGAAAATGATTCTGATGAAGTTACTTTTGAGCAGGCGAGCAATATTTTCCCGCCTTATCATACACAGTATACGTTCGATAACTTTATCGTAGGTAACTCAAATAAATTTGCTTACGAAGCTTGTATTTCCGTATGCAACAATCCTGCTACACATTTTAACCCCTTGTTTATTTACGGACAAAGCGGTCTCGGAAAAACTCATTTGCTATACGCGATAAATAACTTTATTTTGAGCAAAAATAAAAAAGCAAGTATTGTGTACGTTAAGGGTGAAGATTTTGCAAGTCAGCTTATTGAGAACATAAGCAAGAAATCTAACGTTACATTCAGAGAAAAATTTAAAAACAAATTCAGAAAGACAGACTTTCTTCTTATAGATGACATTCACTTTATTGCAGGTAAAGAAGCCACACAGGAAGAAATTTTCCACACCTTTAACGCTCTTTACGATGCGGGTAAACAAATTATAATGACAAGCGACCGTCCTCCAAAAGAGATTAAGACGCTTGAAGATAGATTGAGAACGCGTTTTGAAGACGGACTGATAGTTGATATTCAGCCGCCCGATTATGAATTAAGAACGGCGATAATAAAAGATAAAGCGAATAAATTGGGAGTTACTTTCCCACCCGAAGTTTTGAACTATCTGTCCGAAAACCTCAGAAGTAATATACGTCAGATAGAGGGTGCAGTTAAGACACTTGCTGCTCACTCATTCTTGAAGGGTGCAAAACTAGACCTTGATTTAGCAAAAGAATGTATATCGGTTGTTGTATCAAATGACGAACCAGTTGACGTTACCATAGAGAGAATTTTTGAAAAGATTTCGAAGAAATATAATATTTCCGAAAACGATTTAAAGGGTTCAAAGAGAAATCAAGAGGTCGCAAATGCAAGACATATTTGCATCTATATTATAAAGAATATGACAGACTTATCCTTGAAAAAGATTGGAAATATTTTTTCAAGAGATCATTCTACCGTTAAATCATCTTTGAACAAAATTGAAACCGATATAAAAGAAAACTCCGTGCTTGAAATTGAGATAAACGAGCTTATGGACGAGATAAGAAAAAAATAACGTCTCCCTATGTTTTCCACAACTGTTGAAAACGGTGTGGAAAACTTTTTAGGGTAAATAAGCTACTGTTTAAGCGCTTCTGTAAGACTTCATTACAGAGTTTTCCACAGAAAAGTTTTCCAATAAAAACTTGTTGAAAAAAGTTGGAAAACTTCCTAAATTTTAAGTGTGTTGAAATCCACAGAAGTTTCCAGCATTTACTAACACATTATCAACAGGGAGAAATAAGTAATTTTTTTACTTGATATGCAGACTTCTCGACTTTCCCACATTTTCCACAAGCCCTACTACAGCTATTACCACTACAATATAGAAAATATATATATTATGCATCAGCTTCTCAATTTTTTAGATGAGACAGTGATGTAGGTTCGTTAAACTTTGTTTATTTTTTAAGGCTTGTCGAGGACGCCAATCCCTACAAATATATCAACAATGTTCGCACAAATAATAAATACGGTCATTCTGAATGGAGCGACCTTTTGGTCGCGGAATAGAAGAATCCCGTTATCGTTTTATATAATTCTATGAGATCCTTCGACTTCGGCGATTGATAATCGCCTACACTCAGGATGACGGTTCGCCTATGTTCGCACAAACCAAGAGAAGTAAGGTTCTTTGCTTACTTTCTTTTATCAAAAGAAAGTATGTCTGTACTTACAAGAATAATAGGCTCAAACCAATTTATTCAAAGTTCTTTGCCTACTTTCTTTCAAGAAAGTAGGGGAAAATACGAAAAAAATTAATACTTATATAAAAAGAAAGGAAAATAATTATGAAGATTATTTTCGAGAAAAACATTCTCAATAACGTTCTTACAGCTGCAATGAGTGCAGTTTCCACAAAGAACATTATTCCCGCGACGTCGGGTATTCTTGTTACTACACAGGGTTCCGACAAGGTTACAATTACTGCATACGACCTTGAAAAAGGTATTACTACGACAATTCCCGCACAGGTACTTGAAGAAGGCGAATACGTTATCAACGCTATTCGTTTGAATCAGATAGTTAAAACTCTTTCCGAAGGTAATATTACAATCGAGGTTGACGAAAAATGTATGACCAAGATTACAAACGGACGTTCGGAATTCAGTATGCCTGCTCTTCCCGGTTCTGACTTCCCCAGCACACCTACTGTTGACACGGGAAAAGATATTACTATTCCGCAGTCAGTTATGAGAGCTATGATAAGCCGCACGATTTTTGCAGTTGCGCAGACTGACCAAAGACCTATTTACTGCGGTGTATATTTTGAAGTAAAGGGTTCAAAGATAGTTGCCGTAAGCTGTGACTCATTCAGACTTGCTTATACAGAGCAGGAATGTGAGATGCAGAAGAATGAAGAGGCTTATGCTGATATGAGCTTTATAGTACCCGGCAAGACTTTGATTGAAGTTATGAAATTCCTCACCGACAACGAGGAAGAAGTTGTAAAAATAAGAATAGGCGGTAAACACGCTTTATTTGAAATAGGAGAATTGACTTTCTTTACAAGACTTCTTGAAGGTCAGTACATTGATTACAACAGATATATTCCTAAAGACAATACAATATTTGTAAAAGTAAATACAGAAGATTTTATGGACAGCCTTGAAAGAGCTGCGCTTATCAGTGAAGAAAAGGCACAAGTAAGAAACTTTGTTAAGTGTAACTTCAATGAAAACGTTCTCGTTATTACAGCTAATGCTGTATCGGGTAACGTTTATGACGAAGTTGCTATTGAAAAGAACGGAAGCGACCTTGAAATTGCATTTACTTGCCGTTATCTTCTTGAAGCACTTAAGGTATGTAACGTAGAAAAGATTAAACTTTCGATGTCAGGGCCTCTTCGCGCTATGGTTATTGAACCTGCAGAAGCTGAAGAGTCGAAGTTCCTCTTTGTTACACTTCCCACAAGAATGAAATAATTTCTTAAATTTTTATGGTTTGTAAGAAAATACGTTTCAAAGATTTTAGAAATATAGAAGAAGCAGAGATAGACTTTTGCGAAGGTGTTAACATTTTTTACGGCAACAACGCCGAGGGAAAGACAAATGCTCTTGAGGGCATATATCTTTTTGCACATGGAAAATCTTTTCGCACTTCATCTGATAAAGACTTAATCAATTTTTCAAAGGATGTAAGCTTTTGTAAGATAGATTTTGAAGATTCCGTGAGATTTCACGATATGGAAATAAAACTTGTCAGAGGCAGCCGAAAGATATGTTTTAGAAACGGTGTTAACATAAAAAAAATGTCCGACTTTGTTGGGTATTTCAGAGCAGTTTTGTTTTGTCCCGAACATTTGTCGGTTATAAAAGACGGGCCGTCAGAGAGAAGAGCTTTCCTTGACGGAGCTATTTGTCAGCTGAAGCCTATATATCTGTCCTCTCTTCAAAAATATAACAATATTCTCAACCAAAGAAATACTCTGATAAAAAATTATGAAGAGGATAAGGAGTCATTTAACCGTACTATAGAATTATGGTCGATGTATCTTGCGCACGAGGCGGCGCTTATTTCAAGGGAGAGATATGAATACGTAAAGCAGCTAAATATACACGTAAACGAATTTTTTAACGATATGACAGTCGGGAGAGAAAAAACGTTTATGGAGTATAATAAGGTATTAAGTGAAGAAGAATATTACGCAAAACTTACGCAAAATTTAGAAAAAGAGATTCAAGCTGGTACTTCTCTTTACGGAATTCATAAAGACGATATTGATATATATTTAAACGACAGAGAAGCAAGAAGTTTTTGTTCACAGGGACAGCAAAGATGTCTTGCTCTTGCGATGAAACTTGGAGAAGGCGAAATATCAAGACAGGTTACGGGCGAATATCCGGTATTTCTGTTTGACGATATTTTTAGTGAACTTGATTCAAAGAGAAAAGAATACGTTACGAACGGTATAAAGAAATGTCAGGTTATTATCACAAGCTGTGAAAAGGACGGTCTTGAAAACGTTGCGGGTAACGTTATTGAAGTAAATCAAGGCAGATATTCGAGGATAAAATAATTATGTATATTCATCTCGGTAACAAAAAGAATATTCGCGAAAAGGATATCGTCGGGATTTTTGATATGGATAACGCGACGATGTCAAGAGAAACGCGTAAATTTTTGAACAAGGCTCAAAAGGACGGTAGGCTTATTACGACGGTTGATGAGATACCGAAATCTATTATTCTTACAAAAGAAAACGTATATATGTCACAACTTGCTCCAAAGTCCCTATACGGCAGACTCACGGAGAAGGACATTAGATAAAAAGAAAGAGATAGGGAGTTTCACTCCAAAAGCTACACCAAAGAAGCTTTCTATAAAAAAGCTCCTTTGGAAACCGCAAAAACTTTAAAATATTAGACAAATTTACCCTTAATTTTCAAGTTTTTTGAAGATTTTTAAGAAACTTTTTTCCAAAAAAGTTTCTTAAATGGGTTTCAGGGCAAAGCCCTGTTATTAATAAGGAGAAAAAACATAATGAGCGAACAGACAAATCAACACACCTATGACGAAAATCAAATACAGGTACTTGAAGGACTTGAGGCTGTAAGAAAGCGTCCCGGTATGTATATCGGTTCAACGTCAATAAGAGGACTTCACCATCTTGTTTATGAAATAGTGGACAACTCTATTGACGAGGCTATGGCGGGAGCTTGCACGAAGATAATAGTAACTCTTCACGAAGACGGAAGCCTTTCAGTAAGAGATAACGGAAGAGGTATTCCTGCGGGTATTCATCAGAAGATGGGTATTCCTACCCCTGAAGTAGTATTTACCGTACTTCATGCGGGCGGTAAATTCGGCGGAGACGGATATACCATTTCGGGCGGTCTTCACGGCGTTGGCGCGTCTGTTGTTAACGCTCTTTCGGAGTGGCTCGTATACGAAAACACAAACAACGGAACTTGCCATACACAGCGTTTTGAACGCGGTAAGACTGTAAGTGAATATACGCTTAAGGAAACAAATTGCGAATCTAACGGTCTTTACGTAAGATTCAAGCCCGATGCCGAGGTATTTGAAGAGGTTGTATTTGATTATGATACTCTTCTCAACAATATGAGAGAAAGAACTTTCTTGAATGCGGGTACGAATATAGTTTTAAGAGATGAAAGACACGCCGAGGTTATTGAAAACGATTTGTGTTACGAGGGCGGTATCAAGAGCTTCGTTGAGCATTTGAATACCATTAAGCACTCCACCGTTATTCACGACGATATAATTTATATGAATGCGAGCAAGGAAGATACCATAGTTGAAGTAGCTATGCAGTATAACGACGGCTACAACGAAACTATGATGACGTTCGCAAACAACATTAACACCGTTGAAGGTGGTACACACGAAACCGGCTTTAAGGCAGCGTTGACAAGCGTTATCAACGACTATGCAAAGAAGCACAATATGATAAAGGGCGATGACAAACTTTCGGGAGAAGATACAAGAGAGGGACTTTGTTCGGTTATCAGCGTAAAACTCCGCGAAGCGCAGTTTGAAGGTCAGACGAAAGCAAAACTCGGTAACTCGGAGATTCGTTCAATAGTAAACAATCTCGTTTCACAGAAGCTTTCGGAATATTTTGAAGAGAACCCATCTATTGCAAAAGCGATAATCGAGAAGACACTTGCTGCTTCCCGAGCAAGAGAGGCTGCAAGAAAAGCAAGAGAGCTTACAAGACGTAAGGGTGTGCTTGAAGGCGGCGGTATGCCCGACAAATTAGCTGACTGTCAGGAAAGAAATGCGGCATTGACCGAGTTGTTTCTCGTAGAGGGAGACTCCGCGGGAGGTAGTGCAAAGGAAGGAAGAGACAGCAAATTCCAGGCTATTCTTCCTCTCAGAGGTAAGGTTCTTAACGTTGAAAAGAGCCGTATAGACAGAGTATATGCAAACACGACGATAATACCGATTATTCAGGCTTTAGGTTGTGGTATCGGTGAAGATTTTGATATAGAGAAGCTCCGTTACGGCAAGATAATAATTATGGCCGATGCTGACGTAGACGGTTCACATATTCAGATACTTCTTTTGACGTTCTTCTTCAGATATATGAAGAAGCTTATAGAAAACGGAAATATCTATCTTGCGACACCGCCTCTTTATAAAATAAAGAAAGGTAAGCAGATAAAATACGCTTATTCTGATAAAGAAAGAGATGAGAAGATAGCAGAGCTTGGCGGAAACGTTGAAGCAAGCAGATATAAAGGTCTTGGTGAGATGAACCCCGATCAGCTTTGGGAAACGACAATGGACCCAGAATACCGTACCATAAAGAGGGTAACTATAGAAGACGCTATGACCTGCGACGAAACGTTTTCAATGCTTATGGGTGATGAGGTTGAATCAAGAAGAAACTTCATTGAAAAGAACGCGCAGTACGTAACCAATCTTGATATATAAAAAATATATGAGAATAGCAACAGTTACGCTTAATCCTGCTATTGACAGGAATATTATATATGAAAAGAGTTTGGCTGTCGGCGAACTTAACAGAGTTAACTCTGCCGTTGTAAACGCCGGTGGAAAGGGTATAAACGTTTCACGTATGCTGAAAAAGCTTAATGAGGATACCCATATATACGGCTTTAACGGCGGAAAAGTGGGAAAGATGCTTATTGAAATTCTCGAAGAAGAAGGTATAAAGTGCGAATTTACACCGACTGAATGCGAAACGAGAATGAATATTAAGATAACAGATGCCGAAAGCCGAGAAACCGAGATAAACGAAAAGGGCGGTCCGGTAAGCGAAAAAGAATTTAAAGAGCTTATGTCAACTCTTTTAGATTCTCCGGCGGATATATTTATAATCGGCGGAAGTACACCGTTTGGACTTGAAAGCGATACCGTAAGAAGAATAACGGCGGCGTTGAAGCTACGAGGAAAAAACGTTATAACCGATATTTCCGGAAGCTCTTTAGTTGAAGTTGTAAAAGAAAGACCGTATCTTATAAAACCGAACAGAGAAGAATTTGGTCAGCTTTTGGGATATACACCGGAAGAAGACAAATACGTTGAAGAAGCGATAGGCTTTTACAACAAGACGGGTATTGAAATAATACTTACACTTGGCAAAAAAGGCGCTGTATACTCGGGGCGCGCAGGTAACTACCGTGTAATTAATCCCGAAGTTAAAGCAAAAGGCTTTTCGGGTGCGGGAGATACGTTCCTTGCTTCTTACGTATACGCTGTTTGCAATGATATGGATATAAGAAATGCATTGGCATTTGCTTCTGCCGCAAGTTTATCAAAGGTAGAGCTTGAGGGTACGAACTTGCCCGACAAATTGACTATAGAAAATAATTTACCGCGCGTTAACGTTTTTGAAGTATAGAATTAAATGTACAAAATTAGAGAAAGCAAAAATTATATGCTTTTCTCTCCCTCCGTCTCGTCGCCAAAGTCAGAGCAGTAATAATATAAGCAAAGCGACGAGCCACCTCCCTCCTCAGATGGAGGTCTCAGTTAGAGCAAAGTTGATTGTTAATTTTTTAGAAAACAATAACTAATGTGGTAGCTACTTGAGGGATTAACGATTTGTACAGAAAAAAATTCTATATATAATAATGGGGGATATTTGTTCCCAGCGAAGCGAAAGAGTTCAAAATAAAACCTCCATCTGAGGAGGGAGGTGGCATTTTGACTGAGTGTAACGAAGACAAAATGACGGAGGGAGAGAAAAACAGGCGTTTTTTATTAATTTCCCCCCTGTAAAGCTTATGAAAACATATAACAAAAATACTATTCCTCTTGCAAAACAATTACGAAAAAATCAAACAAAATGGGAAAATGATTTGTGGTATAAATTTTTAAGAAATTACCCAATACGTTTTCAAAGACAAAAAGTAATAGGTAATTATATTGCGGATTTTTACTGTGCAAAAGCAAGACTTGTTATAGAGCTTGACGGTTATTATCACACAACCGAAGTACAGTACAATGAAGATAAAGAGAGAACAGAGCTTTTAAATAAAATGAATCTAACAGTAGTTAGATTTAAGAATAGTGATATTGAATTTGATTTCAAAACAGTATGCAATCAAATTGATTCAATTGTAAATAAACTTATTTTACAGTAAACAATAACATCACATAAAAAAGAATCCGAAAGGTGAAAAAATGGAAACTAACGAAAACTTGGAATTCGCTAATCAAAAAATATTAGACGTAGGATTGTCAAAAGAGGTAAAGAAATCGTTTATTGACTATTCTATGAGCGTTATTATGTCACGTGCGCTTCCCGACGTAAGAGACGGTTTGAAGCCTGTACACAGACGTATACTTTACGCTATGTATGAAGACCACCTTACACACGACAAGGATTTCAGAAAGTCGGCTACAACCGTTGGTAACGTGCTTGGTAGATATCACCCTCACGGTGACGCTGCCGTATACGACACAATGGTAAGATTGGCGCAGACGTTCTCACTCCGTTATCCTCTTATAGAGGGACAGGGTAACTTCGGTAACATAGACGGCGACGGCGCTGCTGCATACCGTTATACCGAGGCGAGAATGCACCGTATCGCCAACGAAATGATGAGCGATATCGAAAAAGACGTAGTTGACTTTATGCCCAACTTCGACAACAAGCTGAAAGAGCCTACCGTTCTTCCCGCGAGATTCCCCAATCTCTTGGTAAACGGTTCAATCGGTATTGCGGTTGGTATGGCTACGAATATTCCGCCTCATAACCTTAACGAAGTTATTGACGGAACTATTTTCCTTATGGATAATCCCGACGCCGAGATAACACAGCTTATGGAATTTATTAAAGGTCCTGACTTTCCGACGGGAGCTACTATTTGCGGAACGACGGGTATTTATTCGGCATATACGACGGGTAAGGGCAGAATAATCGTCAGAGCGAAGACGGTAATTGAAGAAGAAAAGCACAGAATTATAATTACCGAAATTCCTTATCAGGTTAACAAGACGACACTTAAAGCAACACTTGCAGAGTGCGTTAAGGACAAGCGTGTAGACGGTATTCGCGATATACGCGACGAGTCTTCGGGCAGAACGGGTATTCGTATAGTTATCGACTGCCGTCAGGATGCAAACTGTCAGATAATACTTAATCAGCTTTATAAATATACACAGCTTCAGGATACCTGCGCCGTTAATATGTTGGCGTTGGTAAACAATATTCCAAGAGTACTTAACTTGAAGGAAATATTGAGTTACTATATTGAACATCAAAAAGAAGTAATTGTAAGAAGAACAAAGTTTGAGCTTGAAAAGGCTTTGCACGAAGCGCATATTAATGAAGGTTACAAGATAGCTACAGATAATATTGACGAGGTTATTCAGATAATCAGAGCTTCCGCTTCTATTCCCGATGCTAAAGCAAACCTTATGGAACGCTTCGGACTTTCGGAAATTCAGGCACAGGCAATAGTTGAAATGACTCTCGGACGCCTTTCGGGACTTGAAAGACAGAAGGTTGAAGACAGACTTGCAAAGCTTTACGCGATGATTGACGAATACAGAGCTATTCTTGCCGATGAAAATAAGGTAAAAGAAATAATCAAGACTGATTTGAATGAAATAAAAGAAAAATACGGCGACGCGAGAAAGACACAGTGCGTTCCTCTTGAAGAAGAGATCGTACTTGAAGACCTTATAGAAAGACACAGATGTCTTATTACTCTTTCCCATGCTGGATATATCAAGCGCCGCGCGGCTGATACTTATACTGCACAGAACAGAGGCGGTAAGGGTATAATCGGTATGACGACGAAGGAAGAAGACTTCGTTGAGATGGTAGTTTCCGCAGACAGCCATTCGAACCTTATGATGTTTACGCAAAAGGGTAAGGTATTTACCAAGAAAGCATATCTTATTCCCGAGGCGGGCAGAACGGCAAAGGGTACGAATATTGCTAATATTCTTGAAATTGATAAAGACGATAAGATTACCGCAATGATAGATATGGAAAGCTTTGATATGGGCGGTTTCTTGACTATGGTTACAAGAAACGGTATAATCAAGCGTACGCCTGTTGAAGAATATGCATATCAGAGAAAGGGCGGTAAGAAGGCTATTAATCTCGACGAGGGCGACGAGCTTGTATTCGTTGCTCATACGACAGGTGAAAACGAAATAGTAGTAGCTACAAGAAACGGTTTTGCAGTACGTTTTGAAGAAGAAAAGGCAAGAAGCGTAGGCAGAACTTCCCGCGGTGTTATTGCTATAAGACTTACGGACGGCGACGCTGTTGCTGGTGCGGCAATTGTTGACGACGAAAAGAAACTGTTGTTTATAACAGAAAACGGTTTCGGAAAGAGAACAGAGTTTGCAAACTTCCCTGCTCACAACAGAGGCGGTAAGGGTGTTATTTGCCATAAGCTTACCGAAAAGACGGGCAGAATCGTAAATATTGCTCCCGTTAGTGAAAATGAAGATATTATGCTTATTACAAACGACGGAACTATTATAAGAACTCCTGTATCGGGTATTTCGACGTACGGCAGAACTGCTGCGGGTGTAATTGTAATGAGACTTTCTGAAAATGCGTCTATAGTAAGCTTTGCAAAGGTTCAGAAAGAAGAAGAGGAAGAAGAGAATGAAGCTTCGGAATCTAACGAGTAAAATTTTACTTTGTTTATGTTTGTTATTGAGTTTAGGTTTATGTTCTTGCGGAGGAAGTATGACAGACGAATCTGCAAGGGCTGAACTTGAAAGGCTTTTACCTGCATCTTATGAAATGAATGAGATTTTTTGGGGAAAAGGGTTGGAATATACCGACGACGGCTCAAACAACAGATTTATGGCAGTAAATGAAGACTGCGGATACAAGACTATAGAAGAAATAATAACCAAAGCATCAGAGGTGTTTTCACAAGAATATATCGCGATTATAAGAGATGCAATATTTACGAACAGCGATGATATAGATCCAAGATATATAGAGGTTAACGGTAAACTCTTGGCTGACAAGAGAAATAAAGGCTTTAATATTCAGGGTAATATCAAGATAGACAGCGCGGTTATTAAGAGACAAAACAAAGGAATGATGCTGATTTCCGCAGAATATGAAGACGGCGGAAAGACGGAACTGACTTTGGTTTTGCAAGACGGAGAATGGTTTTTAAACAGTCCGACTTACTGAAAAATTATAGTTAATAATATGTGTTTTATATACCTAGGAGGAAGACAAAATGGGAATTTATGAAGAACTTCAAGCGAGAGGGCTTATTGCGCAGGTAACGGACGAGCCCCAGATACGCGACCTTGTAAACAATGGCAAGGCAAAGTTCTATATTGGTTTTGACTGTACGGCAGATAGCTTAACTGCAGGTCATTTTATGGCTTTGACACTTATGAAACGTTTGCAGATGGCGGGTAATACACCGATAGCACTTATCGGTGGTGGTACTACGATGATAGGCGACCCTTCCGGTCGTACCGATATGAGAAAGATGCTTACAAAGGAAGATATCGACCACAACGCTGAATGTTTTAAGCGCCAAATGGAAAGATTTATTGAATTCGGCGAAGGCAAGGCTATGATGATAAACAACGCTGATTGGCTTCTCAAGCTCAATTACGTTGATATGCTCCGTGAAGTCGGTGCTTGTTTCTCTGTAAACAATATGCTCAGAGCCGAGTGTTATAAACAAAGAATGGAAAAGGGACTTTCATTCCTTGAATTTAACTATATGATAATGCAGTCTTACGACTTCTATTATCTCTATAAGAATTACGATTGCAATCTTCAGTTCGGCGGCGACGACCAGTGGTCAAATATGCTTGGCGGTACTGAACTTATCAGACGTAAGCTCGGTAAAGATGCAAACGCTATGACTATTACACTTCTTACAGACTCACAGGGTAAGAAGATGGGTAAGACTGCAGGTAACGCTGTATGGCTCGATCCTAACAAGACATCTCCTTTTGAATTTTATCAGTATTGGAGAAACGTTGGTGATGCTGACGTTATGAAGTGCATTAAGATGCTTACGTTCCTTCCCCTTGAAGAAATTGAAGAAATGGAAAAATGGGAAGATAACCGCATTAACGAAAAGAAAGATATTCTTGCATTTGAGCTTACTGCTCTCGTACACGGCAAAGAAGAGGCTGAAAAAGCAAGAGAAGCATCACGTTCTTTGTTCTCCGGTAACGGCGGCGACGATTCCAATATGCCTACAACCGAAATATCTGCAGCAGATGCAGAAAACGGTATGAATATCGTTGACCTTATGATCGTATGCGGGCTTGCTGCAAGCCGCGGCGAAGCAAAAAGACTTATTCAGCAGGGCGGCGTATCCGTCGACGGCGAAAAGGTTGCTTCGATGGATGCAGTTGTTTCTGCAGAAGCATTGAAGAACGGCGCAAAAATCCGTAAGGGTAAAAAGATTTTCCACAAGGCTATAGTGAAATAAGTTGACTTGGGAACTTTTTAAAAAAAGTTCCCAAACCCTCAAAAACTTTGAAAAAAAGCACAAATATTGAAAGCCCTTTCCTGTGGGAAGGGTGGCTCGCGTTAATAAAAAGCATCTTTTCTTCTTTAGATTTTTTCATCGAAGAAAAGATGCTTTTTTAGCGAGACGGGATGAGAGCTTTACTTTAAGTTTTTGAGCCTTTATCCGTTGATTCTTATACATTAAGTTTAGTGTTAAAATATTATTTATTAGACAGAGATAAGGGCTATTCTAATCGTTTATTGAGCTCTCATCCCGTCACATTCGGTGACACCCTTCACACAGGAAAGGGCTTGGGTTATCAAAAACTTTTTATTATTACATTTAAAAAATTTTCAAAAGATTACTAATGGGAGTTTACTTTTTTTAATTTCTTTTGGCTTATGGGTTGAAAATACATTTTTTGAAGTGTATAATAACCTTAATGTGAGGTGTTTTTTATGGAAAGATTTTTAGAAAAATTTGATATTCAAACAAGAGTAGACAGCTTTGCAAAATATTATGAAGGCGCAAAAAAGCTGTATGATGAAAAGAAAAACGATATATTGGATTTTGAAAGATACAATATATTTACATATATGAAGGACGATATTGCGCGTATAAGAGATGAGGTTGCAAGAGATAGCGACAATGTTCTTTACGCATATTTTCTCTATCTTGCAATGGAAGCGAGAGATGCTGCTGCAATAAGAGCTTTGTCTTGCCCCAATAAGAAACTTGAAGATGAGAAGTATGATTTCCTTCCTATGTTTTCACTTCTTTACTGCGTTCCCGCGCTTGTAAAAGAGCTTCGTTCAAAGGGCGTACCCGAAGACGTTATTGATGCGACGTTAAATATGTACGAAAATCAGACACAGGACTTTGTAGACCTTTATGGCCGTTACGGTATATCAATATACGTTGGCTGGATGATGAAGTTTGTTAGATGTGAGATAATCAGAGTAGGCAGATTTAATTTTGAAATATGCAATTACCCTGCCGAATTTGACGTATTTGAAAATAACGGCAAACTTGCAGTAATGCCCAAAGGCGTTACTTTCCACAGAAGCGGTCAGATTTTGGGAAGTATTGACTGCGAAGACGAAGAGGGAAGCTTTGTGGGCGATATTGTTGAGACCGATACATACTATGAGGGTATTCTCATTGAAAACGGTATTGCAAAGAACGAAAAAAGAAGACTTGAAAAGACTGAATGGAAAAAGATTCTTACAAAGGGCGACAGAGTTATTAACTACCATATTCCCACCGGCGGAAAGTTAGACCACGATGAATGTGAAATAGATGTTCAGCGCGGTAAGAAGATTATAAACGAGTGCTTTGGCGGAATAAAAGGATTTTTCTGCTTGACTTGGATAATTGACCCGCAGATAAAGGAAATAATGGGAAAAGAAACTAATCTTACTAAATTTGCCGACAGATTTGAAAAATTCCCCCTGAAGAGTAACGGACATGACGTATTTGAATACGTATTCGTATGCTCCCCCGATACCCCCCTTGAAGAATTGCCCGAAAAGAGTGGCTTTGCAAAGGCGATAAAGCAGCACTTGGTAAACGGCGGCAGAATTTGGGGCGCACGTGGTGTTGCACTTTAATTAATAATATTGGAGTAATAATACTATGGCTATTATGACTATTCCTTCTCCCGTAAGTCGTGGCGGTAAAGATTTTGGAGAGATTGTTTTAAACGAAACAAAAGCTACAGAAACGCAGTTAGTATATTGCCGTTTTTCAAAGGCAGAAGAGAACGACGGAGTGACTACTATTGATATAACTGCCGTTCCGACAGATGAAAAGAATAATATTTTCTACGTTAACTCAAAAGAGCCCATTGAAACTTGGATAGGCTGTAACGTATATGATTATGAAAAGAAAGACGGTTTTGCTACATATGCAATAAAACCAATATCAAACGTTATGAAATTTGACAATGTGTAAAGAGGAGTTATTTATGAGAGATGTTAATATTCCAATGGCGTTGCAGATAGTTTGTGATGATTTAGGCTGGTTTTGCGGTAGTGACGATAGAGAAAGCGACGGTGCGTCGCGTACGGGTATGCCGAGACGTCATACTTACGAGGACTATGAAGCGATAAATAAACTCGGTGAAGCACTTGACCAAAAGATCACGTGCGCTTTTTGCCTTGCTGAATGGGATCCCGACAACAGACTTAAAAAGTTACCTCAAATATCCAAATACGGCGAAGATTGGGATAATGCAAAATATATTGATACGAAAGAAGTAGAAAAATGCGTTGAAGTTATAAACAATTCTCCTTATATTGATTTTGCGTTACACGGTATGGGACATGGATATTACAGTGAAGAAAATCTTGTTACTGACCTTTCCGACTACTATATCAGATTGCCCGAAAAGAGAATCGAAATGGTTTCCGAAAGATACATCAGAGAACTGCTTGACAGTTTTTATGAACTGATGGAATACTACGGAATAAAAAAAGAAGTAACCGGAATGGTGCCTCCGTCGGGCGCATACCGTTTTAATGAACTTTCAAAAATTTTGGCAGACTACGGTATAAAGTACGTTTCCGAGCCGTTACGTTGGATGAAATGTGATTTAGAGGAAAAGCCTACCGATATAGCTATAGATAATGGAATTATTCTTATTGACAGAACACCCAAAGATCCGGTTAGCTGGGAAGTGTGCAGTGTTGATTACAGAGATATTCCCGAGATAGAAAGCTATTGCTTTGGTTCTCATTGGCCGAACTGGCTTCATGCCGACGTTGAAAGAAACGATGAGGTTATAAAGAGCGCGATAAAATATTTCTATAGATGTGCCGAACATCAGGCGAATATAATATCGAGGGATATGAAGTTTTCCGTAACGCAGACGATGTTTTGGAAATTTGCAGTTGTGACCGAAAACGAAAATGGCGAAACGGTTATTGACATAACGAACGTGCCGAGACACGAGAATATGAATAAAGTATTCTATGTAAATTCCAGATTCCCATTGCTTGAAGCCAAAGGCGGCAAAATGACCGAATACGACAGAAAGAAGAATTTTATTACCTACGAGATAGAACCGCAAGAGAACATTATTATATTAAAGTAAAAGCTCTCCTCTGTTTGCAAACTTAAAGTAAGCAGAGACTATATAAGCCTCCTCCTGACGGGGGAGGAGGAATTGGCGTTAAGAAAAAAAGCATTTCCTACATTTTTGATTAAGCATAAGTAGGAAATGCTTTTTTTTTAGCCAAGGAGGTAGTAGAGAAGGCATTAAGTTTAGAACACCCCCACCTCTATTATGAAACAAAGGATAATTATATGAAAGATTACAACAAACAAAATATTCCGTTAGCGCAAGCATTACGGCAAGACCAAACAAAATGGGAAAAACATTTATGGTATGATTTTTTGAAAACATATCCGATAAAATTCCAGAGACAAAAAGCTATTGATAATTTTATAGTAGATTTTTACTGTGCAAAAGCAAAACTTGTTATTGAACTTGACGGGTATTACCATACAACGGAAATGCAGTACAAGGAAGATAAAGCCCGGACAAAAAGATTAAACGAAGTTGGTTTGACTGTAATAAGATTTACAAACAAAGAGATTGATACTGAATTTGAAAAATGTTGCAAAATAATTGATGATGCTGTTAAAAGAAATTGGGGTTGAAGTATTATACAGAGGTGAAGTTGTGGAAAATCGTATACTTTCTCTCCTTCCCCCTTGGCTAAAAATCGGATTTTTCCACCAATGTAACTCAAAGGAAGAAAAATCCGATTTTCTTAACGCCAATTCCCCCTCCCCCGTCAGGAGGAGGCAAGACATAGTTTCTACAACAATTTTTATTATATGATAGAGATATTCTTTGTTTAAGAAAAACTAACACCTATAAACACACTATACTGAAATTAATTTTTATCAATTTCAGTAAGCACAAATTTTGGGTTACGAACAAGAATACCATTTTCTGTTACAACGACTTCGACACTTTTTTCTAACCCGAATAACTCTCTCATTTCTTTTGGAATAACCAGCCTTCCAAGATTATCTATTTCTTTAATAATTCCTATTTGTTTAGACATACATAAATCCTTTCACGTGGGTGTAATAAGTTACATATAATAAATTACATCTATTATTTACATTATAACTTGTTTATAATGTATTTGTCAATATAAAAGGGTAGGAATTATTATGAACAAGTACGGAAGTGTCAGAATTAAGCTTGAAGAGCTTATAGAAAAAAGAGGAATCAGTAAGAATAAACTATGCCATAAGGCTGAAATGGAACGTACACAGCTTAATAATTTTTGCAAAAATAAGATTACACGACTTGACACAGATGTTTTGGCGAGATTATGTTGCGCTCTTGAATGTAGAATAGAAGATATTTTAGAGTACATTTCCCCTGAAGACACCGAATAACCTACTTTCTTTTAAGGAAAGAAAGCCGCTTTCTTTCGCAGAAATTATGGCAAAGACCTTGCTTCTCTGATTTGTGCGAACTTAATTATATGGTCATCCTGAGCGAAGGCAGTGCTAACTGCCGAAGTCGAAGGATCCCATTATCTGTGCACAATAATTATGGGATTTCTCGATTCCGCTTCCTTCGGTCGCTCCACTCGAAATGACCACTGAATTATATTCGTACAAACTTATGTTCCTATCAAATCCCACTTTTCAAAGTTTTTGCTGGAGCCAAGTGGCGCTTTTTTCAAAAAGCGGCCTTTTGTCAGGGGTTCGGGGCTGAAAGCCTTGACAGTTCACAAATAACAAAAAAAGGAAACTCTTTTTCGGAGTTTCCTTTTAGTTTTAGATTTAATATTATTCAGCTTTTTGAGCCGCTTCGATAATCTTCTGGGATACCATACCCGGAACTTCTTCGTAACGAACAAATTCAAAGGTATATCTTCCGAGACCGCCCGAGATAGCGCGCATAATAATCGCGTAGTCAAGCATTTCTGACTTCGGAACTTCCGCTTCAACTATTGAATAACCTTTCTTGGATTCATCAGCGTTCATACCGAGGATTCTACCTCTTCTCTTGTTGATATCGCCGATAACGTCACCCATCATATCGGTGGGAATTCTTACTTTAAGAAGACCTACGGGTTCGAGAATAACGGGACCTGCCTGTGCAAGACCTGCTTTATAGGCAAGGATAGCTGCAAGTTTAAACGAAATTTCGTTGGAGTCAACGGGGTGATATGAACCGTCGAACAAGTCAGCTGCAAGGTTAACTACGGGGAATCCTGCGAGTACGCCTTTTTGCATAGCTTCAAGCAAGCCTTTTTCAACTGCGGGATAGTAGTTCTTCGGTACGTTACCGCCGACAACGCTCTGGGTGAACGTTAGACCAAGTTCTTCACCGGGAGCAAAAGTAATCTTAACGTGGCCGTACTGACCGCTACCGCCCGACTGTTTCTTATGCTTACCTTCAACCTGAACTTTCTTCTTGATTGTTTCTCTGTAGGCAATCTTGGGTTTCGACATTTCAACGTCGGTGTTGTATCTGGACTTAAGTTTTGAAATAACTACATCGAGGTGAATATCGCCGATACCTGAAATAAGTATCTGCTTAACTTCGGTGTTATTTTCATATTTTAAGGTTTTATCTTCTTCAAGAAGTCTGTTAATGCCCTGTGAAATCTTATCTTCATCGCCTTTAGCCTTGGGGGAGAATGCCATTGTAAATACTGACTCGGGATATACCGTGGGAGCGTAAGGAAGAACGTTGCCAACGGAAAGAGTATCGTTTGTTTCTGTTCCGGAAAGCTTGGGAATCATACCGATATCACCGCAGCAAAGTGTATCAACTTCTGTCTGTTTCTTACCCTTCATAACGTAGAAGTGAGCAAATTTTTCCGTTCCTTCGGTGCGGAGATTCTTGAGAGTCATATCGCGGCGCAATTCACCGTTCATAACCTTAAAGAACGACATCTTACCAACAAAGGGGTCTGATACGGTCTTGAATACGAAAATGCTTGTTGTTCCGTCAACGTCAATTTCTGTTTCTGTTTCTTCGCCGTTTTCAATAACTCTTTCATATTCGTGGTTTGTAAATGCGGGGAAGGATGCAAGGGATACGTTAAGCAATGATGCTATACCCCAGAGTTTAACTGCACTTCCGCAGATGATAGGCGCGATCGTTCCTGCAAGAAGTCCGTTTTTAATAGCTTCAAGAGCTTCTGCTTTGGAAATTTCTTCGCCTGCAAAATATTTTTCCATAAGCTCGTCGCTTGTTTCTGCTACGGATTCCATAAGAGCTTCGTGATACTTTTCAGCAACTGCTCTGTCTTCGGCAGATATATCGCTTTCGGTGAACGTACCGTCGGGCGCATAGATAAGCTCTTTCATTGTAGCCAAGTGAACGAAGCGGTTAGTGTTCGTTTCAACGGGTATGATAAGAGGACATACCAAGTTTCCGAACGTTTCTTTCAACTGATTGAATACGTTGTCAAAATTAGCTTCTTTATCGTCGAATTTGTTAATAAAGAACGCTTTGGGAATACCTGCTTCCGTTGCGTTATCCCAAGCAAGTTTCGTACCTACTTCAACGCCTGCTTTTGCATCAACGGAAATGAGTGCGCTGTCGGCAACTCTTATCGCCTGAACAACTTCACCTTCAAAATCGAGATATCCGGGGGTGTCTATAAAGTTTATCTTCGTATCATTCCACATAACAGGAGCCATAGCTGCTGAAAGTGAAAATCCTCTTTTTATTTCTTCGGGATCATAGTCGCATACAGTGTTACCATCGGAAGGCTTTCCAAGTCTGTCGGTTGCTTTCGTTAAATATAATGCAGCCTCAGCAATTGACGTTTTACCGCAACCGCCATGACCGAGTAATACAATGTTTCTGATGTCTTGTGTCTGAACTTTTCCCATAATGAGTATCTCCTTTATTCATTTTATAACCTCTGTTTTAATGCAGCGGTTATGAAAAGTGTACAAATAAATTGCAAAAGAATTAAATCTTTTATTTATTATACACCAAAATAAAGTGATATTCAAGTACTCTTTGAAAAGTTAATGGGTGCGTATTCGTAAAAATATAAATGGAAGTTTTAGGTAATTAGCACAAAAAACCTTGAAATGTTCCCCTTTTTACAAATTCTTTGTCGATTTCGTTGGTTACGATAGTCTTTTTGATACTCCAAAGGGGAGCTATAAGATCATCCTTTACTCCGTCGCCCGTTACGCGTTCAATGACAATATCCTTGGGTAATATTTCAAGCTGGTCGCAGACTAATTTTACGTATTCGTCGCGGGTGAGTTCTGCAAATTCGCCGCGTTCGTACATAACTGCCAAAGGGGTGTTTTTTAAGATATAGAGCAGATGTATTTTTAATGCGTGAGGGGAAAGGTCTGCAACGCAACGCGCGGTATGCATCATATCTTCATACGATTCACCGGGTAAACCGTTTATTATATGTATGCAAACGTTGATGCCTTTGGATTTAAGTTTATTAAAGCCGTCTACAAACTGGGCGTAAGTATGACCTCTGTTAATGAGGGATAGAGTTTTGTCGTTTGCCGATTGAAGTCCAAGCTCGACGGTGAGATATGTTTTTTGAGAAAGTTCGGTGAGATAGTTGACCACATCTTCTTCGAGGCAGTCGGGGCGGGTGGATATGCTGAGTCCGACTGTGTCGGGCAAAGTCAAGGCTTCTTCGAACTTGTTTTTTAATACTTCCAAAGGCGCATAAGTGTTTGTGTGCGCTTGAAAGTATGGGATATATAAGACGTCAGCCCATTTGTTTCCAATGATTCTTTTGCCTAATTCGAACTGTTCGGTTAGAGGGATATTGCAGGGCGGGGTGTGGTCTCCGCTTCCTTTTTCGGAGCAGAAGATACAGCCGCCGTGAGATATTGTACCGTCGATGTTGGGGCAGGTAAAGCCGCCGTCAAGTGCAATTTTGACGCACTTTTTACCGAAACGGCGTTTCAGGTAACAATCGTATGTATAGTATCGTTTGTTCGTATCTGAATTTTCAAACGGATTTTTTGTTTTCATATTAAAAAATCTCCGAAAATAATAATATAGTAACAATATTTTACCCTAAACTATCGCAAAATACAAGGGATATTATAGAAATAAAACTTTACCTCTGGGTGCTGCACATACAGTCAAGACAGGAAAATTCCAAAGGGGTAGTATCTTTGATAGTATTTTTCAAAAAATACTATCTATAAACAAAATTATACCTCTGTGTACTTACAAAAAGTTTGTACAAACCAAGGAAGATTCCAAAGGTGGAAAACCTTTGGTCGTTTTAGGGGTAGGGGTATATAGGGGCGGGGGAATCGAAACCCCTGCCCCTATACGCCTTCTTTGGTTACTTTCTTTGCGGAAAGAAAGTAACGAAGAGAAATCTAAAAGAATGTAATTTTTTATAGATATATTTGTTTAGAAGTATCTAACAATTATCACAGAGATATTGTTCAAAAAGAACTCTATCTTTTTTCTTTTTTTCATACTTTCTTGGTGCCAAGAAAGTATTGCAAAGAAGTCACAAAGGGAGGAGGGGTTCCGATTCTCCCCCTCCCTTTGTACCCTCCCTCTTAAAACGGACAAAGAGGAGACCTCTTTGGAATCTTCCTTGGTTTGTACAAACTTTTTGTAAGTACACAGAGGTATAATTTTGTTTATAGATAGTATTTTGAAAAATACTATCAAAGGTATTATGCCCTCTTTGGAATCTTCCTTGGTTTGTACAAACTTTTAATAAGTACATAGAGGTATAATTTTATTTATAGATAGTAATTTAAAAAATACTATCAAAGGTATTATGCCCCCTTTGGAATCTTCCTCGGTCTGTGCGTACTTTTTATAAATGCATAGATGGGAGCTTTTATTTATAGTGTTTATTTTGTAAATGCTATAAAATGCAAGAGACTATAGGCATCAGCCTATAGTCCCCGTCGTTACACCCACTGTAACATCGGGTGCCACGCCTTGCGTACTTAACCCGAACGATACAGATAAAGCGGTGTTTACCTGTTCCATAATATTCGTATCAAGATGTCCCATTTTTTCTTTCAGTCTTTTTTTATCAATAGTACGTATTTGCTCGAGCAGTATAACGGAATCCTTCGCAAGTCCAAATCTATCCGCATATACATCTATGTGTGTGGGCATCTTCGATTTGCTGAGTTTACTCGTTATCGCTGCCGCAATAACTGTAGGACTGTACTTGTTGCCCACGTCGTTCTGGATAATAAGGACGGGACGAAGACCGCCCTGCTCACTGCCCACAACCGGACTTAAATCCGCGTAATAAATATCTCCTCGTTTTACCGTCAAAATTGATTCACACTCCATTTTTTTAATTACTTCTTTGCAAAAATAGTTTTTCCCTATTTTGCGGTCTGTTAATCACGGAATTTTGAAAAAACATTAAATTTACGCTTGGAAAAAAACGTCAAAATTATATGTCCTTCAATATTATAATATTACCTTCGGTATAAAAATGTTTTTGTAAAATCGTATGTCAATAAACGACGGCGCGTTTGCTAAAACCCACAAAAACAACACGAAATATTCGGGAAATAAGCCAATATTTCTTTTTCTCTTTTTCTCTGCCAAAATAAAATATTATACGCTATACAATGAGCGACAAACTATTCTTCCGTCTTGATGTAAAATGCTTTTACTAAAAAACGGAGGAAAAATAATGGACGGCAAAAAAAACGAAGCAAAAAAAAGCATAAAACAGCTTTTTGGGGAATATATAGGGATTTATTTTGAGAATTTGCCAAAGAGCAAAGACGAGATAATCGAAAACTTGCCAGACCTCATCAAAAAAGCGGGGTGTGCTGTCGGAAACGTCATTCTCGGTCAACTTTTCGGTTCAATGGCGTTAGCCTATTCGGCGCTTCCCTTGGGTACGGCATATCTTTGTTCTGTAAAAAAATACGTCGGGTTTGTCTACATAGGGTTAGCCATATCGGCGGCAACCGAAAAAACGGGACTATCCATACCTTTGTTTCTTATTTATACTGCGTTATTTCTCGCAAGGGTACTTGTATACAGAACGTTTGGTCGGGAAGAAAAAAATTTTGAATTGTACGGTGAAAGTGTTGGATACAGACTGATTGAGGGGTTCAGTGCATCGTTACTTATCAGCGTATACAGGGCGGCATCATTTGGTTTTCTGTATTATGATATATTCGGGGGACTGTTTGAGGTCGCAACCGTGCCAATACTCATATATTTTTATGAATTCTGGTTCAATGACAAGTACAAATACAGCATAAAAAGGGAAATAGGTTTTATTACTCTGCTATGCGCTGTCTTAATCGCAATAAAAGATATATACGTTTACGGTTTCGGATTATGCCTTACGGCAACCGCAATATTAACGTTATATATATCCAAAAGCGCGGGAGCAATGCGAGGCGGTATATACGGACTTGCGTTCGGTCTAATCTGCAATACCGCTTTATCGCCGGTAATGGCGCTTGTCGGTATGGCGGCGGGTATTCTTTGGCGAATAGGTGCTGCGGCAGCAGTATCGGTAGCGTGTTTTGTCGGTATAGTTTGTTCAATTTATGTCGACGGTTGGAACAGTCTAACGTTATACGCGCCCGAACTTTTGTGCGCTTGTATGCTCTTCTTCCCTTTTGCGCGTTTTTCTTGGCTGCCAAAGCTAAAAATATACACCGACGGATTAAATCCCACCGATGATGCCGATATATCGGCAATGCTTGCTGCAAAAAGGCAGAGAGATACTGAAAAAAGATTTGAAGATCTATCAACGGCATTTTCCGATTTATCAAAAGTCTTCTATACTTTAAGCGACAGAACAAGACGCCCCGGCCTTATCGACACTCGAAAAATATGCGACGAAGTATGCGACAAATACTGCCCAAAGTGTTTTTACAGAAACATTTGTTGGGAGAGAGAATATTCGTCTACACAAGACGTCTTTTCAAAAATAGCAAAAGGGTTGCATAACAAGGGGTATGCGGAATCGTCTGACGTCGATGAATATATGCGGGAACGATGCCGCAATATGAGTAACATATTAGAAAAAATAAACGACGGACACGCACAGTTACTTGAAAATCTTATAAAGCAGAACAGAACGGAAGTTTTCGCCATGGATTACGAGGCAATGGCGCACCTGCTTTCAGCAGAAGTAAAAGCTAATTACAATGAGTTCTTGCCACGTAATTCCATAAAGAAAAAACTTGCCGAGGCAATAAAATATATGAAATTCAATGCGCGTAACATATGTGTCTACGGCAAAAGAAAACTAACTGTCGTAGCAGACGGTGTTGAACTGGGCAGTATGAAGCTTTCAGCAAATGAAATAAGAGAATGTTTTGAAAATATATGTGAAGCAAAATTCGGTGTTCCCTCTTTTGAGGTGGATGGGGACTACGTAACAATGACTCTTGAGTCGGCAAGACGTTTTTCGGTTGAGTATGCCGCATCATCAAACACGAAAGAAAACGAAAAAATGTGCGGTGATCTGGTCTGTATGTTTGAAAATGGGAATGATTACTTCTATTCTTTAATAAGCGACGGAATGGGAAGCGGAAGAGAGGCGGCGTTAACGTCGCGGCTTTGCGGAATATTCCTGAAGAAAATGCTTGCGGCAGGTAACAGTAAACCGGTCGCTATGGAAATGCTCAATAACTTTATAAGAAGCAAAAACACCGAGTGTTTCTCCACCGTTGACCTGCTTGAAATAGATTTGCTGAATGGGTATGCAAGTTTTATAAAAAGCGGCGCCGTTGCTTCATTCGTAATGCGAGGGGACAAGCTTTTCAGAATAGCATCAAACACGATGCCTGTAGGCATAACAAAAGAAATAAATGCCGAGGAGGTAAAATTTGAACTAAAGGGCGGCGACGTTATCGTAATGGTAAGCGACGGAGTGGGACAGTCTAACGAAGATACCGTACGTGTCAGCAATATTTTAACGTATTCTTGGGAAAATGACCTTAAAAAAATGGCTGACAAAATATTGTACAACGCTGTTCAAAACAGTACCAGAAGCGACGACATAAGCGTGGGAATAATAAGGGTAAACGAAATATAAAACTTTCTTAAATAATCGCACAAACTAATGACCGTTTAAAAGTTTTTGCGGTTTCCAAAGGGGCTTTTTTCAAAAAGCCTCTTTGGTGTGGGCTCGGGAGCGAAGCTCCTGATTGCCCGTTACTTTTTATATGTCTCTTCGTGTGTATAGAAAATTTTACAACAAATAAAAAAGACGCTGCTTTCAGCGTCTTTTTTAAATTAGTCTTTATAAATATGCTCGGGGATTGCGTTACAGAGAGCCATTGAGCCTTCTGTGTTGGGGTGGAGTGTGTCTCCGCAGTCATATTCAAGCGCCATAATTGACGGGTTGTCTTTATCGGCAACAGCTTTGTCAAACTCAATAAAGCCGTCGATATAGTCGTTTGTTCTTATCCACTCGTTAACTGCAGTTCTTATATCCTCTTTGCCGTAGCCTTGTCTATTCATGTGCGCGGTAGGCAAAATTGTGCAGAGATAATATTTTGCACCGTATTTGTGGGCGATATCACAGCATATCTTGTAACCCTCGATAATCTCTTCTGCGGTCGGAAGCTGGTCTAACTGACAGAACGCATCATTGGGCATTGGGTGGTATATATCGTTTATTCCCTCGAGCATTATAACTTTATCGCAACCAAGAACTTGTTTTATTGACATTTCAAAGCGTTCAATTGCGGCTAATCCTTGTGACCTACGGGGAAGAAAATCTCTGTAGTCGCGGAGAACTCTGTTTCCGCCGATAGCCTTGCGCACAACGGAACGGTTGGTATAGCCTTCCTCATTTATACGACGTGCAAGAAAATCGGGCCAAGGTCTTGCTGTTATTGAGTCGCCAAATGCCATAACGGCATTTGTATTGTCGTCTGACAATACTTCAACACCGCAGAGAAAAGTATATGTAATCGTTTCTCTTCTCTTTTTTAAATCTACCTCTTTTTCGTTAACAAAGTTACCTCTACCGAGCCAACATTGTGATATGTTACTGCCTGGGGATTTGTTATATCCTGTGGATATTCTCGTTAAATCCTTAAAGTAATAGCTTAAAACGTAATCTTTTCCGGGTTCAATATCAAATTCAATGGCATCGGTAACAAGCTCTTCGCCTGCCTTTATAATATTACCGTTGTCATTCAAAGTAACAGTAACCAACGTTTCGGGTATTATAACCGGACCATTTCCCGCCCATTCGGCAATTGATACCGCGTCAAGCTTAACGTCATTTTCTCCGTATTTGTTTGTAAAACGGATTCTTACCCTTTCGCCTTTAATGGGGCTGTAGAAAATGTTTCTGAAAGTCGTGTCTTCCATAATATTCCCAATACCTTCTATTGCGTAAGAGGTCGGAATTCCCCAAGCTGTTACCCATTTACTCATAATATATGTACTCCATTTAGTATGTTTTTTTCAATTATATAATATATTCATGGCTTTTTCAAGGCGAATAAGGATTTTGGCTAAAAAAAATAAAAAATCGGCGTTTTTTATACAAAATGTGCTATTAAACTGTATAGCACTGTTCTATATCTGAAAAAATGTGCTGAGACAAATCAATAAGGAAGTATAGACGACCTCATCCGTCGCACCGCATTAAGAATAATAAAAACTTATAATTTACTTGCGGTACGACACCTTCTCCCACCGGAGAAGGTACAATGTTTAATCTTACTCTAAATTAAAAAACGGTATGATTTTTTATAATTAACATTTTTAAAAGCCTGTACAAACAAAGACCTTCTCCGGTGGGAGAAGGTGTCGAGGCAGGGTACAGTCTTTATTAAATATATTACTTTGCTGCCGAGACGGATGAGGTCGTTTATAAAATCAATTCAAATTATTTTATTATCTATTGGGCAGATTATTTATTTGTTTTGAGCAATAAATATGGGGCTGAATTGATGATTCAGTCCCATACTGTTATACAAAAAATGTTATTTCTTTTTTTGATGCAACTTTGATAGTTACTCCGTCGAAGTCAGCCAAGGCTCTTGTAGTAATATTAAGAGCGATTTCGGGGGTATTGTTTTCGTCGCTCAAATGACCGAGCATAAAATTCTTCGTTCCCTGCTCTGCAAGAAAACGAGCGAACGCCGCGCAGTCATAATTCGAAAGATGACCAAAGTCAGAGCGTATTCTGTCCTTTAAACTTAACGGATAACACCCGTTTTCAAGCATTTTTCCGTCATAGTTCGATTCAAGCACCACGCTTCTGCAATCGCGGAGAGCGTTAACCGCCGCTTTGTCAATATATCCCATATCGGTGGCTATACCAAATTTATCGTCTGCAGATTCAAAAGTATATCCAACGCAAGCGCAACTGTCGTGCGACGAGAAAAATGAGGTTACCGTCAAATTTCCCACCTTACAGCAATAATTTACGTCGTGCTCAACTATATTTTTTGTTTCGGGATATTTGAACGTATATTCAATAGCCGAGGGTGCGGTCATATGTATCGGAATATCGCATTTTTTGGACAGCACAGCCAAGCCTTTAACGTGGTCAATATGCTCGTGGGTTATAAAAATCGCATTGATGTTTGCAATGTCTGTTCCCAAGTTGTGCAGTTTGTCGCATATACTTTTTGCCGAAATCCCTGCATCGATAAGTATTTCGGTCGTTCCGCTTTTTAAGTAGTACGCGTTACCGCTTGAACTTGCCGCAAGGGAGGTAACACTGATATTTTCGTTCATCGTTTCACCGTGTATAATTAGTATATTTGCTTATTTTACAAAAAAGAAGAGATAGAGCATATCAAAAAGCAAGGTAAAGATTAATGGAATAAGCACAAGAAGTATTTTCTTCGCTTTTCTTTTGCTTTCTATTAAATCGGCTATAAACTTTTCTTTTTCTTCGTTTGACATATCGTCGCGAAGCTGTTCTTTTGTGGGTATATCGTTTGATACTCCCCTATTTATAATAATGAATGCCGCCGCAAGTACAGTCGTTGCTATAACGTAGGTAATAACAACCGCCGTTATAATAACTTGATTATATAATTCGCCAAGCTTCAGTCCAAGCTGATAAAGACTAAAGATTATGACAAACGAAAGGGCAAGTTTGCCGAAAAGCTTCCAGTTGAACTCGGCAAAAGATTTTTTTACTGCGTTCTTGGCTTCGCTTTCGGGAATAAAGCTCCTTCTTTTTCTGTGTTTCTTTTTAGCCATTATTTATATAACCTTTACAGCGCCGTCGTTTCTGACTCTGAGCGCTACGCAGTTACCCTTGCCAAATACTTTTTCGATTTCATTTTTGTAGTTTTTGGATTCTTCGCTGGGAACGAATGCCTGAATAGTACCTGCAAAGCCGCCGCCGTGTACACGCCAAGCCGCCTTTTTGCCGAGCAATACCTGTTCGGAAACAGCGAGGGCGAGAGAAAGTCCCTGTTCTTCAACGTTCTTTACGGTGTAAACGTTCTGCAAGAAGCGGAAGCTTGACATACCGGAAGCTATAACATTTGCAAAAAATCCGTCAAGGTCGCCCTTTTCAAGCGCTTCAACCTGCTTTGTAACTCTTTCGTTTTCGTTTAAATAGTGGATTGAACGCAAAATTGCTCTGTCGCCTACCTTTTCGCGAAGCATAGCGGAATTGTCGATAATGTCGGAATATTTTACGTCGCGCAATACTTCACCGCCGAGCAATCTTGCAACCGATTTCATTTCTTCGGGTACGGAAGAATAGTCATCGTTGAGGTCAGCGTGGTTTCCGCCCGTGTTTACTATGTAGAGATAGTAGCCATATTTATTTAAGTCAAAGTCGATTTTCTTTATTACGGGATTGCTCGTATCCTTGAAATCAATGTTGATAAATCCGCCGACAGCGCAAGCCATCTGGTCCATAAGACCACTCTTCTTGCCGAAATGTACGTTTTCTGCAAACTGAGCTATCTTTGCGATTTCAACGTTATCAACCTTACCGTCGTTGTAAAGGTGGTTGAGGATATTACCAATCATAACCTCGAATGCGGCTGATGAAGAAAGTCCCGAACCCTTGAAAACGTTGCTTGTCGTATATGCGTCAAATCCGCCGATTTTGTAACCCTTGTTTGTAAATCCGTCGCACATACCGGTAATGAGCGCGTATGAAGAGAAATAATTCTTTTCGTTGGGAGCGATGTTTTTAATATCTATTGTATCAACCTTTTCGAAGCCCTCGCTCTTAACGTTGATTATGCCGTCATCTCTCTGTGATACAACTGCGATAACGTCAAGGTTTATTGCAGCCGCGATAACCTTACCATTGTTGTGGTCGGTGTGGTTACCCGATATTTCACTTCTGCCGGAAACGGAGAATATCTGAATATCTTTTCCCGTGTCGCCGTACTGTGAAACGTAGTTGTCAATTGTTCTCAAATATCTTTCGGTCTGGAATTCAATCATATCTTCGCCGTAAAGAGAAGCGAATCTATCGTTAAGTTTTCCATTCTGAATATAAAGCTTTAATTCTTTGATGTTCATATAAAATATCCTTTCTTATATCGGGAACTGTAACATACAGTGTTTTTTACCGGAATTGTGCTTTTGTTAGTTCATTGAACGTGAATTTATATAAGTCTTGCGCCATTTTTGAAAGTCTTTTTGCTGTTACTTTGTCTATTTCAAGGGGGAAGTCGGGTGGGTATCTCGTTTGAATGTAGTAGTTGTTGAGGGCTATACATTCGTCCAACCAGTCATAAAACCCTTTGTTCTCTTTTGCCGCAGTTTTGCACAAAAATATGATATTGTGACCGTCAGGGGCAAATCCTTTTTGAGCTAACATATAAGCCTTTAACGTTTTTTCTATTGCCTGATGTGAATGAAATGCCGATAGGAGCAAAGTGTGCTTGTTTCTTCGGAGAGAAGCGGCGGCGCGAAGGTCGCTTTCGGCGTATATCATCCAATTTGTGTAAATTTTGCTGTCTTCGGATTTACGCCTTGCCAAAGTAGATGCACCCCTTTCGAGTGATACGGGAAGCAAAGCTTTCGCTTTGTTTGTTCAGCGACTCCCATTCTTGTGGAGTATAAAGGAAAAGGTCAAAAGGTATATCGCTGTCTATTTCAATGTACGCTTTTTTTATCCAAGCGTTTTTGTCGTCGGTGTTTGCAACGACGCATATATCGAGGTCGGAAACGGAATTATCGTTTTCCTTGCGTTTTACGCCGAATACCGTAATCAGTTCCACGTCAAAAAGTCTTTTTATTTCTTCGCAAATGAAACGTATTTCTTTCGATTCGCATAAATTGTTTGACATTTCGCTTAACCTCTTTTGAAAAAATTATCTTCCACCTTATAGTATAACACACGCGAACATAAAAGTAAAGAATAAAAATACATTATTCAAAGTTTTTGAAAGGGATTTAAAAAGGGAAAACTTTTTTCAAAAAGTTTTCCCTTTTGTGTTTATGCGTATTGGTTATCTCTTAACTCTTGCGTTTCCGCCGTAGATAGCCCAAACCTGATCCTCGTCGGAAGGCTGTGCATAGTCGGTGAGGAATGTTGTAGCCATAGCGCCCGTAGCCCAGCCGAACTTAACCCATTTTTCAGGCTCCCAGCCCTTAAGAATGGAGTAGAGCAAACCGCCTACAAAGCCGTCGCCGCCGCCAATTCTGTCGAGAACGCGGATTTCACGGGGTTCTTCAATATACCACTCATCGCCAACTAACGTAATTGCGCCCCAGAGGTGTGCGTTTACGTTAATAACCTGACGGAGAGTTGTTGCGAATACCGATGTTTCGGGGAACGCTTTCTTAACTCTTGCGGTCATTTCCTTAAAGTTTTCAATCTTGGATGCAATATCCTTACCGCCTGCTTCGGGACCTTCGATACCGAGGCAAAGCTGGAAGTCTTCTTCGTTGCCGATAAGAATATCGGATACACTTGCTATTTCTGTAAAGATATCGTGGAGTTCCTGTTCTCTGCCTTCCCAGAAAGAAGCTCTGTGGTTAAGGTCAAAGGAAATAAGTGTGCCGTATTTCTTTGCGGCTCTTGCGAGTTCGAGACAGAACTTACTTGTTTCGGGAGAAAGTGCGCCGATAAGACCGGAAAGGTGGAGTATCTGTACACCCTCTTCGCCGAAAATTCTTTCGAGGTCGAAGTCTTCGAGGCAAAGAGTTCTTCCTACTTCGCCTGCTCTGTCGTTGGTAACGCGGGGGCCGCGGAGTCCGTAACCGCTGTCAGCGATATTGAACTGATGGCGATATCCCCAAGGACCGCCCTGTTCAATCTCTTTGCCTTCAAAATCCATACCTCTCGAACGAAGGTTCTGTTTGATAAATGCGGCAATAGGGCTGCCCTTTACAAACTTTGTGAGAACCTTAACGGGAAGACCGAGGTATGCGGAAATACTTGCAACGTTTGTTTCAGCGCTTGTCGCTTGCATACGGAACATATCGCTTGCGGCAACGGGCTGACCGTTTTCGGGAGTAATTCTAACGCCCATACTTGTAGGAACTACAAGGGCATATTTACAGTTTTTCTTAAGTTCTTTCATAATCTTTCTCCAATCGTTATTCTTATTGAAGTAATATTAAACCACGTAGTTAGAAGCTGCTGTGTCGCCGCCTTCACCTGTCCAGTTAGTGTGGAAGAACTGACCGCGGGGAGCGTCAACTCTTTCATAGGTGTGAGCACCGAAGTAATCTCTCTGTGCCTGAAGCAAGTTTGCGGGAAGTCTTTCGCAACGGTAACCGTCGTAGTAAGAAAGTGCAGTTGTCATAGCGGGAGCGGGAATACCGTTTGCAATAGCCGCTGCGCATACGCGTCTCCAACCTGCCTGAGCCTTATCCATAACGCCCTTGAAGTAGGGGTCAAGAAGAAGGTTTGTAAGCGTGGGGTTATTGTCGAATGCATCTTTAATCTTGCCGAGGAATACGCTTCTGATGATACAGCCGCCACGCCACATAAGAGCGATACCGCCGTAGTTGAGGTTCCAACCGTAAGTCTTTGCAGCTGCGCGCATAAGTGTATAACCCTGTGCATAAGAAACAATCTTTGCTGCGAAGAGGGCGTCTTTAATGTCAGCTATAAATTGAGCCTTGTCGCCTTCAAATTTAGGTGTAGGACCTGTGAGAACTTTAGAAGCTTCAACACGTTCTTCTTTAATAGCGGATAGACAACGTGAGAAAACAGCTTCGCCGATAAGTGTCAACGGAACGCCCTCGTCGAGTGCGGCAATACCTGTCCACTTACCTGTTCCCTTTTGACCTGCAGTATCGAGAATCTTTTCAACGATAGCAGAGCCGTCTGTATCTTTGTAACCGAGAATATCACGAGTAATTTCGATAAGGTAGCTGTCAAGTTCGCCCTTGTTGTATTCTGTGAATATTTCGTGCATTTCGTCAGCAGAAAGACCGAGGTAGTCGCGCATAAGCTGATATGCTTCGCAGATAAGCTGCATATCGCCGTATTCAATACCGTTGTGAACCATCTTTACGAAATGGCCTGCGCCGTTTTCGCCAACCCAGTCGCAGCAGGGTGAGCCGTCTTCAACTTTTGCACAGATAGCCTGGAATATGGGCTTAACAGATTCCCATGCAGCAGGAGAACCGCCGGGCATCATGCTGGGGCCTTTGAGAGCGCCTTCTTCACCGCCGGAAACACCGGTACCGATATAAAGAAGTCCCTTTGATTCAACGTACGCTGTTCTGCGTGCAGTATCGGGGAAATGTGAGTTACCGCCGTCGATAATAATATCGCCTTCTTCAAGAAGAGGAATAAGTGATTCGATGGTAGCGTCAACGGCACTTCCCGCCTTAATCATCATCATAACCTTACGAGGCTTTTCGAGAGAAGCAACAAGCTCTTCAAGGCTGTATGTTCCTACAATGTTCTTGCCCTTTGCTCTTCCTTCAACAAAGTTCTTTACTTTTTCGGTAGTACGGTTGTAAACCGAAACGGTAAAGCCGTGGCTTTCCATGTTCATAACGAGGTTTTCGCCCATTACGGCAAGACCAATCAATCCGATGTCTGATTTTTTCATTTTTATTCTCCGTTCCGCCGTTAGTTGTAACGGCAAATATATTATAAATTTAATATTTTACTGTTTTATTTTCTCAAGTAATTCGTATGGAACCTTGAGGTTGCCGTATCCGACTCCGATTTTTATATGGGGTTTGTTTGCACCGTGGAAATCGGTACCGCCCGAAAGAATGAGGTTATGTTTTTTAGCCAATGCCTGATATTCCTTTTCCATAACGTCATCATAGTCGGTGTAATATCCTTCAATTCCGTCAAGTCCTGCGTTTTTGAGTTTTATAACGTAATTTTCAAGCTCTTCACTCTTAAATTTTGTTAAGTGAAGATGCGCAAGGAAGGCTTTACCGCCTGCAGCGTGGATAAGTCTTATAGCTTCTTCGGGTTCAAGTAAACGCAAACTGTTAAAAGCAGGTTTTCCCTTTTGAAGATATAGGTCAAACGCTTCTTTTACTGAACTTACATAGCCTTTTTGTTCCATAACTTTTGCAAAGTGAGCTCTGCCCATATTACCGACGGGAGAGAGCTTTTTTGCGTCCTCGACGGTTATATCAAAACCGAGTTTTTGCAAGGCCTCGGCTGTTCTTTGGTTGTTTATAAGCCTAAGCTCTTTTGCTTTATTTACTGCATCGTTAATTTCTTTGTTTGTTATGTCAATGCCGAAACCGAGAATATGTGTTTCTCCGGTGGATACTGCGGAAAACTCGATTCCGGGAATAACTTCTACGCCGTACTTCTTCCCTGCTTCCAACGCTTCGCCAACACCGTCAAAGGTATCGTGGTCGGTTAACGCAATTGCTTTGAGTCCGCTTTTACTTGCTAAAGCCACAAGGTCGGTCGGTGTCATTGAGCCGTCGGAAAAGTGGGAATGTGTGTGAAGGTCAATATAATCCATTATTGAATTCTGTCCTTTGTTGCCCACAATCCTAAAGCGGGATTGCTTATATAGAATATTTCTTCGCCGTCAACCATGTTGTAACCGTCAACGAGCTTGGTTATATCGTATTTTTTAGCTGCTTCTTCATAGGGGATATATTTGAAGTTTACGCCCTCGACTTCTTCTTTTGTAACCTTACGTGTGCAGTAGGTTATGCTGAATCTGCCGTCGGAAGAACCGTGTATAAGGTGAGCCGCCGTGGAGAGATTGTTTGCGAGGTCTTCGTTTTCGTTAACGAGCTCAAGCACTCTTTCTCTGCCAACGTAGCCGTATTTTCTGATAAGTCGGTCGTTTTCGCTGTCTTCGCCGAATTTTGCAACCTCGGGAGCAAGAACGATAAGCTCACCGCCGTCGGCAATAGCCATTCTCGTTCTGTAAACGGACTTGTTTCCGAGCCAAGTGCTCTTGAATTCTCTGCCGTCGAGATATACAACAACTTTTTTCAAGGGTTTATCAAGATAATTGAGGTTCTTTTCCTGACTGAGAGCGACCGCTTCTTCAAAAAGCTTTCTTTCTCTGCCGATAAAGAGCCCGTGAATGTGTACGTCATCGCCTGTGTTTGTGGTAACGGTAAGAACGTACATCAAGGGTATATTCTGAATAAAGTTTTCTTCGGCATAGTCAAAGACTTTACGTACGGGCGAGAAGTCTTTGCCCATAATGCGCTCCATACCGTAGAATGCGCCGAGCATATGAGAGCTGTTTATCATAGAACTGCCGCCGCAACCAACGAAGATGTTTTTTGAATAGTTAGCCATACCTACAACTTCGTGAGGAACGACCTGTCCCATAGATATTATGAGGTCGTATTCGCCGGAAACGAGACGCTTGTTTACTTCAACGTCGATTTTTGTGTTCACAAGTCCTTCGGAAACCTCGGATACGAATTCGGCGGGAACTTCACCGAGCTTTACAACGTCGGTTTTCCAGTTGTGAGCCAAAAACTTTGAATAAGGGATATCTTCCCCGAAGAACATTTTACATTCCGCTTCGGACATAAGCTCGTGTGTACCAAGTGCGGGCATTATATCAATTTCGCAAGTATCTTTCAGTAAGTTGTAATACATAGCGCAGATTTTACCCGCGCCCGAATAAAGTCTTGTGTGGTCGGGGGGGAGAAGCAAAACCTTTTTAAGTTTTTTATTTTCAATCGATTTCTTCAGAGCTTCCAAAAGCTCAATATCGTTAATTCCCTGTTCGCTTTTTATAACCATTGTATTACCTACTTTCTGTAATATATATAAACAAAATCTTCCATATTATATTGTATCACACGGTTTCCATAAAAGCAATAGCGACTTTTTTGTTATCTTTACGATTATTGACCGAAAAGTTGGCTTATTAAGCCATTTTTTTGATTTTTACAAATAAAAGCACATACAAAAATGATAATTTTTGCATAAAAACAATTGCAATAATGGATAAGACCGTAATTTTTAGCTGTTATAAATACTAAAAAAGCTACTGTTTATAACGAAATTTTGCAACTATGTACGCACTTAAAGTTAGTACAATAAAGATTTCCAAAGCCATACCCTTGCTAATACACAGTGGAGGCTTTTTGGGGATAATTTTCCTTTAAAAATTATCAATGCTGTGTACAAAATATATGTTACTTTTACATATAAAAACTCCTTGTTTTACAAATACCCAAAGTACAAATTTGTAAAACAAGGAGTTTTATACTGTATAGTTTATGATTTATTGTTGAGTTTGCGTGTTAACATTAATTGCTTCTTGTATGCGGTCAAAATGCTTTGTTAAAATATATATTTTTTTGCCATTGGAAAGATTAATATATACCCCTTGTTCCAAAGGTTGTTTGTAAATCTCAATAGAAGAAATATGATTGAAAGGAATGGCACAAAACAGTTGTGGAAAATACAACACTTTATTGCTTGCAAGAACAAAATAATCGTCTGACCAAGCATAAAATACTTCGTTAGTAGAAAGATATTCGTGCAATTCGTTGTCAGAATTTATAAAAAATTTTTTACTTGCATTATGTGTAAGCGCATATATCTGAAAATAAGAAACAAAAATAACCAACGGTAATATAAATGGGAGAGTTGTAATAATGTAACGTAAAATACTGGTTAAAATAATATTATGCAACGCAGTATTGTAATTGTTAGAAGTAATTACTCCTATAACTGAAAATAACAAAAAAATGACATAAATACTTATAAACAAAACAATTTTTGAACATTGCTTACTTCTTTTTTTGAAACCGTCTATGTAATTAAGTTTTGTGGGAGTATCAAAGGTAATCAAAAAGATACCGCTTAACACGTAAACAATAATTGGAATAAGTGTTCCAAAAAAATTACCGTATGTTGCAGCCGTAGAGCCTTGGTCACTAAATAATGTTCCATTTGCGATAGTGCCGATTAACAACAAGATTGCTCCTGCAAAAAACAAATAGCCTAAAACTTTTTTTGACATATTATTATACCCCTTTAATAAATATTTTTTAGATACATGATTATACCAGATAGCAATAAAAAAAGCAACATATTTTATCATATTACACTTGTTTATGTCTTTCTATCCTGCTTTTATGTCCAGGAAATATATAGTGTGATAAAAAAACAGCAAAGTGAAGAACTTTGCTGTTTTGAATATAATCAGTATATGCGCATAGGATACGATTTAGATGAAATGATTTAGTATTTGTTAATGCTATCCGAAAATGTGGGTATTTCGAAATTATCTGTTTTGTTGTTTTCTACCTCGTATTCAATGGTTGCGCGACTGGCTTTTGTGAAAATTACAAATCTAGGTATTGCTTCGCCATATATCTTGCCAAACCGAGATAAAATCTTTGTATAAGGCTCATTTCGTGTTCTTGATATGCTGGGTATAATCCTATCATAGAATTTCCAACAATTCGCACGGATACAAATTACGACATAGTTGCAAATAAGCCATGATACAAACAACGAACCCAAAAATATCAGGTTGTTTGTTGTGGAAGGCTCGTCTCCAAAATTGCATATTTTACTTAGCAAAAATACAGGGATAATTGCTATAAACATAGACAAAAGATTTCCCATCGGAGAAATAGAAAAATATTTTTTTATAGGTGACATCTGAATCCATTCTTTGTGCTTTGCATCTTTGTATAGCTCATTACAATTTGGACATCTCATAATAGGAATTCCAATGGGATCTTCCATATATCCATAAATTGAAGTTCTATATGAATAACCGCATTTTTTGCATTTCATATTAATATAAGTTGTTGACATATCGCTATCCTTTCAAATGCTAATATATTAAGCACTTATATACTAACATACATATATATTAAAGTCAAGTATGAACCTTCACCTTTTTAAATGATAACACCAAACTGTAAAAACAAGGAGAAATGTATATACGAAAGCAACAGGAATAGTTCGTAGAATAGATGCTGGTGTTATAATAACACCAAAGACAGAGAGACCGCATAGACACTAGGGGTTCGCTGATTTTTGTCCGACTCAATTTGCACAAAATCCAGTCAAAATCGGTTTTTAGATCAAAAAGCGGAGTGTAGCTTACATATTATGATGCCGGATTAGCAATATGTTCATCCGAATTTCTTTTTCCTAAACTCAATAAGTCTTGTCCCAAAGTTATATAAGATTTGGGACAAAAATCCTAATAAAAGCGACTAAACTCGATGAACACTTGACAATTTATAAAGAGGTGCATATAATATAAATGTATAAAGTTGCCGCAAGCAAATTGTTTGAGGTGAAAAAAATGAGTAAACGAATTGAAGAAAATTATGCAAAACTAATACAGTTGCTATATCCTTTTTTGCGACAAGCAGAGGAATTCAAAGCTTCAATCAGACCTATAACTGAAATTGCAGAGCTTGTCAATATAGGAAAACTTGAACGCATAAAACAAGTTTATTATTAATTGGCTGAAAGTGAAAATAATAGCGATGCGAAATTGATATCAAGACTATATCCAGACGGAGTACTATGTATGACAACGGCGTTGTTTTACTATGGATATAGCGATCGCACTCCACTTACATGGGATATTGCGGTAGATAGAAATACATCTAAAGCAAGATTTAATATTGATTATCCGTACACCAACAAGCCTTTGTTCTTCGGTTCTATCGCAGGCGTAATCCTTCTCGCCGGCTTGATTGTATTCCTCGTAGTTTACAAGAAGAAAAAGAACGAAGGAAAGTAATTTTTAAGTAGAAATGGGCGGGAGCTAATTACTCCCGCCCATTTTCAACAAGGAGGCCATATGAATATTATAGGATTGATGGGACCAAAAATCGTTTCCTTCCTAATGATTTTGATCCCTACTTACGAAATAAAGCACAAACTAATTTTAGTGTTTCTCTGGATTTTGAAACTGATGATTGATTACGATGCGGCTAGACCAGGACACGGTGGAAACGTTTATAAACTGACAAAAAAAGTTGAGTTTGAAGTTGGCGAGTTAATAGTGTCCTTTGTTCAATTTATACCCGCTATTGTTTTTTCTATATCCACTGTTGTAATGAAAACATGGATTCCGGCGATTCTGGGAGCTGTGGCAACAATATTTAATTTTGCTTCAATACTGTGGTGTATCAAGGATGTTATTGTAGAAGGAAAACGAAGGAGGGAAAGAAATGCCAATTCAGATAGTAAGAAATGATATAACGAAAATAGAATGTGATGCAATTGTTAATGCGGCTAACTCCTCCCTCCTGGGTGGCGGAGGCGTGGACGGTGCGATCCATAAGGCTGCAGGCAAAGGACTCTTGTTAGAGTGTATGAAACTCGGTGGTTGTAAAGTTGGCCAGGCGAAGCTCACAAAGGGTTACAAGCTTCCTTCTAAGTTTGTAATACATACAGTCGGCCCCAAGTGGAAAGGCGGTCAGAAGGGTGAAAAAGAGCTCCTGGAGAGTTGTTATAGGGAGTCTTTACGTATTGCCATAGATAATAACTGTGAGTCAGTTGCTTTTCCGCTTATATCAAGCGGTGTATATGGCTATCCAAAAGATCAGGCCCTCCGGGTGGCTGTTGATGTTATCAGTTCATTTTTAGTAGAGCATGATATGCTTGTATATATTGTTGTATTTGACAAGTCTGCATTCCAGATCAGCGAGAAACTGTTTGCAGATATCGCATCGTTTATTGACGATAAGTACGTAGATACACATTTTGAATTTAACAGAACAAGAAGTGATGCGTGGGGGGAAAGCACACTTTTAGGCGAAACACGGATTTTGCAGGAAGAAGACTTCGTTGGAATGTCTGCTCCATGCACTCAGTCAATAGCAGCTCCAAAGGCCATTTCGTTGGAGGATGCTGTAAACCAAATTGATGAGAGTTTTTCTCAGATGTTGTTGCGAAAGATTGATGAAAAGGGATTAACTGACGCAGAATGCTATAAAAAGGCTAATGTAGATAGAAAACTCTTTTCCAAAATCCGCAGCGATGTTCATTACAGACCGAGCAAACCCACTACAATTGCTTTTGCAGTTGCCTTAGAGCTCAGTCTGGATGAAACGAAAGATATGCTTATGAAAGCGGGATTTGCCCTTTCAAGAAGTAATAAGTTTGATATTATAATCGAATATTTTATTTCCAACAATAATTATAACGTGTTTGAAATCAACGAGGCTCTTTTTGCATTTGATCAGAGCCTATTAGGATAAATATGTCGCTTCGTATGCGACCATACATCTAAGGATCCCATCTATAATGTAGATACAAGGCAACAAAGCCTTAGTACATTATCGGAGGTATCCAAAATGAAAAAGGAAAACAATATTACAGAACTGGTTTTTATTCTTGACCGGAGTGGCTCTATGTCTGGACTGGAGAGCGATACGATCGGCGGCTTCAACGCGATGATCGAGAAGCAGAAAAAGGAAGATGGAGAGGCCTACGTGTCCACCGTGCTCTTTGACAACGAGAGTACTGTTTTGCACGACCGTCTTCCCCTGGGCAAAATTCCCAAAATGACAGCGAGAGACTATAGTGTCCGTGGCTGCACAGCACTTGTCGATGCAATCGGCGGTGCCATTCACCATATCGGCAATATCCACAAGTATGCCCGACCGGAAGATGTTCCTGCGCATACTATGTTTATCATTACAACCGATGGACAGGAAAATGCCAGTTATAAATACAGTAGTGATACTGTGAAGAAGATGATTGAGCGTCAGAAGGAAAAGTACGGATGGGAATTCCTTTTTATCGGCGCCAATATCGATGCAGTTGAGACTGCAGCAAGTTTTGGCATTGCGCGTAACCGTGCTGTGAACTATCACGCGGATAGCGAGGGAACTCAGGTGCTTTACGAAACCCTTTCGGCACCGATAAGTGCAATGCGAAAAAACCAAGAGATTAGTGACACCTGGGGTGCTCAGATTGAGGAGGATTTCCAGAGAAGAAAGTAGGTGCAGTATATGGATAGAAGTGATTTAATAGCTTCCTTTCAGGATACATTGACATTTTCTACGTCAGGTGAATTAAGTGCCCTGACAAAGAAAGCTGTAGATACGTCAAAGGTTTATTATGAGGGATTTGAGTCTGGGACTCAAGTAGGTGAAGTGGAATGTCGCATTGTGATTAGTGCGAACACTACGTTTGCAGAGGCACAAAAATATGCAGGAGAAGGTCGCGTGGCCGTTCTTAACTTTGCGAATCCTGTAAACCCCGGTGGCGGTGTTGAGTCTGGTGCAATGGCGCAGGAAGAGTGCCTTTGCAGGAGCAGTAATCTGTATACCTGCTTAAGAGCCGACCACCTATATAACGAGTACTATGATTACCATAGTAAACTGAATAATCATTTCTATTCTGACAGACTGATTTATTCACGTGATGTTACAGTTTTTAAGGATGACAACGCCATCCCTGTGAAACTGTCTTGCGAGAAATGGTTCAACGTTGATGTTATTACTTGTGCAGCACCATATCTCGGTGGATCCAAATATACAAATCCAACAGTGCTTAGGCATTTATTTCAAGGCAGGATAAAAAACATTCTGGAGGCTGCCTTAGATAATAAGGCTGAAACCATTGTTTTAGGTGCCTTTGGTTGTGGCGCTTTCAAAAACCCAGCGCGTTTGGTTGCTGAGGAATTTAAGTCTGTTATTGAAAAGGGAGAGTATTGTAAGAAGTTCAAGAATATTGTATTTGCTATTAAAAAAGAGTCTGAAAAGAACTTCGGAGAGAACTACTGGACTTTTGTAAATGTTCTTGACTTCTCCTTGTTGGAAAACTGTCCAACCTATGAACTGCCTGAAGTTCTCTTACCCACAGGGAAAAAGATAGAAAAGACATCCGTTGGCTTTTGCCATTTGCCTACAAATATATCAATGGAGGATGTTAAGGATCTTACTTTAGCCGGCGAAGGCTCTCCAGATACAACATGGAACAAAAACACAGAAGACTTCGATAAACAATACCATTTTCTTAAATGGCAAAGAAGTAATCCATATTATAAGAAACAGATTTCCATTTTGGGAGATTCTATCAGCACATTAGACGGATACAACCCCTTAGGACACAACCTTTTCTTTAAGGGAGAAGTTTGTGCAAGAGCTGGCGTATCTAATATGTCTGATACGTGGTGGGGGCAGGTGATTGAACTGCTTGGAGCAGAGCTTCTCGTAAATAATTCCTGGTCTGGTAGTCGTGTAAGCAAACTTCCGGATACTCAATCCTTATTCCCTTCAGGATGCAGCGATGAGAGAACCGGAAACCTTCATATACACGATGTTAAACCTGATGTTATCATAGTATACCTGGGCACAAATGATTGGGGTTACGGTGTTTCTCCTGAACCGAAAAGAATAGGGTTCTTTGATGAGCATAAGAAAATCCATGTTGATGGCTTTGCATCTCCGGATGAAAGCGTTTTCTCAATTGCCTATGACACGATGATAAAAAAACTTCGGAAGAATTATCTGGAGGCAGAAATTTGTTGTTGCACCCTTAATACAACATATATGTCAGAGAATCCGGGGTTTGTCTTTCCTGTTGCCCACGGTGGCACGCATGTTGATGTGTACAATAACATTATCAGAAGCGCTGCAAATCGTTTTAAGTGCAAATTGATTGATTTAGCCGGATATCATATGGCTTATGACTCAATCGATGGTTCGCACCCGAATTCTGAAGGCATGAAAACCTTGGCCACGATGATATTACGTGAGCTTGATTGTCATGTGGCGCCTGTTCTGGATTGTGAACAAGGAAAGCATAAGTATGTCCTTGCAGAGAGAAATACCGGCGATGATAAGTATGTGTGTTCTGTCTGCGCTAAGGTTAAACACGAAGGAATGTTATTTATGAAAAAGATAGTAAAAGCTCATATCAGTTATTCTGATGGTGGTTTTGGAAGATCTATCACCTTGGATGGAACGACACTATCTTGGCGAAATACAATTTCACCGGGAAGACCGCCTGTGCCTGATTATGATTTTTCGGAAAAGAAAAAAGAACTGAGCGAGAAAGACGCTCAGCTCCTTGCATACGAATTAGGAAATGTTGCGCTTGACGGATGTGTTTCCGATCCCGTTCTTGATTACCCTCCGGGAGCGAGTTATAGCATCTATACCTGTACATATGACGATGGAAGTGAGTTTGAATATAGAACAAGATTCAAAACAGCGCCGGAATTTGAACGGCTAAAAGTGATTCTGAATAATCACTGTGTTTCACCGGCTATTCCGGTAATTCCTCCAATCCCGTTCGACGATGATACGGTTATTTTAAATCCACCTGAGGAAGATGAAGACATCATTAAGCTAGATCCGAATGTTACAGACATTTTGTATTCTGACACCTTAAAATTACTTGTTTGTTCTTCTAACAAGACTATTACACTGCAAAAGGCATCTATTGAGGTAGGCCGAGCAACAGAGAGTGATTTGAATTTTGGGGCAGATAATAAATATATGGCACGTCGTCATGCAACCTTTATGTTCAGTAATGGTAAGTGGTATCTGATAGATAACAACTCCACGAACGGAACATATATCAACGGCGTGAAATTGCGACCGGGAAAGAAATACCAACTCGCAGCGGATGACGAAATTGTTTTCGCAAAGTATACTAAGTTGGTGTTCTATAAGACTCCTTGGACTCCAAGACCTCCTGTTGTTCCGCCTGTACCACCGTTTAGACCGCCATTTACTCCTCCGAAGCCGCCAGTGGCTCCACCGCTCATTGCACCAATACAATTAGGCACTGTCATTGAGGGCAAATATAAACTGGAGAAGATACTTGCGGTCGGTCCTCACACAATTTACCTTGCATCGGTTGAGGGTGAAGACAAAAAGGTAGCTGTTAAGGTAGAAGATATAAGCCGATTTAACAATGCCGTGGTAATTGCAAATATCAAGGAATCCTTTGAGTTGCATAAGGCTATTAAGCACCCGGATGTACCGTCAATGCTTGAAATGATTCAGACTTCAAAGTATATCTACCTTGTGATGGAATACCTTGATGGCGAAACACTTGACCGAGTATTAGCTACAAAGTCAGGACCTATGGAATCCAAGCGTGTTGCAATGGTAGGAAGAAATGTCGCAAGAATTCTACAATCACTGCATGAGCTTAATCCGCCTATTGTATGCAGAGATGTAAAGCCCTCCAACATTATGATTCACAATGGATTAGATGTTAAGATGTTCGACTTCGGCATAGCAATGAGATATCATGATGATGGACGCGAGGATGATCAGATAGTTGGTACCGTTGGCTATGCAGCACCTGAGCAATATAAAGGACACGCTCGGCCTGAAACAGATATCTATGGTCTCGGAATGACTCTTTATTATATGCTTACAAAGGATGATCCTAAGATTCCTGGATTTAGATGTAAGTCTATTAAGGTATTGAATCCTAATGCCGATTCACGATTGGTGCGTATCGTTGAGAAGTGTATCGAGCCAGATTATAAGAATAGATATAAGAGCTGTGCCGAACTCCTCAAGGATTTGGATCAGTTTATTAATGGTGGATCGCAAAGTCTATTCGGGAGAATTTTTAGAAAGTAAGCAGGCAAGAAATGAAACTTAAAAAGAAATTTAGTTTATTGTTGAGTTATTTTTTGTAACTATTCCAGTGGCTTTCATATATAAAAACTCCTTTGTTGATTTGATAATACTTCTATTATCTGTCAACAAAGGAGTTTTATACTGTTTGCTTTTATAAAACTTATTTACATATGGGATGTAATTCGTAATTATTACACGCTGCGTTATATAACATGGGTGCTAATTTTTTTCCGCATTTTCCAGAGGTTCCCGTTTCTACAACGACACATTTTCTGATAGTGTCAATTGTTCTTTCACCACACCAGTATGCACAGTTTCCGCAATTTTTGTTTATTTTATTAAGCGTCATTTTACCCATTTTGTGTTCACTCCTTTTCTAAATTCAAACTATCTTGTTTTGATTCTTTCTATGTTTGCTTCTATATTACTTGTCGAAATCTCACCGTTTTCGTCAAAAATAGGCAAAAGACCATCTTGTTCGTAAACGGAGTTTGCCCATTTTTTAGTAGCTTCATCACTTATTACAGATGCGAAAGCTAATATAGTATCACGAATGTTTGCTATTTTCTTCATTTGACTAATCTTTGTAAATTGATTATCAGTTTCTTTTATAAAATAAATATGACAAAGTTCAAATTTTTCTCCCGTGATAAGCGCTATCTCTAAATCATGCTTATTATATACACCTACGATACCATTATCTTCCTGTTCGCTGTTTATTAATTTAAAATCAACAACATTATCGATTGGATATTCTTCTATAAACTGAAGTTTGCCGTTTTTAGCCTTGTTAAAAACAATGATGCGTTCATTATCCAAAGAATAATCTACCATTTCTTGAAGGCTGCCTCCCTGAATAGAGCCATACCTTTCTAATGATTGTATTGACGCATCCTTTTCTTTCTGTGCTTTTGCTTCCGCCAATTTCTTTTTAATTTCATCAAAAAAACTCATAACTATACCTCTTTTTGTATAACATTGTCGAACCAAAGTCCAATATTAGAATACCATAGTATTTTATTTTGTCGAGATTTTTGAGATAATAGTATTGTAATATTTGTCTTGGAGGCTAGTTATGTTAAGCAAGAAAATATGTGAATTGCGATTATCTTTTGGTTGGACACAGGTGCAATTGGCTCAAAAATTAGGTATTACAAAACAAACCGTTTCAAATTGGGAAAACGATAATATTCAGCCGTCAATAGATATGCTTGTCAAACTTGCAAAAACATTCAATGTATCTACTGATTATTTGTTGAGACTAACACCTACTAATTCTATAAATGTTGACGGACTACCAACAGAATTTGTTTCGCATATAGTTCAAATCATAGACGATTATAAAACAAAGTAAAAAACGGAGCAGGCTTTCTGCTCCGTTTTGCTATTTGTTATATCTCTCCACAACACTATGTATCGCCCAGCAAAATTTGTCGAAAGGTGTCAATGTTGTCAGCAAAGTATCACCTCTATGTAATAAATACATAGAGGTAAAAAACAAGCCCTTCCCCGTTTGGAAAAGGCTTGTTTTGTATTATTTAAATTCATCGAAGTCGGCGTAAATCTTCTTAATATGAGCTTTTACGGCTTTCTCAAGTCTTGCATAGTTTCTCGAAATATTTGACGTTTGCGGGTCAACGTCGAGTATGCCGGAACGAAGGTCGCCGAAGTTGTAGTAAAGACCGATATCATATACGCAGTTATTGCGGAGTATATGCAAAGTCTCTTCGGATTCATCATCTCTGACGTATCTTCTTGTGAGAAGCGTTTCAAACCAAGTCGGTACAATCGTAAAGCTTGATATATAGTTCATATCTTCAATTATAGTTGCCGTACGTTCCAAATCTTCTTGTACGTTAGGGAGCGCAAAGAGGTTATTGTTATAAGGATATATCGTCTTATATCCCTCTTGGTGTTCGTCGTATTTCGGGAACGGAAGAACACCGAATTCGCTTTCCATCTCGGCAAATCCGGAGAGCGCGCCCTCGCTGGTATAGTGGAACAAATACAAATCCTGTGTAAACAAGAAGCGGAGATATGCGTATTTATGAGAGTACTGAGAACTGTCAAATTTTACGTCCGAGCAGGTCATACAGTATGAGTGCGACGAATCTGTGAAAACTTGCTTCAGTTTTTCATAAAGAGTTACAGTCTTGTCGCCGTTTTGCATAAGTGTAATTTGAGGATATCCCGTCTCGTCGTTGGTGGTCGCTCTGAGTCCGGAAGCGTAAAGGAACATTCTCGGATTGTGGTGTTCCATAAGAGTTCCGTATTTATCAACCTCGGTCATGTGTCCGTCTTGGTTAACGTCAACAGAAACGGAATTAACCATATTTGCCCAGTTATCAATAGTCCACTGGTTGTTCTTCATTAATTCATAAGGGTCGGTAAGCTGAAAATCTTCAACCAATTTCTTGTTGAAAAATACGCAGAAGCCTATAGTATGTATATTGAGAGCGCAGTTTGCAAAAAACAGCTTGTTGCCTATCATAAGCTGATCTTTTGAGTTGCTGTCCCAATAAGATTTATCCCAATTAAAAGTTTCGATATCAAGCAGGTTCATAAGTAAGTTTTCTTGAGCCATTGTCGCGAGGTTCGAGCACGAAGCAAGAATAGCGTCAAATTCACACGCACCGCCCATAACCTGTGTTCTTACCGTAGTAAGAATGTTTGTAACGTTAAGCTGACAAACTTTTATATTGTATTTTTCTTCAAGGATAGAGTTTCTTTTTGCGATAGAAGAATCAAGAATCTTGCTGTCTTCTCCATCTGATACAAGATAGCCTGTGTTGTATGCGCTTCCCTCGTTTGTAATAAACGTAAATTCATATCCTCCGTAATCTTTTGCGGGAAGATTTGGGTTTTCGGCGGTTCCTTTTATTTCTTCTTCATCTTTATCTTTTGAGCCGCCACTTCCACCGCAAGCAACGAGCATAGAAAGGAGCATAATAAGCGCTAATGTAAGTGCTAAAATTTTCGAAAAAGTTTTTTTCATAGTGCCTCCCGGAATTAGTTTGCATAAATTAGATAAAAGTAATGAATAATTTATTTACCTTGCGGTAATTTTACCAAAAAAACCGTTTTGTGTCAAGCGGAGTTTGTGCATAATGTACTTTTTGGTGAAAGTGTTCAATAATTATTGTGAAATCTTAGTACATTACCCTTGGATGTTGTGTACTTTCACGTATTTAGCGGAATTGCATATATTATTATATTTTTTCTTTGGAATTTTATTGACATATTGCTTCTTATAGTATAAAATATATGTAATATGGGTAAATGTTGTGTTTAATATACAATGACTGAAACTTATGTGAGGTCTTGAAATATATGGCAATAAGTATAGTAGGATTATTTGTTATATGCTCGGCTGTCGCAGCAGTTTTAGGCATTGTTGGTATTATAATTATATTTGCTTGTAAAAAATAAAATATTGACTAAGGAGGTGCACTGCTGTGATTGAAGCTATAGTTGCAATCGTTGCCCTTGCAGTCGGTATTGCTGTCGGAATGGTTTTGGGTATTGCATATCGCAAAAAAGTAACCGAAGCTAAAATAGGATTGGCGGAAGAAAGAGCCAAGAATATTGTAAATGATGCAGAAAAGGTGGCTGAAACCAAAAAGAAAGAAGCTCTTATTGAAGCAAAAGAAGAGATACTTCGTTCCAGAAACGAGCTTGAGCGTGAGATTAAGGAAAGAAGAAATGAAGTTTCCAGACTTGAACGCCGCGCAGTAACGAAGGAAGAAACTCTTGAACGCAAAACGGAAGCTTTAGAGAAAAAAGACGAACAGTTAAACCGCAAGATCAAGGAAAATGAAGAATTAAAGGAACGCCTCGAGGAATTGCGAGTACAACAGCTTGAAAAACTTGAGCAGATTGCCGGTATAAGCGCTGCAGAAGCAAAGAAAGAACTTGTACAGCGTATTGAAGACGAGGTTAAACACGAAGCGGCGCAGAGAATTGTTGAGATTGAAAATCAGCTCAAAGAAGAGGCTGATGACAAGGCGAGAAATATTATTTCCCTTGCAATCCAGAGATGCGCGGCTGACCACGTATCAGAAACTACGGTATCCGTTGTTCCTCTTCCCAACGACGATATGAAGGGAAGAATTATAGGTCGAGAAGGCAGAAACATTCGTGCAATTGAGACGCTTACGGGAGTTGATCTTATAATAGATGACACGCCTGAAGCGATAACCCTTTCGGGATTTGACCCGATCAGAAGAGAAGTTGCGAGAATTACGCTGGAAAAACTCATTTCCGACGGAAGAATACATCCTGCAAGAATTGAGGAAACGGTAGAAAAAGCTCGTAAGGAAGTAGATAACACCATTAAACAGGCGGGAGAAAAGGCAATATTCGAAACGGGTGTTCATGGATTGAACAACGAACTCGTTAAGTTGCTCGGTAGACTTAAGTACCGTACAAGCTACGGACAGAACGTACTCCGCCACTCTATTGAGGTTGCTCATCTCTCCGGTATGATAGCCGATGAAATGGGCGTAGACAGTACTCTTGCAAAGAGAGCAGGTTTGCTCCATGACATAGGTAAGGTACTTACACAAGAGGTTGAAGGTTCACACGTACAATTGGGTGTTGACCTCGCCAAGAAGTATAAGGAAAACAAAGAAGTTATTCACGCTATTGAGGCTCATCACAACGATGTTGAACCCCGTACTATCATAGCAATGATAGTACAAGCGGCAGATGCTATATCCGCTGCAAGACCGGGCGCTCGTCGTGAAGACCTTGAAAACTACATCAAGAGACTTCAGAAACTTGAAGAAATTGCAAACAGCTTTAACGGTGTTGAAAAGTCTTATGCAATTCAGGCAGGTCGTGAGGTTCGCATAATGGTTAAACCCAATGAAGTGAATGACGAGCAGATGGTACTTATAGCAAGGGATGTTGTAAAGAAGATTGAAGAAAATCTTGAATATCCCGGTCAGATAAAGATTCACGTAATCAGAGAGAACCGCGCTATCGAGTACGCGAAGTAATCTTCATTATTGTGTAAAACACAATTTTCACATATATTTATATAGAACGAATTCGAAATGAATAAACGGAACGTTACCCGTTTGAATATATATTTATATGCGTTTTACTGTATCACAGTCCGTATGGATAAAACATACGGATTGTGATATTGTTATATATGGCGAAAAAGCCATATAATAGAAAGGTAGAAAAAATGAGAATATTGGCATTAGGCGATATAGTAAGTCCTATGGCGGTTGATGGACTGAAAACTAAACTCTGGGACTACAGAAAGAATGAAAAAATAGATTTTGTAGTAGCAAACGGCGAAAATGCCAGCCGCGGAAACGGACTTGAGGCTGATGCGGCTCAAATGTTGCTTGATTACGGTGTTGATGTTATAACCGGCGGAAACCATATCTGGCAGAAAAATTCACTCCGTCCTTTTCTTGACTCAAGCCCCAATATAGTCAGGCCAATGAATTTTCCCGGAGAATGTGCAGGTAACGGATATACTATAGCCGACTGTAACGGATATCGGGTTCTTGTTATGAACGTATCGGGAACCGTATATATGGAGAGTCTTGAATGTCCGTTCAGAGCAGTTGAAAAATGTCTTGAAAGCCAAAAAGGGAAGTATGATATAAGTTTACTTGATATACACGCCGAGGCTACGGGAGAAAAATATGCTTTGGCAAGATACTTTGACGGCAAAATAAGCGGAATATTCGGTACGCATACCCATGTTCAGACGGCAGATGAGCAAATATTGCCAAAGGGTACGGCATATATAACAGACCTCGGAATGTGTGGTCCGAAAAATTCTATTTTGGGCGTAAAGTCAGAAATAATAATTGAAAAAATGAGAACAAAAATGCCTGCGCGCTTTGAGTTTGCCGACGGAGATGTTGAGTATAACGGTGTTATAATTGAATTTGACACGTCGGGAAATCAGGAAATAAAGGCAAAAACAATAAAAAGAGTGAGGTTTTGACCTCGCTTTTTGTGTGTTGCGATATTTTTTTGAAAAAATTGCAAAAAAACCTTGCAAAAAACAAGGTAATACCATATAATGTAATAGTTACGTTTTATAGATGAAGATAATTTTTAGTTTACATATATACGTACGAACTATAGAAACGAAAGTGAGAACACATTATATGGAAATTTTGAAGGTATCGTCAAAGTCAAATCCAAACTTGGTTGCAGGGGCTTTGGCGGGGGTTATTAACGAACAGAAAGAAGCAGAATTACAAGCTGTCGGTGCAGGTGCCGTTAACCAGGCTGTAAAAGCTATCGCAATAGCAAGAGGTTTTCTTGCCCCCTCGGGTATTGAGCTTGTATGTGTACCTATTTTTTCTGAAGTAACAATAAATGATGATATCAGAACAGCTATCAGGCTTCAGGTTACTATAAAATAACATAAAAAAGAGCACACGTTTTCGTGTGCTCTTTTTTTGTTGTTAATTGTCGGGGCTTTGCCCCTCCCACATAACAAAAGGCCGCTTACTTTCTTTTGAGGAAAGAAAGTAAGCAAAGAAACCTCGAATAACAGGTTTGTGCGAACAGTATTAAAGTGTCATTTCGAGTGGAACGGCCGAAGGAAGCGGAATCGAGAAATCCCATAATTATTGCGCACAGATAATGGGATCCTTCGACTTCGGCAGTTACACTGCCTTCGCTCAGGATGACCATTTAATTAAGTTCGCACAAATCAGAGAAGCAAGTTCTTTGCCAAGCTTTCTGCGAAAGAAAGCGGGCGTACTTCCTTTCAAGAAAGTAGGGGATTATTCTATACTGTTAATATATTCGACAAGTACGTCGGGTAACCGTGTTTGCGGTTGGTCTTTTATTTTTTTGCCTAGAAAACTGATTCTGTCGTTCAAAGCATCAAGTTTTTGTGGAATTGCTTTTAGTTCGCTAATGCATATTTGTTGGCTTTTTAAATCTCCCGCTTGTTTGTAAAGTTCTATTCCGTTTATAAGCATACGCGCGTATTCTTCGTATTCTTCATAGACGAAAGGGGCTATTTCAAAAGTTTTATTTTTCAGCGTTATAAGTGTTGCGAAATCGCCTTTGCTGTAAGCGTAGCGCGATTTTACGCTATATGCAAGTAAGAAATATTTATTTCTTTCCTGGGTTTTTGTTGCAATGCTGTTAGCCGTTTCTATATCTTTCGTGTTTAACAATATGGCAGTTTCTGTGTTGTGGTTATATGGATACATAGCGTACGACGCATCATACCGGCCGACTCTGTAAAGCACTAACGACGTTCCCATATAGAGAGAAACACAAGTAATAAATGCGGCTAAAGCACATATTGCCCACTTGTTATCCGAAATAACGTGCTTTTTGCCGAAGTTAAAATCCAATAACAGAATACATATAAAGAAAATTGATATGAATTGCAAATTAAAATCAAACAAGCTGTGTGAAACCAATGTTGCTAAAATTATTCTGTATGATTTTGGGGTATCTTTCCCGAATACTCTTTTTAGGATAACAAAAATGAATAAAGCTGATGGAATCCAGCCTATATCTAACAGAAGCTGTAAAAAGTCGTTATGGATATATGCCGTTGAATAAACACCGCTCTGGAAAGCGCCTTGCATATAATAGTAACCCAAAAAACCCATGCCAAAGGGGTTTTTCAGTATAACGGGCAATGCATCAACAAAGTAAAGAAATCTGCCGATAAAAGTACTTTCTTTAAAGTTTATAGTGGCTAATCTTTCTATGATATACGTGTTATCGGTAGCAACCAGAAATACAACTGCGGCAAATCCACTCACCAAAAGCGCAATGATTGAATAGAAAATAAATTTTTTTGTTTTTGTAAAAAGAATGGTAGCAATATTTGCAACAATTGCTATAATAAATGCTGCTCGGCTGCCCGTATATACAAGTCCGACGACAAGCAGAATAATGCAAATTAAGTCGTAGTATTTAATTTTCTCTTTGCTTAAAAGCAACAATTCAGATATTAAAACGAGAATTGCAAAAGTGTTTGGATACTGTAAAAATCCGCTAAGTCTTCCTTCAATTATAAAAAAATGTTCAAGGGAAGGTATCTGTGCCAAAATGGCTGACAATACAGTCATCAGAGTAACGGTATACGGCAAAAGTTTGAGTATAGTGTCTTTTTCTTCTGTTTGCATAAGGGATATTGCAAACAACAACAGTGGGAGATATTTTAAAAAACCTATAAATGCCATACCCGAATCGACTGCCCAGAGTGCTGTTAATCCGTAAAATAAAACAATAAGTATAATACTAAAGGACGTAAGGTTTAAATATATTACCGTTTTGTTTTTGCGAAGGTGATTAACAAAGAGCCACGATGCCAAAAAAATTGATGCTATGCAAGAAAGGTATTCATGGAATAGCCCTACACAAAACAGAGAAATCAAAAAGGCAATAGAAATAAAGCTGATTTGTCTTGTATTGTCTTTCATTTTTGTACCTCGTTGTTTTTTAATAATAAAGGTAATCAAATTCTTGGGTATTATAACATATATTCAAAAATATTGCAAGTGTGTACATGCCGGTGAAAAAACAAAACTCTCCGCTATAGCAAATAGCGGAGAGTTTAATGCTTTTGGGAAATTAGAGAGCCTTAACGATAGCTTCTGTGTCGGATGCGATAACGAGCTCTTCGTTTGTAGGAATAACGTAAACTTTAATCTTGGAATCGGGAGTAGAAATGAGTACGTTGTTGGGCTGAACCTTTGTCTTTGCATTAAGTTCAAGGTCGAGCTTAATACCGAAGTTTTCGAGGCCGGTGCAAACTCTTTCACGAAGCTGGGTGTTGTTTTCGCCCATACCTGCAGTGAAGATAACTGCATCAACACCGTCCATAGCTGCGGTGTATGCGCCAATGTATCTCTTTATCTGATATGCAAGTGTTGTAGCTGCGAGTTCAGCTCTTTCGTTGCCTTCGAGAATAGCAGCTTCAATATCGCGAGCGTCAGATGAAATGCCGGAGAGACCGAGAAAACCGCACTTCTTGTTCATATAGTCGCTCATTTCGTCGGGGGTGAAGCCTTCTGCCTTCATAATGTATGTAACGATAGCGGGGTCAATGTCGCCGCAACGAGTACCCATAAGGATACCGGCAAGGGGAGTGAAACCCATGCTTGTGTCTATGCACTTGCCGCCCTTAACGGCAGAGATAGAAGAGCCGTTACCGATATGGCAAGTAATAATCTTTGTTTCTTCAACGGGTTTGTCGAGGAGCTTTGCAGCTTCAGCTGCAACGTATCTGTGAGAAGTACCATGAGCGCCGTAACGACGGATGTGGTGCTTTTCGTACATTTCGTAGGGAAGACCGTACATATATGCCTGCTTGCTCATTGTCTGATGGAAAGCGGTGTCGAATACGAGAACCTGGGGTTTGCCGGGCATAGCCTCGAGACAACCCTGAATACCCATAATGTGTGCGGGTGTGTGGAGAGGAGCAAGGTCGCGGCACAATTCGAGCTTTTCGAGAGTTTCGTCAGTGAGAAGCATAGATTCGGAGAAATATTCACCGCCGTGTACTACTCTGTGACCTACAGCCTCGATTTCATCCATGGACTTAACACAGCCCATTTCAGGATCTGTAAGATACTTGATAACGAGCTGAGTTGCAACAGTGTGGTTGGGGATTTCTGTTTCTTCTGTATACTTACGGTCGTCAATTTTGTGTTCAATTTTGCCGCCGATACCGATTCTTTCGCAAATACCCTTTGCGAGAACTACGTTTTTGCTTGTATCAAAAAGCTGATACTTAAGAGAGGAACTTCCTGCATTTACAACAAGTACGTTCATTTTGTAAAACCTCCAAAAAATTTATGAAAAAGTATTTTTATTTTTTCAAAAGTATGATATAATGAATTGTAATCATCTTATTTTACAGTATTTTTCAAAAAAATGCAAGACGTTAAAGCGATTTTTCATTAAAAAAAGAAAATTAAAGGAAAAAATAATCAATAATATGAAAACAACGGCTATAATTTGTGAATATAACCCTTTTCATTGCGGACACAAAGTGCAAATTGACGCTGTTAAGCAAAAGGGAAACAATATTATATGCATAATGAGCGGCGGTTTCGTTCAGCGCGGAGAGGCGGCAATGTTCGATAAGTATATCAGAGCAGAAGCTGCTGTCAGGTCGGGGGCAGACCTTGTTCTTGAGTTGCCATATCCTTATTCTTGCTCGGCGGCGGAGTTTTTTGCAATGGGCGGAGTATCCGTTGCGAACTCGCTCGGTGTTGTTGATGAGCTTTGTTTCGGAAGCGAATCAGGCGATATTGCTTTACTGTCACAGATGAGTGAAAGATTATTGTCAGATGAATTTGACCTTATGATGAAAAATGCAAGGGAAGATAAGAAAAACAAAGACAAGCCTTATGCTGCTTTGCGTGAAGAAGTTTATAAAAAGTTATACGAGCAGTCGGTTGCAATAAAACCTAATGATATATTGGGTGTAGAATATATAAGCGCCATAAAAAAACTGAACAGCCCCATTATTCCCGTAACGTATAAGCGTGAAGTTGGCTTTTCGGCGACGGAAACACGTAAGAGAATAACTGAAGAAAATAAATTTGATACGGTACCGAACGAGGTTTCTTCTCTTTTTGAAAAACAAGATAGGTACGGTATGGAATATGCCGAAAAGGCAATTTTAGCATTTTACAGATGCGCAGATCCAAAAGAGCTTGAAAAATACGAGGGAATGACGAACGGAATTGCCGAAAGACTTGTCAAAGCGGCAAAAGAAAGCGTATCTTTGGCAGATCTTATCGGAAAACTGTCGGGGAAATCCTATACCAACGCCAAAATAAGACGGTGTATACTTCACGGTATGACAGGGGTATATACCGATATGTTAAGGACACCCCCAAAGTATACGCAGGTTTTGGCGTGTAACGAGCTGGGCAGACAATTTGTAAGAAGAATACAAAAAGAGGGAAGTATAGCTGTTTTTACAAAGCCATCTCATTATAAAAAAGCGGAAGAGGAAGCGAGAAAACAGGCGGAATTTAGCCTTGCGGCAGAAAATTTGCTTACTCTTATGTGTAAGAACCCGAAGCCTGCCGATGAGTTTTTGAAAAGAAAACCGTATATAGCGGCTCAAATATGAATTTTACGAAAAAAGGAGAATGATGTTTTATGATTACCGAGGTTGTAAATTATAAAAAATTTGGGAAATGCTTGAGATTAGATAACGGCAAGATAGAGGCGTATATTACTCTTGATATGGGCCCGAGAATTATAAAGTTTAATGTAAGCGGTTGTGAAAATTTAATGTTTAACGATGATGAGCTTGAAAGATTCGTTGACGTATCGTCGATGTTTGGCGAGGGCAAGAAGTGTCGTACGCTCGGCGGTCACAGAATGTGGATAAGCCCTGAGGAAATGCCAAAAACTTACTATCCCGATGACGAGCCGGTTGAATATAGCGTTGAAAATATCGACGGTATAGTAAAGGTTCTTGTTACGCCTCCTCCGCAGAAAATAACCGATATGCAGGAGCAGTATCTTATTACTATGGGCGCTGACAATACAATGACCGTTACCCATTACTTGATGAATGTGGGAAAAGAGACAGTGAAAAAGGGAATATGGGGAATAACCATAACCGACAAAAATGGTATTGCCGTAATGAAACAACCTGAAAAAAATAACGCTCTTTTACCTAACAGACAGATTGTTTTTTGGCCATATACGAGAATGAACGATGAAAGAATTATGCTTGGTGAAAAGTATATTGCGGTACAGCAAGATCCTGCAGATACACAAGTTCCTGCGAAGATAGGCTATACGAACTACGAGGGCAAACTCTATTGCTTTAACAAAGGTCAGGCGATGTCGATAAGTTACGATTCCGACTACAGCAAGGGCGAATATCCCGATATGAACGTTTCGAGCGAGATATATACGAATAAAGCGATACTTGAGATTGAAACGCTCGGTCATATAGGTGATATTCTTCCGGGAAATGCCGTAACTCACACAGAGGTTTGGTCAGCTGTTCCTTGCGATATTAAACCTACGCTAAACGAGGAAGAAATTGACAAAGCTATGAAAAAGGCGTTCGGTTGATTTTTGCATAATCTTGACATAACAGCAAATTTGTAGTATTATATATGTATTAATGATTAAGAGAATTTCCAAGGAGGCTAAAAAATATATGGCAGATGCAAAGTTTGTTGAAGGACAGAATCTGATGTTCAGAGGAAAGCCCCTTTTGAGAGAGGGAAACACTTTCTGTTATGGAAGTATGTCTGATAAATACGTATTGTTTATGATGGTTTTGAGCAACAAGACTGTAAAAGACGAAAAGGGAAATGATGTTGAAGTACCCGACAAGATTATTTTGCAGGTGCTTAGCACAGATACTTCGAAGCCGCCGCACGAAAGAGTTGTAAAGCAGTTTGACAGAAACGGACTCTTTGATGCGATGGATATTGGTCTTATCTGGCTCGATCGTTTGAATAAAGAAGAACAGTAATAAAAAAATTCCGCGTATGATAAAAATCGTACGCGGTTTTTTATGGAAATAGTATTGGATTATAATATGTTATGTAAAAAATTAACAAAATTTTATGTAAATCTTTGTAAAGTACTTGATTTAGAATGGATTTTGGGCTAAAATAGATTGGATAAGAAAAAATAATATATTTATAAATATAAGGAGTGTAAATCATGGCATTAGTTACAACAAAAGAGATGTTTAAAAAGGCATACGAAGGCGGTTATGCTATTGGCGCATTTAACATCAACAATATGGAAATTGTTCAGGCTATTACAGAAGCAGCGCAGGAACTCAATTCTCCCGTAGTTCTTCAGGTATCTGCAGGCGCAAGAAAGTACGCAAAGCACGAATATCTTATGGCTTTGGCACAGGCTGCTATCAAGGATACAGGCGTTGATATTGCTCTTCACCTTGACCACGGCGCAGATTTCGAAATTTGTAAGGCATGCATTGACGGCGGTTTTACATCTGTTATGATTGACGGTTCTCATCACTCATTCGAAGACAACATTGCAGTTACAAAGAAGGTAGTTGAATATGCTCACGAACGCGGCTGCGTTGTTGAAGGTGAGCTTGGAAGACTTGCAGGCGTTGAAGATGACGTTAAAGTATCTGCAGAAGATTCTTCATATACTCGTCCTGAAGAGGTTGAAGAATTTGTTAGCCGTACAGGCGTTGACTCACTTGCAATTGCAATTGGTACAAGCCACGGCGCATACAAGTTCACACCCGAGCAGTGCACAAGAAACGAAAAGGGTATCCTTGTTCCCCCTCCGCTTCGTTTTGATATTCTTGAAGAAGTTGAAAAGAGACTTCCCGGATTTCCGATTGTTCTTCACGGCGCTTCTTCCGTATCTCAGGAAGCGGTTAAGGAAATCAACGAAAAGGGTGGAAAGATGCCCGATGCTATCGGTATTCCCGAGGAACAGCTCAGAAAAGCTGCAGGCATGGCAGTATGTAAGATCAACATTGACTCTGACATCAGACTTGCTATGACAGCAGGTATCCGTAGAGTATTTGCTGAAAATCCCTCTGCATTTGACCCCAGAGAATATCTCAAGGTTGGTAGAGAAGAAGTTCGCAAGATGGTTGCTCATAAGATTGTTAACGTTCTTGGCTCAAACGGCAAAATGTAATTAAGTCCGTTGCGGATTTTGGTTTATGATCTACACGGAAAAATATAGAATCAGCAGTCAGAAGTGCGATTTCAACGGCGTCGTAAGACCGTCGGAGATACTTCGTTATATGCATGAAACGGCAAATCTTCAAATGAGGAAATACGGCCCGTCGAACGCTGAGCTTAGAGCTGATAACAAAGCATTTATTCTCAGTAAGATAAACCTCAGCTTTTACAGAGAGCTCTACGCATTTGATGAAATACGTGTTGAGACTTGGGCGGTTGAGAGCAAAGGGGTAAGTTTTTACCGTTGTTCAAGAGTGTTTAGAGACGAGGATTTGGTTGCAGAAATGGTTGCGGTGTTCGCGCTTGTCGATATTGTTACAAAGAAGCTTTGCCGAGTAACCGAAGTTGAGTTTGGTTTTGATGCTGAACCCAATATGCTTGAGCTGGATATGCCTGCGAGGTTCAGAATACCTGCGGAAGTTGAGCTTGGGCTTATCGGTGAATATGCAGTAAATTACAGCGATACCGATATTAATATGCACATGAATAATACAAATTATCTTGATGTATATTGCGATTATTTGCCCGATTACAAGAATAACAGAGTTATTACCGCTGTTATAAACTATCAGGCGGAGGCTCCTTTAGGAGCTACGGTAAAAATATATCGCGGCGAGGACGAAGATGGTTATTATTTCAGAACGGTACGAGATGACGGAAGTGTTAATTCGGAAAGTCTGATTATGACCGACAGAAGATAAAAAATTATATCCACCTTTAATTTAAGGGTGGATATTTTTTTGTTCTGTGAAAAAGTATTTATTGTAACAAGATTATTGACTTTAAACATCTTGTTTGTTATACTGTGTATATATAAAATGATATATCAATGAGAGGTCAGTAATTATGAAATGGCTTATAGCGTCGGACATACACGGTTCAGCTTATTATTGTGAAAAGTTAGTTGAGGCATTTGAAAGAGAAAAAGCAGACAAAATGTTGATTTTGGGTGACGTATTGTATCACGGCCCGAGAAATGATTTGCCTAAAGACTATGCACCCAAAAAGGTAATTGAAATATTAAATAATATGAAAGATAGAATAATGTGCGTTAGGGGTAACTGTGATACCGAAGTTGACCAAATGGTTTTGAAGTTCCCCGTTCTTGCGGATTACGGTATTATAACCGTAGGCGACAGAATGATTTATGCAACTCACGGACATAAATACGGTCCTGAAAATCTTCCTCCTTTACAAAAGGGCGATGCATTGCTTTTCGGTCATATTCATATACCAAAGTGCTATGAGGAAGACGGAATAATAATTTTAAATCCGGGTTCTGTGTCTATCCCGAAAGAAAATTCCGAACACTCTTATATGTTGCTTGACGGTAACGAATTATATTGGAAAAACCTTGACGGCAAAGAATATAACAGTTTTGTTCTCTGATTAACAGTAAAGATGTCAATGGGAGGGTGTATATATGAATATTCTTCATATGAAATATGCAGTAGAGGTTGCAAAGGCGGGTTCGATTAATAAGGCTGCCGAGGTGCTTTTTGTTGCTCAACCTAACTTGAGCCGCGCGATAAAGGATCTGGAAGCTGACCTTGGTATAACTATATTCGACCGTTCCGCAAAGGGAATGGTGTTGACTATCGAGGGCAGAGAGTTTTTGAACTATGCTCAACAGATTTTGTACCAAATTGACGCTGTTGAACATATATATAAGCACGGCAAAGCTCAAAAACAGAAATTTTCTGTTTCTGCTCCCCGTTCCGGATATATTTCACAAGCGTTTTCTTATTTTTCCAAACATATCGATACGACGCATGCCGAGGTTTTTTATAATGAAACAAACTCTTGGAGAGCGATAAACAATATTCTTATGTCGGACTATAGTTTGGGTATTGTGAGATATGCCAATGAGTACGACAAGTATTTTAAAATAATGCTTGAAGAAAAGGGGCTTAACGTAGAGGATATAGCCGAGTTCCATTACAGACTCGTTGTACACAAGGATAGCCCGCTTGCCTCTAAAGAGACGGTGAAAATATCCGAATTGTCTTCGTATATCGAGATAATACACGCGGATTCATCAATTCCGTCATTACCCGTTACCGATGAGAAGAAAAGTGAAATAACAAGTGAAAACGAGAGAAAAATATATGTGTTTGAGAGAGCTAGTCATCTTGACCTGCTTTCTGAAAACAAAGAGACTTTTGTGTGGGTATCGCCCGTACCAGAAAAAATATTGAAAAGCTACGGACTTGTAGAAAAGAAGTGCGACGAAAATGGGACTCTATATAAAGACGTGCTAATATATAAAAAGGATTACAAGTTATCAAAACTCGATATGTTGTTTATCGAGGAGCTGCACAAGACCAAGCCGACTTGTTAAGTGAATGGGTAATAGATTATGGAAAAGAGGCTTTCGAAAAGCAGAATAATTTCGTTTTGTGGAGACGTTCTACCGCTTTGGCTTATAAGTGACGGAAATGAAGAACAAGAGGATATAGAGTGGAGTGTATACGGGGATACCGTAGGGATTACAGAACTCTCCGACTGTACGGATTTTGCGGTTAACAACGGAGTATTGCTTACGTTGACGGCGGCGGGCGAGTCCTATGTTATTGCAAAATGTAGTGGTACTGAATATAAATGCAAGGTTATTTCCCGTGAAATGAGAACTCTTACCGAAACGGATAAGATTTGCTTTTTTCGCGGAAATTTTCACGATCACACCTCTAATGACCATAATCCTGATACTTTTCCAAAAAGACAGACGGGATTGCCACGGGACTATATAACAAAAATAAAAAATGAAAATTTATTAGACTGCAGTTCGATTACAGATCACGCAATTTTGCTGACAAAAAAGAATTTTTTTGAGACTTTTGTGGCTGTTGAAGAGTTTCAGCCTATGGAGCAGATAATTTTTGCCGGCAATGAGTCTGACGTATCGGTGATTGAAACGGACAGATTTGGTGTCAGGCATAAAAACGGCGGAGAGGTCGTTGTTATCAATGCTGACAACTATGTGTCTTGTGAAAGTTGGCAGGAATTTATTGACGCTTACAAAAATTTCGAATATGCCGTTGGTATTTTTGCGCACCCGCAGGAAATGGGGGGCGGAAAAGACGGAATCTGGAACTTTGATTTCAAAAATAAATATAGTCCGGAATTAGCCAAGCTTATGAGGGGAATTGAGGTTGGGAACGGATACAACGTTGGATCTAACGCCGTAAACGAATATTCTTTCTCGTGTGCGCTTGATGCGGGTTTTCGTGTTTCAACGGTGAGTTCATGTGACCACCATGGACCAGAGAATTGGGGTTACAAGGCGTATCCTGCAAAGACCGTTATAATGGCGTATGAAAAATCTAAAGAAGCATTTCTTGATGCGCTTTATAACTTACGTTTTTATGCCAGTGAAAGTGCTAATATAAAACTTTTGGTTAAAGTAAACGGGAAAAATGTGCCATGCGATCTTGATATGGCTGAAAAATATGATTTTTCTGTTAATATATCGTGTTTTGAAGATGACGAAACGTCAATTCCCATAAGATGCGACGTTATTTCAAATAACGGAAAAACGGTTAAGTCTATAGAAAATGTAGATTTTTCGAATTTTGATTTTAGTGTAAAATCAAATGAAGCAGAATATTTTTATCTCCGCTTTGTTGACAGCAAAGAAAGACGTACCTGGTCTCCCCCTGTATTTACGGGAAGAAGGAACAGTGATATGACAGAAAAAAGTCTTTTTCCCATTGAAAAACAAGGATTTACCGTTACCGAACTTTTGACTGATACCAATGTTGATGTTCTTGCAAACAATGACGTCTATGATACTTGGGACAGTAATTTGAAAAAGGCTGAACTTTTGGTGGATATGAAGGGGTTGTATGATATTTGTGCCGTAGGAATATATTCACCAAGATGTATATCCGGTGAGTTGAAGGCTGCGGGAGATAGTTTGAAAAGCAGAATAGACCGCTTTGTAAGTGGTTATAAGATTTTTACAAGTGTTGACGGAGAGTGTTTCACCGAGCAAATATCGGGCGTTGTGCGTGTTTTTGGTAATGAAGAAATAATATCTTTTAATAAAACTTCTGCAAGATACGTTAAATTCTGTGCGATTTCTACGGTCGGAATGCAAAGAGGGCTTGAAGACGGTGCTGATGCAACGTTAAATATTGCCGAGCTTTCTGTATATACAAACTAAAACAGGGTGGTATATCAATGAGTATATAACGATATACCTCTTTTTATTATTCCCAAAAATGAAAAAAAGTGATATAATTAACAGAAATAAAATAAGCGCGCCGTAATAACGGAAAAAATGTTAGGGAAAAACGATTTTCCGCATATGACGCATTAAATGCGAGGGATTTTATTATGAGAAAAACGGTATCACGTGCGACATTGGGAAGAGTTCCCATTTATTTGAAGTATTTGAAGTCATTGGCTGCAGATGAAAAGTACATATCTGCAACGAAGATTGCATCTAATCTTAAACTTGGGGACGTATTGGTAAGAAAAGATTTGCAAATGATAAGCGGCGAAGGCAAGCCAAAGGTTGGGTATGAAACGACAGAACTTATGTCAAAACTTGGCGAATATCTTGAAAACGTAGATAAGAGAAACCACGCTGTTATAGTAGGCGCAGGCAAGCTTGGTTGTGCATTGTTGGGTTATTCCGGATTTAGCGATTTTGGGGTGGACATTGTAGCTGCCTTTGACACTGATGAAAGCAAAATTGGTAAGACTGCAGGCGGAAAGCAGATTTATTCTGCAAATGATTTCAAGAAATTCTGTCTTGAAAACAATATTAACATTGGTATAATAACGGTTCCTGCATCTGCTGCACAAAGAGTATGCGATGAAATGGTTGAATGTGGCATAAAGGCTATATGGAACTTTGGTCCTGCATCCTTAAACGTTCCCGAAAACATTATTGTTCAGCAAGAAAACCTTGCTTTGTCTTTGGCATATTTGAACGTTTTAATTAAAGATTAATGAAATAATAAAAAGCACTCGAGAGAGTGCTTTTTTGCTGATTAATATTATAAGAGGATAGGGGCAAAAACCATATCCTCTTAAATTTACTTATGATAAAGTTTTTTTGTATTATATTGGGGTTCGCAGGTCAAATCAATGCCAAGCTTTCTGTAGACGTCATTGTCAATGGGCGAAAGAATAACCGTCGAGTGCGCCTGACAGCCACGGAGTTTTTCGAGCTGTTCCATAGCCAATTTTGCAACGTCGTCGGTTGACGCCGAAATTGCAAGGGCTATCAACGCTTCATCCGTGTGAAGTCTGGGATTATGGTTACCCAAAGTGTTTGTTTTTAGATTTTGAATAGGCTCAATGGTTTCGGGAGCAATCATCAAGGTTTCTTTGGGCAATTCTGCAAGTGCTTTTACCGCGTTAAGAAGTGCTGCCGATGCTGCGCCGAGAAGTTTTGAAGTTTTTCCGGTAACTATTCTGCCGTCGTTAAGTTCAATAGCGACTGCGGGGTGATTGTTAGTATCGATTGAACGGGCAATTGCTGCTTTTACGGTTCTTCTGTCATCTGTCGAGGTTTTTGCCTGGTTCATCAAAACTTCGATTTTTTCAACTACCGAAGGTTTAACTTTTCCGTAACGTTGGTCGCAAAGAGCTGCAAAGTAGCGGCGGATAATTTCTTGATTTGAAGCATCGCTTACCGCTTTGTCATCAACTATGCAGAATCCTGCCATATTTACGCCCATATCCGTGGGAGATTTGTAAGGACTTTCGCCCTGAATTCTCTCAAATATAGCGTTAAGAACGGGAAATACTTCAACGTCTCTGTTGTAGTTTACCGCAGTTTCCCCGTAGGCTTCGAGATGATAGGGGTCAATCATATTTATGTCATCGAGGTCAGCCGTTGCAGCTTCGTATGCAAGGTTAACCGGGTGCTTCAAAGGAATATTCCATATAGGGAACGTTTCGAATTTAGCATATCCCGCTTTAATTCCTCTTTCGTTTTCGTGGTAGAGTTGTGAAAGACAGGTAGCCATCTTACCGCTTCCGGGGCCGGGGGCAGTTACGACTACGAGAGGTCTTTCTGTTTCGATATATTCATTTTTACCGAAGCCTTCAGGACTTACAATGTGAGAAACATCGTAGGGATATCCTGCAATCGGGTAATGAACATAGGTTTTTATTCCAAGAGCTTCAAGTCTTTCCATAAACTTTTTAGCCGACGGTTGATTATCGTATTTTGAAATAACAACGCTTCCTACGAACAGACCAAATTCTCTGAATGCATCAATGAGTCTCAAAACGTCGTTGTCGTATGAAATACCGATATCACGTCTGATTTTTGAGTTTTCTATATCGCAAGAACTGATTACTATAACGATTTCAACGTCTTTTGCTATGTTTTTGAGAGTCTGAAGTTTGCTGTCGGGTTTAAAGCCCGGAAGTACACGGGCTGCATGATAGTCGTCGAAGAGCTTACCGCCAAATTCGAGGTAAAGCTTTCCACCGAATTCCGAGATTCTTCTTGCAATTTGTTCGGACTGCTTTCTTATATATTCATTATTGTCAAAACCAACTCGTTTCACGGCTTTTAACTCCTATACATTCAAAAATAAAACCACTAATAATTATACTACTTTTGTAAAATACTGTCAATAACAAGTACATAATTTGCAAAAAATCTTTTTTTCAATAATAACCTTGTATTGATTTATGGTCAAAGTTGTGGTATCATTTATATGTAATTATAAAAGTGCAAAAAGGGGGGCTTGTATGAAGAAAATAATAGGTGTAGTTATAGTGGTTATAGTTACATTATCTCTGTGTTTTAGCATAGACGGAGCGGAAGATTCATACGTTATGCATAACTTTAGCCCATTTGCATTAAAAAACGTTGAAAGCAGAGTGCTTAACGGCTTTTCCGAAACGAACGAGGGATGGGATTCTGATTCGACAAAGGTTAACGTAACCTTGACTGAACAAATCAAGGCTTTCCCTTTTGGTTCCCTGACCGGTGAAGGAAGTCTTGTGGTCAGAGTGGATAACGCGTTAAGCGGTCAAAAATATTATATTGAAAAATCTTATCTCGACAGTCTTGACTTGTCATTGTATTCTGCTATAGTGCTTTCAATGAACTGTACAGAGATTGAAGGCGCAAAATACGGTGTACGGGTTGAGATGTATTCGGATGCCGATACGTTTATATTTACCGATGAACTTGAATGTGAAGGTTGGAACGGCGTATTCGTTGACGTTTCGGCTTGGGAAGGTCGGCAGAGAATAAATAAAATAAAAATTGCTGTAAATTATGAAAGTCAGTTTGTTCCGTCTGCCGATTTTGAATATTATATAGACAGTATAGTATTGTCAGAGAATTCGGGTGCGTATTCTTTGGCATCGGTGGGGGCGCAGTATTATAATATCGTCGGCGGAACGGGGAGTTATTCCGGCGGGGCTTATACGATAACTGAAGTTAATGATGAATTAGCGTTGGAATCTTACAACTTTGCATATAAAAATATGGAAAAGGCAAACAGTATCAGAGTTGACTTTTATACCGAGGGATTGTGTCAGAATATCCGCCTTTTTGTGAAGAGGGGCGAAAATGAATTTTCAGAAGCGTTTTATCGTTCTGTAAATGTCAGCAAAAACTACTGTTCGGCATATTTGTCTCTTGAGGGAGACAATATACGCGAAATACGACTGCTGTTCGAGGGTGTAAAGATGGACACCGTGAAGGTGTACGGGATATCCCCTTGTTCTTCGTATTCGGTTAAAGAAAAAAGCACGATTGGAATTGATACCTGCGTTTTAAATTCAGGTACTGAAGAAATAATAATACGAGGCAGTGTTAATAAAGATAACATTGATGACGGCGGAGAAATATATTTATATGCAAATGAGCTTTGTGACATTATAAATAACGAAAGCTTGTTGACTTACGAGCCTTTGGCAAAAACCAACGTTTCATCGGGAGACTTTATTTTTCGTATAGATTACGGCAAAGAAAAAGATGCGAGAGCTTTTTTGTGCAAAAAATATACGGCTGTATTCAAAATAAACGGTGAATATTTGGATATTTCAAATTCTAAATGTATAACCAATCCGGAAAATTTCATAAAAGAGGAACTTTCTGCGCCCTCAAAAAGAAGCGGTAAGGGTGTACGTGGCACGAGTATATCTTTTATGCAAGAGGTTGGCGCTTCGGATACGGCGATTTGGGTTGACATAGGCGATTTTTTTGAAACCGAGGAAAATGGAAGCGGTAAATTTGAGTGCGGGGGAAATCTTTTCTATTATAATATTGAATATTTTAGCGAATTGAGCGCAATGATAAAGAATTATGCAGAAAAAAATATTGACATTACTGTTGTGTTTGTGGTTTCGGATACAGGAAACGATGCTTTAAACCGAGTATTGATACACAAAGATGCTGAACTTGATTCTGAATTTTGCGCATACAATACGGTTGACAGGCAGGGGCTTATGTACCTTCGTGCAATAACCGAATTTTTTGCTTCAAGATATTGTGCAAATAACGTAATTACCCGTTTTGTATTTGGAGATCAGGTTGCAAATTCAAAAAGCAACTACAATATGGGGGATAAAAATTTAATTGACTTTGTTTCCTCGTACGCTAACGGATTGCGTATGGTATATAATTCAGCAAGATCGTATTCTCCGTATGTAGAGGTTTACACGTATATTGACTCAAACTGGAACAGAGGATTGCCGTTTGATTTTCAAATCAGGTATGATAACAAGGCGTTTCTTGATTCTTTGGACGGTTATATAAGCGATATGGGAGATATAGCCTGGGGAGTAGCTCACAATCCCTATCCCGGTCATAGAGAAGACTATTTCTCCTACGAAGATAATGAACTTAAAGACGAATATTTTGCGGACAGAGTTGGGTTTAAGAATATCGGTGTTATAGTTAATTATCTTAAATCCTCGGCATTATTGTACAATAATTCTTCAAGGGATTATATAATAATTGAAAAAAGCATATTTGTGAATATGAGTGAGCAAGAGATAACCGCTGATTATGTTTATAACTGTTACAGAGCGTTGAATACGTTGGTGTCTGCTTATATCACCGATAGAAGTTGTAATTATAACAATGCTATGAAGTACGTTGATACGAGTTTGTCAATGACTGCAAGCGGTTTTGTATCGGAAATGCTTGGTGTTGCGACTTGGGAAAGTGTTATTGAAGGATTTTCCGGCAAGAATATTGCGAGAAGAAATATAACTTCGGGAATAATTTCATTTGCAGAGCCTGATGCCGTTGGTAAAATAGGATTCTCCGACTTTTCTGTAAGTACTGACGGGTGGAAACGTTACGGTTTTACCGAGAGGTTAACTGCTGGATATACTTTTTCGAATGAGAAAAATTTGATTTCACTGACCTTGGGTAACGTTCCCGAGGGTGAGTCTCGAGGGATAATAAAAAAGTTTGACGTTCCCTTGGATATATCGAAATCACCAATACTTCATTTTGGGCTCAATATTGCATCTTTGCCTACCAATGTTAATGATTCTCAAATAACGGTATCTTTAATATCAGGGAATGACGTTTATGAAATGGTGGGGAGGGTAAAAAAAGCGGTATGGACAGAGGTTTATTGTGACTTTTCCGCCTTTTCCGGTATTGGCAAGATAGATACGGTTCAAATCTTGTTTAAGGCAGAGGAAAATTATTATGACAGTCCGCAGTCATTCGTTTCTTCGATTGAGTGTTTGTCGCTCGATTATACCGATTCTCAACTTTTGGATTTTAACAATTCCGGAGATGGTGGCAGTGATAGTATGCAGAAATTGAAGGGTTACTTGTATCCTGCATTGTTGGTGGCGATTATTAGTTCTTTGATTACTTTGGTTTGGCGAAGACTTCCAAAACACAAAAAATAAAAATTATTCAAAAATAAAGTGAGCATAGGTTTGCAAACCTATGCTCGCTTTTGTTCTTTTGTTTGATTTATTGAGTAGTAACTTGCGGTTATTGTGCTGTTTGAAGTGGTTGCTCGGTTGAAGGCTGTTCAACGGAAGGCTGTTCAACAGAAGGCTGTTCAACGGGAGGTTGTTGAATCTCAATTTGTCCTTGATAGAAGTTGCCTTCGTATACTCTGCCGCTTGCCCAAGTGTATTTTCCGTAGCCGTGCATATCGTTGTTGGCAAATTGACCTGTATAGCTTTCTCCGTTGGACCAAGTGTATGTGCCGTTACCTGTGCGAACGTCGCTCTGGTAATCGCCTTCGTAAACGTCTCCGTTTTCAAATACGTATTTACCCTTACCCTCTTTGGCGTTGTTTACGTAGCTTCCTTCGTAGTAATTGTTTTCTGTAATTGTAAGTTTGCCGAGTCCGTTACGCATATTGTCTTTAAAATCACCGGAATAGACTGTTCCGTCTGACCAAGTATATGTGCCGTTACCGTCCATAAGTCCGTTTTTGTAATTGCCTTGGTAGACGTCTCCGTTTTTGTATTTGTAGATGCCAAAGCCGGAGAATTTGTCATTTTCAAAATTACCCTCGTAAACGTCTCCGTTAGCGTATTTGTACATACCCCTGCCGCTTCTTTGGAGTTTTGAAAGACCGCCGGTATACTTATCTCCGTTTGTGTATGTTATAGTACTGCTTTTGCCGTCTACTTTGCCTCTGTTTCCGTTGGAAAAATAAATCGTACCGTTTTTGAGTGTACCATCTGTGCTTACGGTGCCGAAATATTTGAGTGTTCCATCGTTGGTTTCGACTTTAACGTATCTGTAACCCATAATATAACCTGCAAAGCAGATGATTCCTACCAAGACAAGCGAGGCTATTACCATAACAAGCAAAAGTCTGCCTGTCTTGTTTACTTTCTTTTTTCTTCTTGCGGGTGGCCGTCTTGTTTGTTGTGTTCTGTTGTTCATACAAATTACCTCTTAAAAAATTAAGAAAAAATATTGGATAATGCGTCTGTGAACCATGGAATAATCGTAAGAGAAAGGAATGCGACTGCTGCAAAAAGAATTATTGCAAGGATAATTGCAAAAAAGTCGTTTCCTTTTTTGCGGTATCTGATTTCTTCTCTGTCTTTTATTTCCATAGGGATATAATATCGAACGGGTTGTTCTGTTGTTCTGTGTACGGTTTTTTCAAATGTTGAATTGTTTCTTAATGCAAATTTATAAAAAATATTCTTGGGATTATAGCCCAACTCTTCCATGGTGAGCGCGCTGTCTTCGGAGAGAGCGTTCTTTTGTATAATATTACGCACTATACTGCCTAGAAAGAGCTGTCTGTAAAGCATTGCGGCGGAGGCTATTATTATTCCTAAAAACAAGGACGAAACAATCATGGTCAAAGATGATCTTTGATAATCAACAAAATAAGAAAAATCTGGGAAATTCATATATTTTACCTCAATTATAGTATTAGTTTTTTCGTAAAATCAAGGTGTCAATCTTCAAAGAAAGTATTTCCGCAAAGCTTTTTAATTATGTTTTCCAAATCGCGTTCATCGCTATACTCAATTTCAATTTTTTTGCGTTTGCCTTTTGTGTGAATCTTAAAGAGTCTGCCTATTGAGTCAGTAACCCTTTTTTCGAGTTCTGCCACATAGTCTACTTCGACGGTGGTGGGAGGCGTCAAGGTGTTCTTTTTTGTCTTTCCGTTTAAAGAGTCTACCAAGGCCTCAACTTGTCTTACCGACAGAGATTTTATAACTGCTTTTTCTGCGACTGTGCAAATAAGTTCGCTGTCGTTAAGTCCGAGAAGCGCTCTTGCATGACCGGCGGTAAGTTTTTTTTCTTTTATAAGTTGTAGTACGCTTTCGGGAAGGTTAAGTAAGCGCATGGTGTTAGATATAGCCGACCTGCTTTTTCCAATTCTGGAAGAAACTTCCTCTTGGGTTAGGTCATATTCATCTATGAGCGCTTTATAAGCCTCTGCCTCTTCCAAGGCGTTAAGGTTTTCTCTCTGTAAGTTTTCAATTAAAGATAACTCTGCTGCTTTTCTGTCATCAGCCTCAATTATAATAACGGGAACCTCTGCAAGTCCTGCCATTTTTGAGGCTCTCCAACGTCTTTCTCCGGCAACTATTCTGTAATATCCGTTTTTGCCGTTTCTTACAATAATGGGTTGCAAAAGACCGTGGGTTGCAATTGATGAAGCGAGTTCTTCCAACGGTTCGTGTTCAAAAATTGAACGTGGCTGTGTGGGTTCGGGTTCGATTTCGCTTAATCTTAAAGTTGTTATTTTATCTGATGAAGAGTCCTCTATTTCATAGTTGTCTATAAAAATCGCATCAAGGCCTCTTCCGGAGCCTTTTTCTTTAGCCATAATAATCCTCTTTGGTTTTTAAATTCTCTCAAAAATTTCTTGTGTTACCTCTGCGTAAGCTTGTGAACCCTTGGAGTGTTTATCAAAATACTTTATGGGCTTTCCGTAGCTTGGGGCTTCGCTCAATCTAACGTTTCTTGAAATTACCGTTTTAAAGAGCTTGTCGGAGTAATATTTTTTTAATTCCGACATCACTTGTAAAGAAAGGTTAAGTCTGCCGTTGTACATAGTAATTAGTATGCCTACGAGTTCTAATTTGGGGTTGTACATTTGTTTAACCTTTTTTATGGATACCGATAACTGTGCCAGTCCTTCAAGTGCAAAGTATTCGCATTGCATAGGAATGATAATTCCGTCGGATGCAACGAGTGCATTAACGGTTAAAAGACCGAGCGTGGGAGGACAGTCGATAAAAATGTAGTCGTATTCGTCTTTAACTTGGTCGAGTGCATTTTTTAGTCTTTTGTGTCTGTCGTTAAACTCAATTATTTCTATTTCAGCGCCTGCAAGGTTGATGTTTGAGGGCATAACGTCAAGGTTTTCAAATGTCGTTTTTTGGATAGACATACGAACGGTATCAGGATCGATAATGGTAGAATATGTAGAATGTGTAAGAGTCTTTTTGTTGAAAAGGCCGACGGCGCTTGTTGCGTTCCCTTGGGGATCGTTGTCTACAAGTAGGACTTTCTTTCCTGCAAGACCTGCTTCTGCGGCTATATTTACTGCTGAAGTTGTTTTTCCGACTCCGCCTTTTTGGTTTGCGAAGGTTATAATTCTGCCCACTGTTATCTTCTCCTTTTTTGTTGGTTCTTTAATTATACCAGTTGTGAGGGCAGTTGTCAACCAAAAAGGGAACTATAAGAGAATTATTTACATATTTATAATAATAAGAATGTTTCACGTGAAACATTATCCTTTTTTAGGTTTAATTGGGGAAGGAGAGGTTTCTTCCTCGTTTAAAAAATGATAACCGAACGTTTCACGTGAAACATTTTAAAATTTATTTCCTGTGCGGAATTCGAATGGTTATAAGGGTTTCTGTTGGGAGTTCATTCCTTTTGGTAACAACGTCAAAACCGCACTCTTTTAAAATGGTTGTGGCTTTGTCGACGGAATTATAGAAAAAACGAAGGTCCTTTAAAAAAGGTTTGACATTGCTTTTTGGTGCTTCTTGTTCAATGAAAAGCGAGTCGATATAACGTTCAGTTGCGCTTACGTTCAATTCTTTTGCTGCAATATGTAAAATGGCGTTGAACCGAGTTTCAGGATTGTTAATTCTCAATAATGCTCTTGCATGTCTTTCCGTTAGTTTGTTTTTTACTATTTCTGTTCGTTCCTTGGGAGTTAGTTTTAAAATGCGAAGTTTGTTTGCTATGTAAGCTTGGCTGGACGAGAGGTGTTTTGCGGCTTGTTCTTGGGTTAATCCGTAAATGTCAATAAGAGATGCAATGGCAGCGGCTTGTTCGAAGATATTGAGGTCCTCTCTTTGAATGTTTTCAATAAGTGCCAACTCTGCAGAGCTTTGGCTGTCAATATCAAGAATTAAGCAGGGGACATGAGACATTCCTAAAATTCTTGCGGCGCGCCATCTTCTTTCTCCTGCAATAATTTGAAACGTGTTCGTAACACTTTCAGTTTTCTTGATGGGCCTGACAGATAACGGCTGCAATATACCAAAACGGCGTATGCTGTCTGCAAGGCGGAGGAGGGGCTCGTCTTCAAAAATAAAGCGGGGTTGCGATGGGTTTGGAAATAGCTTGTCGGGAGAAATTAAACAGACTTTTCCGTTTAGAGAGGCAGTATTATTTTTTTGTTCCTTTTCTTTGAGAATATTCATTTTTATCTCCTTTTTATTTTTTTGTGAAAATAATAATAACATAGAGAGAATAAATATTTAATCAAAAAGAGTTGGCGGAAAACAATTTGTTTTGTAAATCAAAACAAAAAAACAAGAATAAACCAAAGAAAACGAGGTTTATTCTTGTAAAATGAATTATCATAAAAAATATAGCTGTTATAAAGGTTTTTTTGCTATGCGGTTATACATTCTGGGGAAAGAAGGGGGAGTGTTTTTGTGTTTTTTGGAAATAACAAGATGTCTTTGAAGTTCCGTGTCGGAATACCTCAAGGTAAACTTGTTGTCTTGAAATTTATCTCCGCCAAGCTGGATTATACCGCTCTTCGCTAAAGATATTTCCTCCTCGGCTGAACTGCCTTTCATAGAAACAAACAATCCGCCAACCTTTACAAAAGGAACGCAAAGTTCTGTCAGTATATTAAGTGCCGAAACGGCTCTTGCGGTTACAACGTCAAATCTTTCTCTGTAGTTAACGCTTTTTCCGAGTTCTTCGGCGCGGCCGTTTACCGTTTTTAGATTGGTAAGTCCTAAAACTACACCAGTATCGTCAATATACTTTAATTTTTTTGCGGTACTGTCCAAAGCGTAAACCGAAACGTCGGGACGAATAATAGCGACGGGAAGAGCGGGGAAGCCTCCGCCGGTGCCTACGTCAAGCAAACGCGCATTTTGAGGGATATATTTTATAATTGTTGCAGAGTCTGCAATATGCTTTAAAATAATATCTTCGGCGTCTGTTATCGCCGTAAGGTTTAAATTTACATTAACCGAGGTCATTCGGTCAATCAAAAGGTTAAGTTTTTCGATAACTAAAGAGTTAAGCAAAGAATCGAGTCCGTTTGTTGTAAAAACGTCTTTAATTAAAACACTGTAATCAATCATTGGTGTTTTCTCCGTTATGTCTGCGGTTTTGTTGGCTGTAAATAAGCAAGACTGTAACGTCAGCCGGACTAACTCCGCTTATTCTTGATGCTTGTCCGATGTTTTCGGGCTTAATTTTGTTGAGCTTCTGTCTTGCTTCAATGCGAAGGCCTTTTATCTCGTTGTAGTCAATGTCTTTTGAAAGTTTAATAGCCTCTGTTTTTGAGAACTTTTCAACTTCGGCAAGTTGTCTTTTAATATATCCGTCGTATTTTATTATAACTTCCGCGCAACTGATTATTTCGAGTGGTAAATCGGGGCGAGTCATATCTACTTCCGCAAGAGATGCATAACTTAACTGTGGACGGCGCAGAAGTTCATAAAGTCTAACGCCTGTAGTAACCGGAGTAGTTCCGTTTTCTTCAAGTATTTTGTTGAGTTTGTCCGTGGGGGAAATTGTGGTTTTGCCTACACGGTAAACTTCTGCTTCAATAGCGCTTTGCTTTGCAAGATAGTTATCAAATCTTTCTTGGTTGATAAGTCCAAGTTTGTAACCGATAGGTGTAAGTCTTGTGTCAGCATTGTCCTGTCGCAAAAGAAGTCTGTATTCAGAACGAGAGGTCATCATTCTGTAGGGCTCGTTTGTGCCTTTGGTTACAATATCATCTATAAGTGTTCCTATGTAAGAGGAATCTCGGGTAAGAATAAGCGGTTCTTTGTTTTGAATCTTTAAAACGGCATTTATACCCGCAACAAGTCCTTGTGCGGCAGCCTCTTCGTAACCGCTTGTGCCGTTAAATTGACCGGCGCCGTAAAGTCCTGATATAGTCTTAAATTCGAGTGTGGGATAAAGCTGTGTAGGATTAATACAGTCGTATTCAATAGCGTACGCAGTTCTCATCATTTGAGCGTTTTCAAATCCCTTGAGCGAATGAAGCATTTTTATCTGTACCTCTTCGGGCAATGATGAGGAAAAACCTTGTATATATAGCTCTTTTGTGTCTTTTCCGCAGGGTTCAACGAAGAGCTGATGGCGTTCTTTATCTGCAAATCTTACGACTTTGTCTTCAATGCTGGGGCAGTAACGCGGCCCCGTACCCTTTATTTCTCCCGAATAAAGAGGAGATCTGTCGAGGTTAGATTTTATAATATCGTGTGTTTCTTTAGACGTATATACTATTCTGCAAGGAATTTGGTCCATATTCTTATATTCTTCGGAATTCGTTCTTGCAGAAAAGGGGAGTGTGTTTTCGTCGCCGTTCTGTATTTCAAGGCATTCGAGGTCAACGGTATCAGCGTGTACTCTTGGGGGAGTACCCGTTTTAAAGCGGTATATTTCAATACCTTCTCTAATAAGCGCGTCAGTAAAGCCCTTTGCGGGTAACATACCGTCGGGGCCTGATTCGTACGCACATTCACCGGTAATAACTCTGCCGTTCAAGAAAGTACCCGCACAGACGATTGCGGCTTTTACTTTCCAAACTGCGCCCATTTTTGTTATAACTGAAGATATATGTTTTATACCGTCTGACGTTTCTGTTTCAAAATCAACTATTTCAGCCTGTACCAATGAAAGATTGGGGGTATTTTCAATAGTCTTTTTCATTATTTCGCGATATTTAATTCTGTCTGCTTGAACTCTTTTGGAATGAACTGCAGGACCTTTTCCCAAATTAAGCGTTCTCGTTTGCAAAGTAACAAGGTCGGCGGCATATCCCATTTCACCGCCTAAAGCATCTATTTCATAAACGAGATGTCCCTTGCCCGTACCGCCAATTGATGGGTTACAAGGCATATTTCCTACGGCATCAAGATTTATTGTAAAAAGAATGGTTTTTAAACCCATTCTTGCCGAAGCAAGAGCCGCTTCTATTCCTGCGTGTCCTGCGCCTATAACTGCAACGTCGGCGCTTCCTGCGTTATAATTCACTTTATTATACCTCATTTAAAATCAAATAATGGAATATAATACCAAATAGGCTAAATTATGTAAAAGTTACTTGTGGTATTGTTTGTGGTTGATTATGGTGAAAGCTCTGTAAATTTGTTCAAGCAAAATAACTCTCATAAGTTGGTGCGGAAATGTCATTTTTGAAAAAGAAAGGCGTTTTTGGCACATTTTCTTTATTTCCTCGGAAATACCGTCGCTTCCTCCTATAATAAATGCAATATCGCTGTTTCCGTCAACTGCAAGTGTATTTACAGTATCTGCAAGTTGCTCTGACGACAACATATCGCCTTCAATACAGAGTGCAATTTTATAGCCCTTAAAAGAAGAAACTGCTGAAAAGGTAGCGTTAATTGAATCTTCTTTTATTTCTGTTATTGTTAATTTGCAAAATGCAGATAATCTTTTTTCGTATTCTTTTACTGCATCTTTAAGATATGATTCTTTCAAAGTACCACAGCAAATAATTCTTACGTTCAGCATAATGTTTTATTTTTTCTCCACAGCAATAAAATAGGGGGAAGTAGGCGAATTAAGTATTGTAAATCTGCTGACACATATCTGTTTTCTGTCGAGAGTTGATAATTTTTCTGTAATAAGTTTGCCTTCAATTTCGCCTTCTGCATGGCCGGGGTATATAGCGATAAGGATTATACCGTCATCTGCCAAAAGTTCGAGAGCTGCATCAACGGCAGGAAGGGTTGTTTCTCTTAAAGTAGTAATACTTTTATCACCGCCGGGCAAATAGCCTAAATTAAATACACCAACGTTTATTTTCTCTTTAACGTAATCCTTTACAAGACTGTGAGATGCCTTTATAAGAGTGTAGTTTTTTGGACATTCGTTTTCAACAAGTCTTTGTTCGGTATTTTTGAGTGCCTGGTCTTGTATGTCGAATGCATAAAGTTTGCCCGATTCACCTATTGCTTTTGAGAGAAAGAGGGTATCGTGTCCGTTTCCCATAGTGAAGTCAACGGCAGTTATTCCGTCTTTTATATGTGCGGACAGAAACTGTTTTTCCAGCGCCATTAAGTCAACCATATTTTACCTCTGTTGTGTTCTAATCTGATTTTTAAGGGCTGTTCCAATAAAGTTCAGCCCTTAAAAAGTGTTATTCGTCGTTATTATCTTCTGTATTGTCGTTATTTTCCTTGTCTTCTTCACGAGCAATTTTTGCAAAAGCATCAATGCCCGAATCGGAAGAGTCGCGCGCTTCGTTAAGCTTTTTTTCTTCGGCAAGTTTTGCTTCTTCGAAAGCCTTTTTTTCGTTTTCTTCGTTAATCTTTTTTTGATTATCGTTTTCGACTCGGCTCTTGTTTCTGCGCTCGTCAGCCATTTTTTCAAGGTCCTCCTCAGTGGGATTTCCGTTCATAACGGCTTCAAACTGTTTATCGTCCATAAGCTCATGTTTAACGAGATATTTTGCAATAAAGTGCATCTTTTCGATATTATCGCGCAAAATTTGCTGTGCTCTTTCATAAGCTTCAAATACGATAGACTTAACTTCAACATCAATCTTCGCGGCAGTTTCTTCGGAATAGTTTCTTGACTGATTATAACTTCTTCCGAGGAAGACCTCGTCATTTTCTTGAGAGTTGCCGTAAACGATAGGACCGAGCTCGTCGCTCATACCGAGCTTCGTAACCATTCTTCTTGCAAGGTTGGTAGCTCTTTGAATATCGTTACTTGCACCGCCCGAAATATCGTCGAATATAATCTTTTCAGCAGCTCTTCCGCCGAGAAGCATAGCGATTTCTTCTTTGATACCGTTTTTGTAAACAGAATATTTGTCTTCAACTGGGGGGTTCAAGGTGTAACCCAATGCGCCACCGCTGGGAATAATTGAAATCTGTCTTACAGGGTCAAGGCTGGGAAGAATATGTGCAATAATAGCATGACCTGCTTCGTGATACGCAGTTTTAAGCTTTTCGGATTCTTTAATCTTCATAGACTTCTTCTGTGTACCTACTATTACTTTAATGGTAGCCTCTTCGATATCTTCCATACCAATGAGAGCTTTATTCTTTCTTGCTGCCAAAAGCGCTGCTTCGTTAAGGAGGTTAGCAAGGTCAGCGCCCGTAAAGCCAACTGTTGTTTGAGCAATTTTCTTAAGGTCAACGTCTTTTTCAAAGGGCTTGTTGCGAGAGTGAACCATAAGGATTTCTTCTCTGCCCTTAATATCGGGATAGTTAACGGTTATCTGTCTGTCAAATCTGCCGGGACGAAGGAGTGCAGGGTCAAGAATGTCAGGTCTGTTTGTAGCAGCCATAACGATAATACCGTCGTTGCTGCCAAAACCGTCCATCTCAACGAGCAACTGGTTAAGCGTCTGTTCACGTTCGTCGTGGCCGCCGCCGAGTCCTGCGCCTCTGTGTCTTCCGACAGCGTCAATTTCATCTATAAATATAATACTTGCAGGGTGCTTCTTTGCTGTGTCAAACAAATCACGTACACGCGATGCACCCACACCTACGTACATTTCAACGAAGTCAGAACCGCTTATTGAATAGAACGGAACGTCAGCCTCGCCCGCAACTGCTTTAGCAAGAAGTGTTTTACCTGTTCCGGGAGGGCCTACGAGAAGTACGCCGTGGGGGATTTTTGCGCCGAGTTTTGTGAATTTTGTAGGATCTTTAAGGAAAGTAACGATTTCCTGAAGTTCAGTTTTTTCTTCATCAGCTCCGGCAACGTCTTTGAATAATACCTTTTTCTTATCGTCTGTGGTAAGTTTAGCGCGTGATTTACCGAAATTATTGATTTTTCCGCCTCTGCCCGTTGCCTGATTCATAACGAAGAACCAAAGAACGATAAATATAACCATTACGATTATATACGGCAGAAATGAAAGCCACCAAGGTGTTTTGGGAATTGGCTCGTAATCGTATTTTGTGATTATACCTTTTTCAGACTGTTCGAGAATAAGTTCGTTGAGGTCTGTATAGAATATGCTGAGTTCGCGTATTTCATAGGTTATTTTTTTGCCGTCAACGTCTTTTAAATATAGAATATTGTCATTACCGACGTAACATTCTGTTATCTTTTCCTGTTTAAACATTTCGACGATTTCGCCGTAGGTGTAGTTGCTATTGTTTGCATTGCCCAAAATCGACGTAATGGCGATTATAAGCACCGAAATCAAAACAACGTAAAAAATAATTACTTTGATTGAGCCCTTCATTATTTTCCTCCGATAAAATTTAACTCTTTATTATTTATATTATGCCCGTATATTCAAATATTTCGCATAAAATTATTTGGAATAAACTTCACGTTTCAAAATGCCAACGTAAGGCAACGCTCTGTATTTTTCATCATAGTCAAGACCGTAACCAACTACAAATTCATCAGGAATCTGTTTTCCGGTATAATCGGGAACGAAATCGACCTCACGTCTGCTCGGTTTGTCGAGAAGCGTAACTGTTTTTACGCTTTTTGCGCCTTTTAAGGTGAGATATTCGCAGAGGTAAGAGAGTGTTCTTCCGCTGTCGATAATATCTTCGACTATAAGTATATCGACATCTGAAAGGTCATTTCTATGTAGGTCGAGAACGATATTAACGTTTCCGCTGGTGGTTGTGCCTCTTCCGTAAGAAGACACTTTCATAAAATCAATTTCGAGAGGCAGAGCAATATGCTTCATAAGGTCGCCCATAAATACTACAGAGCCTTTTAGTATACCTAATAAAAGGAGTTTCGAATCTCGAGTTTTGTAGTCTTCAGTAATCTGTGCTGATATTGTTTTTACTATTTCAAGTATTTCTTGTTCGCTGACAAGAATCTTTTCAACGTCTTTATTAATCATTAATCTGTCTCCTGTGTCAAAAAGTATATATAAGCATTTGAATCTCTGTTGTCGGGCATCGCATCGTCGCGTACGGAAAATCCGGGAATCCAGACAATGCCTTTTTCGTCGCAAATGAGAGGTAATATATCTCTTTTTGAAAGCGGAACCTTTGCTTCGTTAAGCATTTTCTTAACTTTTTTTGTCATATTCGAAAAGACGAAAACATCTCCCGCGTTTCTGCCTCTTATTATTGTACCGTCAAGTGCGTTTTTTTTCACTATAGTCTGTGTTGATATTTTGTAAATATTTTTTGATATAAGTTTATCTATATCGTTTTTGTTTTCGGTTATAAGTAAAGCATCGCCCGTTTCTTCAAATTCTGTTAACCCGAAAATGAGAACACGTTTATTAAGGTGTTTATTTTGAGCATATTTTTTAAAATAAACGTTGTTTGGTGTAATGATAAAATCAATCTTGTCGGGCAGAGAGAGTTTTTTTATTTCTCTGCAATCAGCTTTAACGTAACTGTAAACAAGCTCTGTCATATCAGAAAGATGTACCGAGCCGAGAGTGCCGTTAATGGCAGTATTTTCATACATATTCATAAGTATACGTGAAAGAATTGCGGGATGTAAATCTGACAATTCTTTTGTTGTATAAGTTTTTTCTTTATCAATACTGCTTGTAATATACTCTAAATCACGGCGAACTGAACCGCACATAGTTGAAACGGTATCTTCAAGGGAGGGATTTATTTTTTTCAGTTCGGGAACAATATTGTGCCTTATACGGTTTCGTGTGTAATCTGTGTCAGCGTTAGTGCTGTCGGTAACAAAGTCTAAATTATAATACTTTGCATACTCAAGTATTTCCGCAGTCGAGCAATATATAAGAGGTCTTATAATATTATCTCTTGTAGGCGGAATACCCTTTATTCCGGAAAGAGTGCACCCTCGCGCAAGGTTAAAAAGTACGGTTTCGAGATTATCCGACGAGGTGTGGGCGGTAGCAATTTTTTTAATATTTCTTTCTGTACAAGCCTCGTTAAAAGCATTGTATCGGAGTATTCTTGCGCCCTCTTCAAGCCCGATGCCGTTTTCTTTAGAAAAACCTATAGCGTCAACGTCGGAAGATAAAAAATCGATGTTGTTAACTTTGCAAAAGTTTTCGCAAAACAGTAGGTCGCGTTTGGCTTCTTCACCGCGTATGTTATGGTTAACGTGAAGTGCAGTAACGGATATTTTATATTCATCTGCTAAAAAATTCAGCGCGTGAAGCAAAACGACAGAATCTTTGCCGCCGGAAAAACCTACGAGCACCGTATCGCCTTCCTTTAACATAGAAAACGTATCTATCGCATTTTTAATCTTGCCTAAAATTTGTTTTAACGACATAACCTTTTCTCCGTAATACGCATTAAAGCGGAGCTTTTAAAATAATTTAACCGGGTTGATCTTGCGTTTTATCAAGAGTAATAAACTTGGTGAACTGCGGTAACCAGCCCATTTCAACATCTCTTACCGCGCCGTGTCTGTTTTTAGCAACGATAACTTTAGCCGAGCTTTGTTCAGTTTTGTCCTTATCGTAATATTCGTCTCTGTAAAGGAACATTACAACGTCAGCATCCTGCTCGATTGCACCTGAATCACGAAGGTCAGAAAGCATAGGTTTCTTATCCGTTCTGCTTTCGGGACCACGGGAGAGCTGTGCGCAGCAAACTACGGGAACGCGCAGTTCTTTTGCGAGAATTTTCATATTACGCGAAATTTCACCGACTTCTTGTACACGGTTGTCGTTGTGGTGTTCGCCCTGCATAAGCTGGAGATAGTCGATAACAACGAGTCCTAAATTTTTTACTCGGCGCAATTTTGCTTTCATGCCGGTAACAGTAATACCGGTGGTGTCGTCGATAAGTATATCACATTCCGCAAGGTTAGATGCGGCGTGAGCCAGGTTTTTCCAATCTTCAGGCGTAAGCTTACCCGAACGGATATTATAGCTGTCTACCATACCTTCGCCCGAAAGCATTCTTGAAACGAGTTCTTCGTTTGACATTTCGAGGGAAAAGATACATACAGTCTTTTTCGTTTGCTTTGCGACGTTTGACGCTATGTTAAGTACGAAACTCGTTTTACCCATACCGGGACGGGCGCCGACGAGTATAAGTTCGCCCTTACCCATACCTACCAAGGTGTTATCGAGGTCGGAGAAGCCTGTAGGGGTACCGTGAGCCGCGTCGGGATTGGTTGCGAGAAGATTCAAATTATCGAGAGTAAGCTTTAATACGTCTCTGATGTGTGCGAAGCCCTTTGTCTCATTTCCCGAAGCTATATCAAATATCTTCTGTTCAGCGGAGTCGAGGATATGCTTTACCTCGTCGTGTTCGGAGTAGGCGTTTTCGGTTATCGTGGAACAAGCCTCGATAAGCATACGAAGAACGCTTTTGTCCTTGACTATTTTTGCGTAGTCAACAACGTTTGCCGCCGAAGGAACGGTCTGGATTATTGTTCTTATATAGTTGTTAAGGGTATCTGTATCGCGGTATACGCCTTCTTTAACAAGTTCATCTGCAAGGGTAACGACGTCAACGGTTTTACTTGACGCGTACATTCCCTTCATAGTGTAGAAAATCTGCTCGTGTTCGGGGAGATAGAAGTCTTCACTTGAAACGAGTTGAGCTATCTCGTCGAAACAGTCGGGGTTAATAAGCACAGAACCTATAACCGACTGTTCTGCTTCAAGGGAAAAGGGCAGTTTTCTGTCAAAAATATCTTTGTTACTCATATTACTTTACATCCGAAATGACAACGTTGATTTTGCCGGTAATTTCTGTGTAGAGTTTAACGGTTACGGTGTGAACACCAAAAGTCTTCAAGGGGTCTGAAAGTTGAATTTTGCGCTTATCAACCTGAATCTTATGCTGTTCTTCAAGGGCGTTTGCGATATCAAGGCTGGTTACGGAGCCGTAGAGTCTGCCGTCAGCGCCGGCTTTAGCCTGAAGTTTAACTGTAATCGTTTCGAGCTTCTTTGCTATATCGTTAGCGGCTTGTTTTTCAAGTTCAATCTTGTGGAGTCTTGAAGATTCTTTGTTTTTAAGGTCGTTCATAGCGCTGGCATCAGCTTCTATAGCCAAGCCCTTGGGAAGAAGAAAGTTTCGTGCATAACCGTCCGAAACGTTAATAAGCTGTCCTTTTTTGCCCTGTGATTTTACGTCTTGTGTGAGTATAACTTTCATTTCTATAGAATCCTTTCTGTTTTCAAGGTGTATTTTTTAAGTATTTTCAACGTAGTCGTCAATAGCCTCTTTCAGCATAGAAAGCGCCTGGTTTACCGACATATCTTTAAGTTGGGTTGCTGCCATATCGAAATGACCGCCGCCTCCTAATTTTTCAACGATAACCTGAACGTTAACGCTTCCGTTTGATCTTGCCGAAATGTGTACCGTGTTATCTATCTTGCAAATTGCAAAAGAGGCTACGACACCGTCAACGGTAAGAAGCTTGTCTGCGGCCTTTGCTGCTGCAACTCTATCAGCAGCATCGGATATGTTGCTTTCCTTAAGCGTATTTGTGGTAATTGCAAACATACCGCGATATATTTTAACGTTTGCTTGGAATTTGGCCTCTCGCCTTAAGTCGTCGAGGTCAGATTTAAAGAGGTTTTGTATTTTCTTTTGGTTTGCACCCTCGTTCTGCAGATAGAAACCTGCGCTGAAGGTTCTGACACCGGTGTTTTTTGCAAAATTTTTGGTATCAAGCATAATACCCGCAAGGAGAAGATTAGCTTCTTCGTGGGGAAGCATACCTGCCGAAAGAGTTTGTTCAAGGAATTCTGCAACAAGCTCACAGGCAGAAGATGCTGACGGCTCAATATATGCAATAAGGGGCTTTATTTTAAATTCTGCAGTTTTTCTGTGATGGTCAACGTAAACTGTTCTCTCGATGTTTTCGGCAACTTCTGGTGCCGCAAACTGTCTTTGGTTGTTTACGTCGCAAATACAGAGCAACGTGTCGTGGTTTATGAGGTCGAGTGCCTCGTGAGCGCCGACGAACATATGTCCGTATTCGTCAAGACCTTTGAGTAAGTCAAAGCATTTTGCTATATTTTTGTCTTCGGTGTCTACAATTATATTAACCGGAGTACCGCAGAACATAGCCATTCTTGCCATACCGACACAAGCGCCAAAGCAGTCATAGTCGGGATTGATATGTCCCATAATAAGCACGTTACTGCTTTCCGCCATAAGCGCGATAAGCTCATTTGCCGTAACTCTTGAACGAACCTTGGTTCTCTTTTGAACACTCTGTGTTCTTCCGCCGTAGAAATCCATATCGTCGGCAGTCTTTATAACTACTTGGTCACCACCTCTTTGGAGAGCCATATCAAGCGCTGTCTGTGCATCTCTTTCTTTTTCGTCGAGGGTGCCGTTGGTATCAGCGATACCGATGGAAATAGTAACCGGCAGTCTGCCACTTCCTACTCTTACGTCTCTTATTTTGTCGAGAATTGCAAATTTGGAAGAAATAAGCTCGTCAATATATTTTTCGCTGAAGAGGAAAATATATTTATCTCTCTGAAATTCTTTAAGAATACCGTTAACTGACTCCGCCCACTCGTTAAGTATTGTGGCAACGTCATTTGATACCTCGCGGTACTTATCCTGAATATGTTGGAGAAGTTCGTCAAGGTTGTCTATCATAATAAATGCGACGATTGTATTTTCTTCTTTTAAGGTTTTATAAGCTTTATTAAGTTCATTTTGGTTGTTCCATACGGTAATGCAGTATTCTTTACTTGCAGTTTTTACGGGATATGCCTTAACCTTATAGAACTGATTAAACGCTGTTGTGTCGAGCCCCTCTTCGGTGTTGTCCGCATGGATAATATCGTCGAGTGTGTTTACACATATCTGGTCAATATTTTTTCCAAAAAAACTGTTTTTTGAATTTGAAGCTGATACGAAAGCCTTGTTAAACCAGATGATTTTGCCGTTCATATCGCTAATGATAACAGGCATATATAGTTTTGGCAAAACTTCAAGAGTCATATTACCGAGCAAAGGCTCGATTTCAATACCTCTTTTGGTGGCGATTCGTTTTTCAACTATGTTCCAAACGACAGCTATAAGTACCAAGGAAATTATATAAGCGCCGGAAAAGAATAACCCTTTTTTTATAGCGTTTTGCGGATTGTAATATACGGTAACGGAAAAGCCTAATATAAACAACACGGCAACGAAAATTGAAACTGTGTGCCTAATAAACGTCTTATTATGCAGTTTGTCTTTAATCTTATTCAACATAAAAAGCTTCTCCTTTTGTATTTTTTGTGGCTTTAGGATATAATCACCCATCATAAGCCTATAATTAGATTTATTATACCACTTTTTTACAGTCTTGTAAACAATATTTTATTAATTTTTATTATTAATATAATATATATAAACAAAGCGAACAAAAAAGGGCGACTTATAAGAGTTGCCCAAATATTATAATAGCATATTGTGTAGTCAAAAGAATTATGTTATAATTATTGTATAATAAATCAAGGAGTGAAAGTATATGAGAGATAAAATCATAAGAATAAATTGGAGCAAGGCGATTCCAATTGAAGAGGCGATCGCAAGCGATTTATCCAAAACTCAAGGACTATATTATATAACAAGAATTTTCGGTAAGAAAGAAACAAGCTTATATTTAGGCATAGCAAGAAAAAACAATACAATAAAGCACCGTTTAGAAGGTCACAGGGATTGGTGGTTACCTTCTTATAGGGGGAAAATATATGTTCGAATAGGAAATATCATTTATCCTAAAGTTTCGGATATTGATGAAAAATCTGTTCTTATTGATCACGCGGAAAGCGCTATACTATTTGACTCCAAACACAAGAACATGTTTCCCGAAAACATAAGCAAAAGAAGCTCATATACATATACGGAATTATACAGAATAGAAAACGTCGGTGATATATTCGAGTTAAAAGAAAAAATAAGAATGCACGAACACGAAGATATATATACTTCTGAAACAGAACAAAAGTGGAAAGACCGAGCATCTATATTAAACAGATGGGAGAATGATCCTAACCCGGTTGGTGTTTCAGGAAAACAAATCTCTGGCGGAAAGAAGATAGAAATTGTCAAAAAAACTGAAGAGGAAAGAGAAAATTTTTTGAATGAGAAATTTGGCTTTGGGAGAGAAGAAAAAAGTAACGAGTCAAATTGATAGAGCAATTTAGACGACCTCATCCGTCGCACCGCATAAAGAACAATAGATAATCAAAGTTTACTTGCGGTACGACACCTTCTCCCACCGGAGAAGGTACAATGTATAATCTTTCTCCTAAATATAAAAAATGTACGCTTTTATATAACTAACGCTTATTAAGTTTGCACAGACAAAGACCTTCTCCGGTGGGAGAAGGTGTCGAGGCAGTGTATAAACCTCATCTTTTCTTTTGCTTTGCTGCCGAGACGGATGAGGTCGTAAAAAATAATCAATTCTAATTTTTATTATGAAATTGGCATTTTATTAGTTTTTAGCAATTAAAAAGGGGCTGAGTTGATGTACTCAGCCCCTTGGATTTTTATTTATCCCAAAGTCTTTGCGCGTAAACGCCCTTGTCTGCAAGGTCCTTAAGAGCAGCCATAACTTTCGGCTTATCTTCTGCATAGGTTACGCCAAACCATTTATCCGAAACAGGAAGAACGGTAATGTCAGCAATTCCTTCTTTTGTAATCTTGTCAGCCATTTTAGGGAGATAGAATTCGCCCTTGAGGGGATCTTCTTTGATGGTGGAATCGAGGAACACGCGGAGCTCTCTGTCAAAGAGGTCGAACATTCCTGCGGGATAACCCCAACAGTTCATTGAAACGTAAGACTTTCTGTCAAGCTCTGTCCATGTCTGACCGTCTTCTTCGGTAAACATAGGCTTGCCGTCTCTAATAGCAATCTTTGTGCGTTCGTTAATTTCAAGTATTTTAAAATTACTGTCGATTTCGCAAACTCCTCTTGAAACCGTACCGTTTTCAGTAAGAGTGTTTTCAAGAATGTATCCTGCCATAGCAAGATGTCTGATATTATCCGTAGTAGGCTTTGTAATAAAGTCATAGATAAGTTTAAAGCAGTCCTTGCCGTAGTAGTCGTCGGAGTTAATAACCATAAAAGGACCTTTTACAACGTCTCTGCAGCACCAAACGGCATGCGCTGTTCCGTAGGGCTTAACTCTGCTGTCGGGGATAGAATAACCCTCGGGAAGTTCGTTAAGTTCCTGGAAAACATAATCGGTCTGAACGATTTTTTCTATTCTGTTTCCAATAAAATCTTTGAAAACGTCTTCGATTTCGTGTTTGATAACAAATACTATTCTCTCAAAACCTGCTTCCATTGCATCGTGAATGGAGTAGTCGATAATAAGCTCACCTGATGGACCGAGGGGAGTAACTTGTTTCAAACCGCCGAAACGGCTTCCCATACCTGCCGCCATAATAATAAGGGCGGGTTTTGTGTAATAGTTTTCCATAATATTACCTCTTTCTTTATGTAAAAAGTGATTAAAGTCAAATGTATTTAGCAACGATAGCCTTCATTTCCGGCAATTTGGATTCCATATCGGCTACGAGTTTAAATTGAGTACGAGCTCTGTCAAGATTATGTTCGGGGCGTTCGGTGTGGAAATAGTGGTCGCCGTCAACGAAATCTGCCAAGAAACGGATACCGCATTCATACGTCATAACAAGAGCCGAGATAGGCAAAAGTTCAATTTCCTTTTTAGTTAAAGCAGATCCGCATTCTTCAAGGAATCCTTTGGTATACTCTTCAAAGAGAACAAGGTCGCTGTAGACTTTTGAAAGGTCTTTTTCATCTTCTGCGGCAGGGTTAGTGCCGAATCTCATGCTGTCGCCGTAGTCATAAAGTGAAAGACCGGGCATAACGGTATCGAGGTCAATAACGCAAACGGGTTTACCGGTTTCTTTATCGAGAAGAACGTTGTTGAGTTTTGTATCATTGTGAGTAACGCGCAAGGGAAGTTCTCCTTTTGCGATAAGGGGATAAAGCTCTTCAGAAAGCCATTTATACTTCCTTGCAAAAGCGATTTCCGCTTCAGCTTCGTTCGCTCTTCCGCTTCTGTTTAAAGCAATTTGAGCCTCAAAATCGGCGTAACGTGAAACTGTATTATGGAAATTTGGAATAGTTTCAGCGAGTTTTTCTGCAGGGAAATCAGCAAGGAGTTTTTGGAAGTTGCCGAAAGCCTTACCTGCGTAATAAAAGTGTTCGGGGTTTTCGATAACCTGAAGTGTAATAACGTCGTCTACGAAAAGATAAACTCTCCAATATGCGTCATCATTTTCTTTATAATAATTCTTGCCGTCCTTCGTCTTTACAACGGTAAGAGTTTCTCTGTCGGGGTTGCCGCCGTTTGCTACAGTTTTTTCTTTAAGAAAAGAAGTAACCGAGTCAATATTATTCATTAAAGCGTCAACGTCTTTAAAGACGTGGTTATTAATCTTTTGGAAGTTGTACTTGTTTCCGTTGTCACACTTAACGAGATAGGTTGAGTTGATATGGCCACAACCTAAAGGCTTAAGAGAAACGGGGGTACCGTCTAAAGCGAAATTGCTCAAAATTTCAAATTCTTTTTGCATAATACACTATCTCCTAAACGATTGAAAGTATATATTTTTTTTACATAAGCCTATTATATAAGATAAAATGCGATTTGTCAATAAAACTAATCTATCCTACAAATATCAATAAGGCTATTATAATGTTATTATAACACATATTTATGGAAAAAACATTGACTTTTGGGGTTATATTATGTTATAATGTCGCTAAAGAGGTGATACAGAAATGGCAGTGTGCTCCAACGATATACAGAATATGTGTTCTTTTCTTGTAAAGAATATGCATTTTAATGATTTGAACCCGATAAAATGCGGTTGGCATAAGCGTAAGCCCAGCGGTTTTTGGGGGCCTTCCGTTCATACGTATTACAATCTTCATTACGTTTTGTCGGGAAAAGGTGAGTATACGGTAAAGGGAAAAACGTATAAGCTTGAAAAAAATTACCTGTTTCTTATAAAACCCGATATGATAATAAAACAGCAGGCAGACAAGGATGATCCTTGGGTATATTCATGGATATCCTTTGAAGGCAGTGAGGTTGAATCATTGTTTTCGATGTGCGGTTTTACTGATGACATGTATACTATGTACTGTCCCGAACTATATGGATTGTTTGATGAATTCAGACATATACCCGTAGGAAAAGAGGTATCTGCGCTTTCTTTGAATGCAAAGCTCTATGCTATTCTCGAAAGACTGCTCGTTCAGAATAAGCCACAAAAGTACGAGAATTCCGTATCGCAGTATTGCATAAAGGCAGTAGATTACATACAGGCGAACTATCAGACGCACGTAACTATTGACGGAATAGCAAAGAATCTTGGAATAGACCGAAGATATTTTTCGCGTATTTTTACTAAATATATAGGCGTAAGTCCGCAAAAATATCTGGTGGACTACAGACTCGAAAAAGCGAAATATCTGTTGACATCGGGCGAATATTCGGTATCTGAGGTTGCTTCAAGCGTAGGATATGACGATATCTTTGCGTTTTCGAAGATATTTAAGAAAAAATACGGCATACCTCCGTCAAAATGCAACTAATTATAAAGTAAAAAAATGCTCTCATTAAGTGAGAGCATTTTTGTCTTATATTAGCATATCGGGCGGTGTTATTTCGGGGATTAGCGTTGCCTCGGGTTTAAATATTTTTATAGCACCAGGCAGATTTTTAATGTTAACCTTTTCAAGTTTTCCTCCGAATTCGCCGTCAACTGTCCATTTTATAGGCTCCTCCGTAGTTATGGTAACGTTTGACGAGTGGAAGAAAAGGACTTGATTTTCGTCGTAGTTAAGATTTGCAAGGTTGTAGAATATATCAACCATATCGGTTGTGTTTTTCGGCATACGAACAAGCAATACTTCGAAGGTGCCGTCGTTGAGGTCAACGTGTTTGGGGTCAAATTTATATATACCGCCAACTGAAAGAGAGTTCGTAATAGCCGCAAAAACGAAATCACCTTCCGTTTTTATTTCGGCACTGTCGATTTTCATATATATGGGCTTTATTTCGTTTAAGGATTTAATTCCTTCAAGCACGTATGCCATATGTCCCAAAGAATTCTTCAGGTTTTGTGGGGTAGAATATGAAGTGCTTGTAAATGCGCCGCACGAAGCAACGTAGTTAAAATACTTGGTGCCGTTAAAACATCCGACGTCATTGGGGTATGCATTGTTTTTTATAATTGCTTCTGCTGCCGCAAGCGGAGTTTTTGGTATTTTCAAAGTATCGGCAAGGTCGTTGGTCGTTCCTGCGGGAATAAAGCCGAGAGGGCGGCGTTGTTCCTCGGGGAGAGACATAATACCTGTTACTATTTCATTGAGAGTGCCGTCTCCGCCGCAAGATATAATACGGTCAAATGCGGGGCCGTACTTTGTAGCGTAGGTGGTGGCATCCCCTGATTTGCGCGTCATCAAAACCGTTGGCTCAAAACCGGAGTCGGAAAAAAGCTTTATTACATCAAAAAGTTTGTTTTTTATCATCATTTTTCCCGACGTCGGATTAACTATAAATAATACTTTTTCTCTGTTTGGTAGATTCATAATATTATCCTTTTTAAAAAATAAGATAGACTGGTTCAAAAGAACTCCCCGCTGATAAAGCGGGGAGTTCTTATTTTGAAAAAATCATTCTGCAAATTTAAGTTGTTTGCCTTCTTTTTCTTTTAGGGTAAATTTAGGACCTTCGAGTTTTTGGACGGTTTTTTGTGTGATGGTAACCGTTTTAACATCTTTTCTTGAAGGAACTTCAAACATTATATCTGTCATAAAGCTTTCGATAATAGAACGGAGTCCGCGAGCACCGATATTTCTTTCAATAGCCAATTTAGCTATTTCCTCAAGTGCGGTTTTGTTGAATTTTAACTCTACACCATCCATATCAAACAGTTTTTCATATTGCTTAATAAGTGAGTTTTTAGGTTCTTTCAAAATTCTTATCAAAGCATCAGCATCGAGTTCTTCGAGTCCGACGATGACAGGAAGACGTCCTACAAGTTCAGGGATTAGTCCGTACTTTACGATATCGTGGGAAACAACTTCTTTGTAAATATTATGCTTTTTCTTTTCCGCTTTAGTTTGAATATTACTTCCGAAGCCGATAAGTTGACTTCCGGAACGTTTTTCGATTATATCGGTAAGTCCGTCAAAAGCGCCACCGCAGATAAACAAAATATTTTCAGTGTTTATCTGGATAAATTCCTGATTGGGATGCTTTCTGCCGCCCTGTGGAGGAACGTTTGAAACAGTACCTTCGAGAATCTTCAAAAGTGCTTGCTGAACGCCTTCACCCGATACGTCTCGTGTAATGGAACGGTTTTCGCTTCTTCTTGAAATCTTATCGATTTCATCGATATAAATAATGCCCCTTTCGGCAAGCTCAATATCGTAATCAGCCGCCTGAATGAGTCTGAGAAGAATATTCTCAACGTCTTCACCGACGTAACCTGCTTCGGTAAGCGTGGTAGCATCAGCAATAGCAAAGGGGACTTTTAACGTTTTTGCAAGTGTTTGAGCAAGAAATGTTTTTCCGACACCGGTAGGGCCGAGAAGCAAAACATTGCTTTTTTGAATATCTACCGAATCGTTATTTTTCTTTTCTTTACTGAGTATTCTTTTGTAGTGGTTATAAACCGAAACGGAAAGAACTTTTTTCGCCTCGTCCTGACCGATAACGTACTCGTCAAGGGTATCTTTTATCTGTTGGGGCTTGGGGAGGCTTTTTAAAGTAAGTTTTTCGCTTTTTTCGGTATAATTTCTGTGGTCTTCTATTATTCTTTCGCAAGCATCTATGCAGTCGTTGCAGATATATGCGCCTTCCGCAATAGGAGAAGGAATAAGAAACTCAACAGAGTTTTCATCTCTTCCGCAGAAAGAGCAACGTATGAGCTTGGGAGATTCTCCGTCAATTTTTGCCATTTAAACTGTCTCTCTTTCGGGGAAGAATTAGTTTTTGTTTGTGATAACTTTGTCGATGAGACCGTAATTTTTAGCTTCATCTGCTGACATAAAGTTATCTCTTTCGGTATCACGCTCTATTTTTTCAATAGGCTGACCGGTAACGTCGGAAAGTATAGAGTTAAGCTTTTCGCGAATCTTGATTATACGGTCTGCATGAATCTTGATGTCGGTAGCCTGACCTTGCATACCGCCGAGGGGCTGATGAATCATAATTTCGCTGTTGGGGAGAGCATATCTCTTGCCTTTAGCGCCTGCAGAAAGTAGGAATGCGCCCATACTTGCAGCCATACCGACACAAATAGTGGATACGTCGCACTTAATATAATTCATCGTATCATAGATAGCCATTCCGGCGGTTATTGAACCGCCGGGGCTATTGATGTACAAGGAAATATCCTTATCGGGATCTTGGGCTTCAAGGAAAAGCAGCTGAGCTACTACAAGGGATGCTGTCGTATCGTTTACTTCGTCGCTGAGAAAGATAATTCTGTCATTGAGCAAACGGGAGTAAATATCGTACGCTCTTTCGCCTCGGTTTGTTTGTTCTATAACGGTTGGTACCAATGCCATAATCGTATCTCCTTTTCTGTAGTCTGCTGTTTTTCAAAAGAAGGTGGATAAATTATTCTGCCTTGTCTTCTGCTTTTTTAGCAGCAGTCTTCTTTGTTGTAGTTGTCTTTTTAGCTGTAGTTTTTTTAGCTGCGGGTTTTTCTTCGCTTTCTTCAGCCTTTGCTTCTTTTTTAGCTTTAGCTTTAGCAACAACGGATTCAGCCTTTACGAGATCAACAGCCTTCTGAACTGCGATATCTTTCTTGAGGTTTTCGTCTTCAATGCTCTTCTTAACTTCTGCAACGTCAATGCTGTACATTGTAGCAATTCTGTTGTATTCATCTTCGAGTTCTTTTTCGGAAACTTCAATCTTTTCGAGTTCAGCAATTTTTTCAAGAGCAAGTCTTGTCTTAACCTGACGGTCTGCGCGGGGCTTGAACTGTTCACGCATAGCGTCGAGAGACATACCTGTGTACTTAACGAAGTCAGCGAGGCTCATACCTTGCATACGAAGGTTGTTGTCGTAGTCGCGGAGAAGGTTTTCAGCTTCTGCTTCAACCATAGCTTCGGGAATGTCAGCCTTGAGTTTTTCGATAAGAGCGTCGATAATCTGTTCTTCAACGTGATTTTCAGCTTCTTTCTTGTTTCTCTCCTGGATTTTTGCCTTAATATCAGCTTTATATTCATCAAGAGTATCAAATTCGGAAGCATCTTTTGCGAAATCGTCGTTAAGTTCGGGAAGTTCCGTTGTCTTGAGTTCGCGGAGAACAACCTTAAATACTGCGGGTTTGCCTGCAAGGTTGTCAGCGTGGTATTCTTCGGGGAACGTAACGTTAACGTCGAATTCATCTCCTACGTTATGACCAACGATCTGATCTTCGAAACCGGGAATAAACTGACCGGAACCGAGTTTGAGGTCATGGTTTTCGCCCTTACCGCCTTCGAAAGCAACGCCGTCAGCAAAGCCTTCGTAATCAATAATAGCGTTGTCACCGAGCTGTGCAGCTCTGTCTGTAACGTCGAGAGTACGAGCGTTACGCTGACGAGCATTTTCGAGTTCGCGATTAATGTCATCAGCAGTTACTCTCTTAACGGTCTTTTCAACTTCAATGCCCTTGTAGCCTTCTATTTCAACTTCGGGTTTAACGTATACTTTTGCCTTGAGAACAACGCCGTTGTCGTCGATAGAAACGATTTCAAATTCGGGCTGGCTTACGATTTCTTCCTTGGATTCTTTAGCAGCTTCGGTATAAGCGGCAGGAAGAAGGTTGTTGATAGCGTCATCATAGAATACGCCTTTGCCGTACATCTTTTCGATGATGGAGCGAGGAGCTTTACCCTTTCTGAAACCGGGAACGTTCAATTTAGCAGCGTTCTTCTTAAATACGCGGCTAACTTCCTCGTCGAAAACATTCTTTTCGATGGAAAATTCGATTTCCACAACATTCTTTTCTTTTTTTGTTACGTTTTTTAAACTCATTTGTAATTCCTCCGGAATTGTTATTTTTCCTATCATATTATTTTATATCTGTAAACTCTAAATGTCAATAGAATATACAAATTTTTTCCTGAAAAAGTGTGTAAAATGCCGAAAAAGAGTATAGTTTAGCTTCGATGTATCAAAGTTGGAACGAAATTCAGATAATCTGCTGATGTAATCGTAAATTTTATTCCGTCGAAGTTAAAATCAGAGGGCAGATTATATACGCCGTGAATGTGTCCGTAACACACTTGTTTTACGTTATATTTATGCAACACGTCGATTATCTCGTTACAGACGTAGTCGTTGTAGACGGGGGGGAAGTGAAGAAACACTATAATTTCATTTGAAGGAGAAAGTTTTAGTCCCTCTTTGAGCGAGAGTTCGAGTCTGCCCGCTTCTCTTGCAACTATTTTGTTGTAATCGGCTTCGCGGGGGGCGTTTTTGCTTTCGCTGAACCAGCCGCGCGTTCCACATGCGGTAACGCCGTCTGTAACAAAAGCATTATTGTGCATAGTTTTAATGGTTCTAATATTGTTTTCCTCAAAAAAGGCGTTTATCTTGGCGGCGGTAGACCACCAATAATCGTGATTGCCTTTTGAGATTATTTTTTGACCGGGAAGACTGTCGATGTAGAGGAGGTCTTTTTTTGCCTCTTCAAGAGAGATACCCCAACTTACGTCGCCTGCAATAACTACCGTATCTTTATCGGTAATTACAGAACGCCAGCCCTTATCAAGCTTGTTGGCGTAATCTTGCCATCTGTTGCCGAATACGTCCATAGGCTTGTCGTTATATAAAGATAAATGTGTGTCCGACAAAGCAAACAGCGACATGGTTTTCTCCTTTGAAGTGTAGTATTAAAGACCTATTGTTTTAAGAACCTCTGAAGTCATATCCTCGGGGTTGATAACTGTTGTAAAGCGTACCTGTTTGGATTCAAGACTTGCGAGGGGCGCAGGAATAGGACTGCCCGAAAGTTCTTCGACAGCTTTAAGTGCGTCAAATTCATTTTCCTTTGTTTCACCCGTAAGAGAGGTGTAAACGTTGGAAGCGAACTTATAGGGGGAAGCGGTGGACGCAACGATTATCTTACGTGTATCGCCCGTTTCGGTCATATATTCGTTTGCGCATTTTACTGCAACTGCAGTGTGTGTATCAATAAGATACTTATAATTATCAAAGGTGTCTTTAATGGTTTTTGCGGTATCTTCTTCTGCGCAGAAGTAACCAGAGAAGTTTGAAGCAATTTTTTCTTTTGTTTCGTTATCTACCGAGTAAACGCCGTTAGTGTTAAGCTCTTTCATATATGAAGCCGTCTTTTTGTCTCCTGCGATAACGTAGAGGAGACGTTCAAGGTTACTTGAAATAAGAATATCCATAGAGGGCGACATGGTTGTATGGAAAGCTCTGTTTCTGTCGTAGGTGCCGGTAGTAATAAAATCGGTAAGAATGTTATTGCAGTTGGATGCGCAGATAAAGCGGTTAACGGGAAGTCCCATAATTTTTGCGATATATGCGGCAAAAATATTACCGAAGTTACCCGTAGGTACGCAGATATTAACTTCATCTCCTTCTTTTATATCGCCACTATTTACCATATCGCAGTATGATGAAATATAGTAAACAATCTGGGGAACGAGTCTGCCCCAGTTTATAGAGTTGGCAGAAGAGAAGAAATGGGCATTTTCGTTGAGAAGTTTTGCAGTATCTTCATTGCCGAATATCTTTTTAACGCCGTTTTGGGCGTCATCAAAGTTACCTTTGATAGCGCATACGGTAACGTTGTTACCCTCTTGTGTAGCCATCTGCAATTTCTGTACGCGGCTTACACCGTCAACGGGGTAGAATACCATAATCTTAATACCGTCAACGTCTTTGTAACCTTCAAGCGCCGCCTTGCCGGTATCGCCCGACGTTGCAACGAGAATAAAAGCAGTTCTTTTTTCGCCGGTTTTTGTCAAAGCTCTTGAAAGAAGTCGGGGCATAACCTGAAGCGCCATATCTTTGAATGCGCAGGTAGGTCCGTGCCAGAGTTCAAGAAGGCGAAGGTTTCCGATATTTGTTAAGGGAGCAGCGCCACCGGGGAAACGAGCTGATGAATAGCTTTCATTGCAGTCTGCAAGGAGTTCTTCATAGGTGTAATCTGTAAGAAATTTTGACATAACGTAAGCGGCTCTTTCGGGGTAAGAAGCCTTTTTCAAAATGTCAAAATCTTCTTTTGTGAGTGTGGGGATAATTTCGGGCATAAACAAACCGCCGTCATCTGCAAGTCCCTGCTTGATAGCCTGGGCAGAAGATACGGGTTTGGTGTTGCCTCTTGTGCTGATGTAGTTAATGGTCTTCATTTTTTGTTCCTCGTTTTTATAGTGAAGTAATTTTAAACGTAAAATATTTTTGCTTATTTGTTTTTCTCAAAGAAGTTAGATGCGTTTGTATAGAAAATCTTATCAATAAGCTCGTCGCTGTAATTCAATTTTTTCAGTTCTTCGCAGAAAACGTCGTGTGAGCCAACGCCCGTAATACCGATAGGCAGTTTTTTTATTCCGTCGAAGTCCGAGCCGATACAAACGTTATTTTCACCGCCAAGTTCAAGATAACGTTCAAGGTGGCGAATCATATTGGTTATGGTAGCAGGTCTTTCGTCTATGTATTCAAGAAATTCGCAACAGAAGTTAAGTCCTGCAAGACCGCCTGTTTTTATAAGTTCCTTAAACATATCGTCGGTCATATTGCGTGTATGTTCACGAATTGAGCGTAAATTCGAATGACTTGCATTGACGGGTTTGCCGTATTCCGAAGCTATTTCAAAGGTTTCATAAGCCATTTTGTCGGAAGCATGGCTGATATCGGGAACGATATTAAGTTCACACATTTTTCTTACCGCTTGTTTTCCAAAATCGGTAAGACCGATATTAGTGTTGTGAGCGCCGCCCATAAGGCATTCGTCTTTCCATACGAGTGTCATCATTCTGACACCGTATTCCTTTAATATATCAATTCTCGACAAATCGTTTCCGAGTAACGCACAGCCTTCAACAGTAAGGTGTGGAACAAACTTTTCACTTTTGTAGGGGAGTATTTCTTTTTCAAAATGAGCTTTAACAGCGTGGAAATGTTCCCAGTTTTCTTCGTCGGTGCGTTTAGGGCTGGACCAGATAGCGAACATCTGTTCGTATTTGTCGTATTTTTCTATACCGGATTTTGTAATATGAGTTTCGCTGTTGTCAAATCCGACACCAAGGCGGTGGATAACGTATGCAGTATCGCAATGTGTGTCAAAAAGTCTCGTAAAAATCACGCTCCAAATGCATTTTTGTAATGTTTGATGTTCAGTGAAACAAAGCCGTCTTGTTCTTCGTTGCTTATAATTTCAATAATGTCAATTCTTGGCTTTTTAGCTGTACCGTTCATTTTTAAATAGTACTTTGCCGCTGACACTATATGTCTCTGCTTTTCTTTGGTAACCGCTTTTACGGGACGTCCGTATTTGGTGAGAAAAACGGAGTTTTTTCTGTATTTCACTTCCACAAATACAATATATTTTTCATCTTCTGCGATTATGTCAATTTCTCCGTGAGGGGCTGTGTAATTGCGTTTTGTGATCGTATATCCGTTTTTTATAAGCCAATCGCAAGCGGCATTTTCTCCCTGTCTGCCCGTCTGGCGAGTCGTATCAGCCATTCTTTTCAAGCAGCTTTCGTAAGAAGAGGGCTCTGTGTTCGGGGCAGGGACCGTATTTCAAAATAGCCTCTCTATGCTCTTTGGTGGCGTATCCTTTATGCTTTGCAAAGCCATACTGCGGATATTTTTCGTCAAGTTCATAGCACATACGGTCTCTCGTAACCTTGGCTAAAATAGACGCGGCGGCGATATTGGGGGATTTTGCATCTCCGCCGATAATTGCTTTTGAGGGAAGTGTAAAGCCTCGGTTTATGTTTCCGTCAACAAGGATAAATTCGGGTTTTATTTCAAGTTTTTCAACTGCGCGGCGCATAGCCATAAGCGCGCATTCAAGTATGTTGTATTGTTCAATTTCTTCTACCGAGCAGGTAGCTACAGCGCAACTTACAGCGGCTTCTTGGATAGTCTTAAAAAGCTCTTCGCGTTTCTTTTCGGTGAGTTTTTTTGAATCGTCGAGTCCCTTAATTTCAAGTCCGTCGGGCAGTATACAAGCGGCAGCCGCAACAGCACCCGCCAAAGGGCCTCTGCCTGCTTCGTCGCAACCGCATATTATTTTATATCCTTCGAGATGTAACTGTTTTTCTATATCCCAGTTTAACATTGTATGTAAATCACCTTTTTGTTTTATTGTTCGGGTGGGAGTTCAAGGGTTATTTTGCCTATCTTTGCGCCTCTGAATTCGTCAAGGAGCATAGTCGCCGTTCTTTCGTAATTGATTTCTCCGCCCGAAATCAAAAATCCTCTTTTTCTGCCTACCGCTTCAAATACTTCGTAATCCTGCATATCTTCGTCAAGGTCTTTTTCCGTAAGTTTATAACGTGTTATAAGTAACTCCGGATAGAGTTTACGGAGCCTTGCGCAAAGAACAACGGCAAGTGTTTCAATATCGAGTATAGCATCGCGTATAGCGCCGGTAAGTGCAAGGTTTTCGCCGATAGCGTCGTCATCAAATTTAGGCCAGAGTACGCCGGGCATATCCATAAGGTCAAGTCCGATTGACGTGGGTACCCATTGTTTTGTAAGTGTAACGCCGGGGCGGTCTTCGACTTTTACTTTTTTTGAACCTGCAAGCTTATTTATGAGAGAGGATTTTCCCGAGTTTGGAATACCGACTATCATAGCTTTTATGTTTCTGCCCGTCATGCCTTTTTCTTCATATCGGGAGATTTTATCTTTGAGTATTTCACGTACCATAGGCATAATTTCGTTTATTCCGGCACCTGTAATACTGTCGATAAAAAGGCAATTAATATTATTTTGTTTGAAATAGTTTTTCCACTTTGCAATTGCGCGTGGGTCTGCAAGGCTTGATTTACTGAGAAGCGTCAATATGGGTTTGTTACCCGCAATGCTTTCGATTTCGGGATTTTTTGAGCTTAACGGAATTCTTGAATCGAGAACGTTTATCAGTATATCCACCGAGGGAAGACTTTCTTTCATCAGTCTTCTGGTTTTCGCCATGTGACCGGGGAACCATTGTATCTGTGTTGAGGGCATTTTTATTGTCCTTTCTTTTTGGGGGAGGATTAGCCTACAATTCCAAATCTGCCAAACGGGAAGATTCGAAGTTTTACTTCACCTAAAATAAATCTTTCGTCAACAAATCCTATACGAGAGTTGCGCGAGTCGAGAGAGTCGTTTCTGTTGTCGCCCATAACGAAGATGTAACCTTCGGGAACTGTTAAGGGGAAAGCCACGTCAGCACTTCTCATTACGCCGGGAACGCGGTTGATATAATCTTCTTTTACAACTTTGCCGTCTACTTTAACAGTCCACGTATCAAAATCAATATCAACAGTCTGTCCTTCTGTTGCAATTATTCTCTTGACTATGGGTTCTGGATAGTTGGGCGAGGTGAATACTATTATATCGTTGTTTTCGGGGGTATACATAAGATCCGAAATTATAAGCATTTCCTTGTCGTGTAACGTGTGATTCATAGAATCTCCGTCAACTATTGCAAGTCTTAAAATAAAAGTGAACAAAAGCAACGCAAACGCCGCAGACAAAACGATTACTTCAAGCCAGTCGTATAACCCGGAAAGGAAAGGGGAGGGGGCATCGCCGGGGGCTTGCCATTTCTTTTTGTCTCTTTCTCTGTTTTTGCGTTCGGATTTTTCTTCTGCGAAGAGTTTTGCGAACAACTCGTCTTCTTCGGGGGATTCGTGTTCTATGGGAACGAATTCAGGAATGGGCTCTTCTTCGGTTTCTTCTTCTGACTCTTCGTATTCTTGTTTTTCGTCAGAAATGTATTCTGTTTCTGTTTCGAATTCTGAAACATCTTTAATATCTTCGGGTTTTTCGGTGGGTTGAGTGTCAGAAGAGGGTGATTCAGCAGAGATATTACGTTCATCAAAGCAAGCTAAAATTTCATCAAATATTTTTGACGTTACCGAATCTTCTATTGTGTTTTCTTGGGTTTCTGCAGATTTATCAAAGAGAGGTTTCTTTTCGATAATAAGATCGTTTTCATCGTTAAATACTACTACTTCTTCTTCTTCGATAGGTGCCGTTTCGGTTGTCGTTTCATCTTCGGAGGGAATTACTTGTTTTGTTACGGTATTTTCTTCAATAGGCTCTTCTGTAATTTCTTCTGTAGGAGCTTCTTCTATAAACTCTTCTATGGGTGTATTTTCTGTAACCGGTTCCGTTTCTTCGGATGAGTTATCTTGCTCTGTAAAACGTTTGGTTTTTAAGAGTTTTATAAAATCGGAAACGGGCATACTTTTGTCGGTTTGTGTGTTTTCTTCCGCCTCAACGATAGGTTCTTCCGCCTCAACGATAGGTTCTTCCGCCTCAACGATAGGTTCTTCCGCCTCAACGACAGGTTCCTCTGCCTCAACGATAGGTTCTTCCGCCTCAACGATAGGTTCTTCTGCCTCAATAATAGGTTCTTCTGCCTCAATAACGACTTCTTTTGTTTTTTCCTCGTTGGGCATAGTTTCTATAGTCTCGGCGCGTTTTTTCTCTATAAGTTCTGCGTAAGCGTCAATCTCTTCACTTTCGAGATATAAGGGTTCTTTCTCGTCTAAAGCCTTTTGCAAAGAAGTTTCATTAGTGACCGCCTCGCTTGTAATGTCGGAAACAGAGTAGTCTTCGTTTTGTTCAATCGCTACAGTGTCTTGTTCTGCTGTTTCTTGAGTCGGTTCGGTTTGTTCAGACTCTTCGGCAGAATTGTCGTTTGACTGCTGTTTTGCAAGTTCAATAGCCTCGTCAAGAGAGACAGATTTATCAAGGAGAGAAGAAAGCCTTTGGAGAATGGCAGTCAGTTCTTCATCTTGATTTATTGAATTGTCGGGTTTTTTGTTAAAGTTATCAGCGCTCATATTTACCCTCCATAATTTTTGTGAAGTTTAAAATGCCAAATATGGCATTATATATTTAATCCTAATTATTATAGCATATAATAAAGAAATATACAAGAGTTTTTTTGCCGAATAAGAAGTATGAAGATAGGCATAAATGTGAATAAAATGTAAATAATGTCGTGTGTGCTTGAAATTTTCGGAAATTATGGTATAATACCATAGACTCTCTGTGTAGAGAGCATTATTTTTTGGACGGTCCTCTGTATTAGCTGTGCATGAACGTTCGTATATTTAAGGAGGAAGCCACTATGGATATGGTAAAGGCTTTTACAAACGATCAGCTTAAAGAAAACGTACCGGTACTTAACATTGGTGATACCGTTAAGGTTCACAACAGAATTAAGGAAGGTAACAAAGAAAGAATCCAGATTTTCGAAGGAACTATCATCGCTCGTCATGGCGGCGGTATTTCCGAAACATTCACAGTTCGCCGCATTTCTTACGGTGTTGCTGTTGAAAAGACTTTCCCCGTTCACTCACCTAACGTAGAGAAGGTTGAAGTTACAAGAACAGGTAAAGTAAGACGTGCTAAGCTTTATTATCTCCGCGACAAAGTTGGTAAAGATTCCAAGGTTAAGGAGCTTATTGACTAAGCAAAGCAAGAAAAGCCCGACGGTTTTCGTCGGGCTTTGTTTTTTGCCTACTTTCTTTAAGGAAGAAAGTAGGCAAAGAACTTGCCTCTCTGGTTTGGCTTCCAATAAAGAAATATAAAAACTGTACAAACGGAGATTTCTCGATTTTACACCTAACGGTGTTCCACTCGAAATGACCACTTAATGTGTTTGTACAAATAAATAATAGTGGCACAAATCCGATATTCGAGGTTTCTTTGCTTACTTTCTTTCCTTAAAAGAAAGTAAGACTCTTTGGTGTGGGTTCGGGAGCGAAGCTACTGACTGCCTGTTGAGTTCAAATAAAAAAAGCCTTCTGTTTAGAAGGCTTTTTTGTGTTTTAGTTATTAACCAAGACCAAGTGTTACGTTATAGTGCTTCTGGTACCATTCGTTGTAGGGAGAGAGCATATAATATACACCCTTCTGGTAGTCACAGAGCTGGTCGAAGATTGGATCTTCGCCAATAGCATTTCTTGTAGCAATAAGCTTACGTTCAAAAGTCATATCGGGAACTGCGGGATCATCTCTGTAGTTGAATATTTCTTCGAGAATGGGCTGTGAAAGCTTAACTGCTTCAGCATAGAGTTCTTTGAATGTATATTCGGGCATTACCTGTGATTCCGTAAGGTCATCTTCTGCAGGTTTTTCAGGATTAAAGTAGAAACCGAGGAAGGGACTCGTAACAGCTTCGCGGTTAGTATTTTTAGCATTTTCCCAACCGTTTTTGCTCATAAACTGCCAATATTCATCCATATCATCAGAAGGAGTAAGCAAGTAAATGTTACCTATCGTGGTAATGTCCATAGCGTATGTGTCTGTTGTCTTGTGGATAAGTTTGGTTGTTTCATCAACTGTGTAATGGGCATCCTCAACACCGTACATAAAGAGGTTGCTGAGTGTAGCGTCAGTGTTGAGGCAAGTGATGATTTGCATACAACGTTTAACGTCTTTTGTATACGCACTTACAACGTAACCTGCGTTAAATACGTTCTTGTTGTCAGCAATTGGTCTCTTGTAAACGGATACGTAGTAATCAACACCGTTTTCATCTGTGATGTACTTAAATCCGAATTCATCCGTTTTGTAGTTACCGTATGTACTTGCATAAGTAGGAGAAAGTGTAACATCGCCTTTAATTATTGTAGCTGCATATTTTGCATTCTTGTTTTCTTCTGTTTTTTTAACGATGCAGTCAGCCTGGAAAAGCTTGTTGTATTCTGTCATCCAAGCTCTGAAAGCGGAGCCGTTGAAAAGGTTTCCGGGATAAAGAGCTTCGGGGCGGTAGGTAGTAGCATCAACTTTACCGGAAGCGGAGAAAGCGTTGCCTACAAATGCGCCGATAACGGAAGGTGTATCATCCCAGTATACGATGGGAGCATTGAGCTCTCCAAGGAAAGGAATAACGTCCGCTTCGTTCTGTTTAACTTCCTGGAGGAAGAGCGAAATATCTTCAATGCCCTTAATTTCTTCGGGGTCATATTCGTATTTGTCAACGAGTTCTTTGTTGAGAAGCAAATATTCATAATCACCGAATATGGTGTTGTTGAATACGCCGTATGTAGAACCGTCTACTTTTGCTGCACGTGTAAGATAGGGATAAATGTAAGCCGAAAGAAGTTTTGAACTTTCGCTGAGTTCCTGGTCGATAGGCGCGAGGTCGCCTGCAACAGCCATGTTATAATAGGTTTCAAAAGTTTTTACCAAGAAGATATCCATCTGATTTTCCGTAACTTCGGGATATGAGATTTCGGGAGACTCGATTTCTTCTTCTGCGGTTTCTTCTGTTTCGGGTTCTGTTTCTTTGGGAAGTTCTCTGCCTTCTTCACGAGCTTCTCTTTCTGCCTGAAGACGTGATTCTTCCAGAGATTCCTCTTCTTCTATCTGTTTATGAATTGTATCAAGCGTATTTGTGATAGTAGTTTCGTACTGATCTTCGGGAATAAGCTTGAGTACAACGTGTGTGTTAAATTTTGATTCTGTAATGTTGTTGAAAGCAGTCTGAACCAATTCAACCTGTTCCTGAGTGGTAGTGCCCTTTGTGGGAGCGTAAAGGGTGATGGTCATAGGCTCAATCTCAGCTTCGGGCTTTAATGCATCGGGATCCTCTTCATCAGTGGATGAAGAACAGCCTATGCAGAAGAGAGACAAGCACATAACAAGTGCCAACAACAATGCCAACAATGATCTTTTCATTGTTTTTTTCCTCCTAAATGTGCGAAAATTTATTATTGAGATATATGATTCAATTATTCTTTTCAGAATTTAAACATACAACACATATTATAGCGTAACCGCTAAAATATGTCAAGGTCATTTTTCTATTGTCTTGGGTGAAAATTGTAAAAGAGATATTAACTGAATATAAAATTATATATTTTTTTCGTTTTTTTGCATAACGAAAAGGTGTATCTTACTCAAGATAGTCGCGAAGTCTCTTGGAACGGCTGGGGTGACGGAGCTTACGTAACGCTTTTGCTTCTATCTGACGAATACGCTCTCTGGTAATGTTAAATTCTTTTCCTACCTCTTCGAGTGTGCGTGTTCTGCCATCGTCAAGTCCGAAACGGAGCTTCAGTACGCTTTCTTCTCTTGGTGTAAGTGTCTTTAGAACTTCGTTAAGCTGTTCGCGGAGAAGTGTATAGGATGCCGCATCTGCGGGGGCGGGAGATGCATCGTCGGGAATAAAATCTCCAAGATGGCTGTCTTCTTCTTCACCTATAGGGGTTTCAAGGGATACGGGATCTTGTGCTATCTTCATAATTTCTCTGACTTTATCGCCGCTCATTCCCATAACTGCCGCGATTTCGTCGGGGGTGGCTTCATGTCCGTTTTCCTGAAGGAGTTGGCGTGATATTCTGCTTACCTTGTGTATAGTTTCAACCATGTGTACGGGAATTCTTATTGTTCTTGCCTGATCCGCAATAGCTCTTGTTATAGCCTGTCTGATCCACCACGTAGCGTAAGTAGAGAACTTATAACCCTTGCGGTAGTCGAATTTTTCAACCGCCTTCATAAGACCGAGGTTACCCTCTTGGATAAGGTCAAGGAAGAACATACCCTTCCCAACGTAACGTTTTGCAATACTAACGACGAGACGCAGGTTAGACTCAACCAGTTCTTTCTTTGCTTCGGTATTTCCGTTTGCCATAAGTTCTGCGAGTTCAAGTTCGCGAGCCGCATCAAGAAGCGGAACTTTACCGATTTCTTTAAGATACATTCTTACAGGGTCGTCGATTGAAAGACCTTCCTGCGAAAGCATCTTTTCCATATCTTCAGCACTTTCGTACTGTTCAACTTCCGTTTGAATTTCGTCATCGAATTCGGGGTTGTCTAAATATCCCGTAACTTCAACACCGGCAGTTTCAAGTGCTTCGTAAAGTTTTTCAATTTGTTCAAGGTCGTAATCGACATCTTCGAGTTCTTCCATAATTTCCGCGTTAGATATCGAGCCTTTAGTTTTAGCTTTTTCAACGATTTCCTTGAGATTGAATTTCTTTTCACTTTTTTCTGCAGTTGCTTCATCTTTAACTGCAGTGTCTTCTGTGTCTTCAATCTTTTTCTTAACTGTTCTTTTCTTCTTGGGTTGTTCGTCAAGAAGTTCATCAGCCATTTTTTCAAGATCTTCGGCATTCATGTTTTCAGCGTCTGCCGCTTTTGCTTTTTTCTTGGTTTCTTTTTTCTTTTCTTCAACCATGATTTTTTCTCCTATCTATGTGATTTTTATTTATTTTCTTTTCTTTTTGCGCTGATTATATCTGCAAGGCTTGCAGACTGTTTGTTTTTTTCCTTTTTTAATACGTCTATACAGTCAACAAGCTCTTTTTCGCCGTTTTGAGACAAATTGTTTCTCTTCAAGACGATTGCAGTTATTCTTCCCATTTCATCAGCGGTAAATTCACTGCCTAACATACCGTAATCGAAAGAAGTCGATTCTTCGTAAAGTTCCATAGCTTTTTCAAATATTCTTTTTCCGAATTGGGTAAAGAAATCTTCAGCGCGTAACTTGTACGTTCCGTCTTGAACTTTTTTCAAAAGTTCGGGGTAAGTAAGTATAATGCTTATAATCGATTCTTCTGCAGATGCTGCCCGAACGTTCTTTGCGTAATCGGGATTTATTCTGTCACCGAAGCCTGCCGTGTTCAGCATTATCTTGCGGCTTTCGTCTTTTTGGCGTTCTCTGGTCTGTTTTTTTATCTTTTTGTCAACGTCATATTTCAGACTGTCTTTGGCGATTTCCAGTTTTTCCGCAACCTTGCCGATATAAACTTCTCTTTCGACAGCGGAATTAATTTTGGATATTATATCCGCTATATCGTTTACCGCTTTTAGTTTTTCGGGGGTCTGCGTAATGTCATATTTTGCAAGGATAGCTTCAAATTTAAAATCAAAATGAGTTTTGCTTTCGTCGAGCAAACGACGGAATCTTTCCGGACCGTATTTCTTTATAAATTCGTCGGGGTCCTTTGCTCCGTTCATTTTCAGAATCTTTACGTCAAGTCCTACTTCGCCCAGCAATTTAAAGGCTTTGTCTGCCGCCCTTTGTCCCGCTTCGTCGCTGTCATAAGCTATTACGACGCTTTTGGTGTAGCGTTCCATAATACGAGCTTGTTCGGGGGTAATGGCAGTTCCGAGCGTTGCGACGGCGTTTGTAAATCCTGCACCGTGAAGGGCTATAACGTCCATATATCCTTCGCATAAGATTAATCTGTCGGCGCACTCTTTTCTTGCGTAATTTAACGCGAACAGATTTTTCGATTTTTTGAATACGGCCGTATCGCTTGAGTTAAGGTATTTCGGCAATGAATCGTCAAGCACTCGTCCGCCGAACGCAATAACGTTACCCTTCGTGTCTATTATCGGTATAATAACTCTGTTTCTGAATAAGTCAAAAGGCTTTCCGGTCTTTTTGCTTATGCCGCAAAGAAAACCCGATACCATTTCTTTTTCGGTAAAACCATTTTGTTTTAAGTGGTTCATTAAAGCGTTAAAGCTGTTTGGAGAATAGCCCAAACCAAAATGCTTTATAAGACCGGGTGAAAATTTTCTTTTTTGCAAATATTCCAAAGCCTCTTTGCCGTCTGGGGAGAGGAGAGAAGCGTGGAAGAATTTTGCGGCAACCTTATTCATTTCGAGGATTCTTGTTGAGCGTATCTGTCTTTGTTCGTCAACGGGATCTCTCGGTATAGTTAGACCGACTCGTTTTGCCAAAAACTCAAGGGCGCTTACGTAATCAAGGTTTTCCATTTTCATTATAAAAGTTACTACGTCGCCGCCCGAGCCGCATCCAAAGCAATAACAAGTCTGCGTGTTTTTAAAAACGGTAAAAGAGGGAGTTTTTTCGCTGTGAAAAGGGCAGAGTCCTATTAAATTTGAACCTGCAGGCTTTAAATTAACGTAAGATGATACTACCGATTCAATATCATTTCTGAATTTAATTTCTTCGATAACTGCCGGCGGTATTCTCATTGCCATAAATTCTCCTCCTTTTTTAGTTTTTTAGCAAATCTGATTTATTTCCACATTTTCGGTAAAAAGATGTCTTTATATTTGTTGAGTGCATATCTGTCGGTCATACCGGCGATATAGTCGCATACGACTCTTTCTACGCCTTCAAGTTCGATGTTCTTTTTCAATTCGTCTCCAAGTTCTTCGGGGTGTTTTACGAAATGCTCGTACATTCTGCCAAGCATAGCCTCAACTTTAATTTCTTCGCCTTTAGCTTTAGGGTTGGTATAAACCGCATCGAAAAGGAACTTGCGCAACTTATCTGTTGCGTCTTGTACCAATGGTTCCATAGTTATGACGTTTTTGCCCTCGCTGCTGTGAACAACGGCTTCGACCATACGTGCTATTCTTGCGCTGCTGTTTGTACCGAGTACTTCGCGAAGTTCTGACGGGATATCTTCCGCGCTTAATATTTTTGCTCTTTCGGCATCATCAATATCGTGGTTTATATAAGCTATTCTGTCGGCAAATTTAACTATAACGCCTTCGAGGGTTGATGCTACGTGGTCGCCGGTGTGATTTACGATACCGTCGCGGACTTCCCACGTTAAGTTAAGTCCCTCGCCGTCGTTTTCAAGTTTTTCAACGACTCGTAAACTCTGTTTGTAGTGAGAAAAATCGGGTGAGTAACATTTTTGCAGTACTCTTTCACCTGCGTGGCCGAAGGGGGTGTGTCCCAAATCGTGTCCTAACGCTATAGCTTCGGTCAAGTCCTCGTTTAAACGTAATGCTCTTGCTATTGTACGCGCAATTTGCGTAACTTCAAGCGTGTGCGACATTCTTGTTCTGTAGTGGTCGTCTTCGGGGCCTAAAAAAACCTGTGTCTTATGCATAAGACGACGGAAGGCTTTGCTGTGAGTTATTCTGTCGCGGTCGCGGCCGAATTCGGTTCGAATGGGGCAGGGGGGAATAGGTACATCTCTGCCTCTCGTGTTCTCTGTCAGGAAAGCAAATTCAGACAAAGTAACTTTTTCACGCGCGTACATATATTCACGGATATTTTGCATAAATACTTCACCTCAATATAGCATAAACCAAGTTTGTATATATAATATACGCAAAAAAATTAAAAAACCCTCTTTTTTTAAAAATAAAGAGGGTTTTGCATAGATTTGTTCGAAAAATGCGGTATTTTGTAGTGAAAACAACTGCCGAAATGAAAGATTAAACTTTTTTAATTTTTGTAAAGCACCACCTCTATGCACTTATTGTAACTTCGCACAAACCAAGGAAGATTCCAAAGGAAGTAGTACCTTTGATAGTATTTTACAAATTACTATCTACAAATAAAATTATACCTCTATGTACACATTACAACTTCGCACCGACCAAGGAAGATTCCAAAGGTTTTCCACCTTTG
>JAZRUG010000048.1:0-98994 GCA_045652425.1 Eubacteriales bacterium
TGAAAAGTTGGAAGAATACATACATTACTACAACAACGAGAGAATATCTCTAAAATTAAAAGGAATGAGCCCAGTTGAATACCGAGCTCATTCACAAGCTATTTAATATTTAATTTTGTCTAAATTTTTGGGGTCACTTCATCAGCGGGGGGAGTTTGAATATTAAACTAAAAATATAATATTAGTTACATTCAGCAGTAAGAGGATCTGCAAGATTTTTAAGGAGGAACAATCTTCCGGGCATTGTAGGTATAAAAAATATCTCCCCCGCGTCAGCGGGGGAGAGTGAATATTAAACTAAAAATGTAATATTAGTTACATTCAGCAGTAAGAGGACCTGCAAGGTCTTCAAGGAAGAACAATCTTCCGGGCATTGTAGGCATATAGCTGGAAGGAATCCATCTTGTAGGACCGTGACGGAGAGTCATCCAGAAGCTCATACCCTGCCACTGCATACCACGATTGAATACGCCGTCGCATCCACCGATGATATAATCTGCCTGCAAGAAGAGGCCGGGGCCTATTGTGTTTGCGCGGCAAGGAACGAGGGGAGTACGTGACTTAAAGCTTGTGATAGCGTTCTGTTCGATTGTAAGGGGATGGAGCTTAGCGCCTATACGATAGCACTGCTTCTTCCATTCTTCATCTGTAGCAAATTCTGCCGCAAACTGGGGTTCCCAGAAAGCGATATGGCACATTCTGCCTATACCGAATACGAGGATGAGTTTTGCGCCTTCAGCTTTGAGGGCTGCAATCTTTTCGGGATATGTAGGAAGGTTATCTTTTGTTGCAAAGTTTCTCTGATCCTTAGGTATTGTGTATTCACCGAGGGGATTGAAGAATGCATCTTCCATAGCACACTGGAATGCTGCTTTGTTGGTAGAGGGAAGTGTGTTGCCTTCGCTGTCTGCCCATTCGTCCATATTGAATGTATAAACGTGATCGCACTTAACTTTCCACTCTTTGAGGAAGTAAACTGCCCATTTGTACATACCCATAGGACCTACAGGGAGAATGAAGGCGATCTTTTCGCCTGCTTCTTTTGCTTCTTTGATCTTGAGAGCAATTTCGTGACCCATAAGTGTGTCGAATGCATAAATGTTATCGCACTTTACGGGAGTAAAATCTTTGTGCCAGAAAGGCTGGGGCTCTGTAGCTGCTTCGGGAGCAAAATCCATACACTTGTTGATTTTGTCAAAATCCCAACCTGCAGGGTAGAAGCCTTCGAGTAATGAACCTTTAACGGTTGACATGAAATCCATATTTAATGAACCTCCTAAATGTTATATTAAAAATTTATTTTGATTACTTAGGGAAGAAGTGTGCCGGGAACAACCTTGGGCCAGAAGTTACATTTTGTGAAGCCTTCTGCATAAGCTACGCCGCACTGGAGACCACGGAACGCTGCGCATGTTTTAACGAATTCGGTGAAGTCGATGTGGTCATGCTCGAGCATCCATTTGATCTGGCTTTCGTGGCAGTTGAGCATTTCGAGTTTAAGGTCAATAAACTCAGAAATATCAACATATTCGGTGGGAACGGTTCCAACGCCGCCTACTGTATCCATGTAATAAATAGGAACAACCTTTGCGGGTTTGCCGCCTGCTGCCTGAACTGCGGGATAGTGGGGAACACTTGCTGCGAAAGAAGCGTCGAATACCAACTGGCTTACTGCGTTGTGGTCGGGCATATAGTCGTTGGGGCAGTGTGTGATGATGACATCGGGCTGTTCTTCGGCGATGAGTGTCGTCATCATATCTCTCTGTTCTTTGTTATCGCCGTAGGGGAGAAGATCTCCGATGTTGAGTGTTCTAACGGGAATACCTGCGAGAGAGCCTGCTTTTCTTGCTTCTTCAATTCTCATTTTTCCGAGTTCGTCGGGTTCGATAATAACATGGCCGAGGTTGCCGTTGCATACGTGAACAGCTGTAACTTCGTGACCGAGTTTTTTATATTTTGCGAGTGTGCCTGCGCATCCGATTTCAAGGTCATCGGGATGGCAACCGATTGCTAATACTTTCATTTTCTTACATCTCCGTACATGATTTTTTTTGGAAATTGTACGTGTTTCGTACAATACTGTATCCTCTTATTATGATACACCACCTTTAGGGGGATGTCAAGGATATTTAGTCAATTTGCTTCCTGTTTTATGCTAAAAAGGTATAAAAAAGAGTTTTAAAATAATATGCGATTATTTTCCAAAATAAAAAAATGAAATCTATTGCTTTTTTTTGCGATGTGTGATATACTGAATAAATGTAAAGATTAGAGTTTTGATGAGATGAGGGACGTTATGGAATATATAGATTTAAAAGCATATTTCGACAAATTGATCAAAAACTGGATGGTTATTGTGTTGTGTTGTATTATCGGTGCAAGTGCGGCATTTGTTTATTCAGAGTTTTTTGCGACTCGTATGTACCAATCAAGTGTAAAATTGAGTGTTAGAGAGTCTGACTGGTCGCAGGGGGTAACGTCGGGTGGTGTTCAACTTGCGGGTGAAATGGTTGATAACTGTTTTGTTGTTCTTGAAGATGATGTTATGTTTGAAAGAGTGGCTAAACTTGTTAACCAGGAAGTTGGAGTTAACTATTCCGCAAAAAAGATAAAGAGTTGGGTGTCGTATTCCCGTGTGGAAGAATCTGTATTCTTTGTGGTTAACGTAAGAACTCCTGATCCGGAACTTTCGGCTGTTATATGCAATGCTGTGGTTGCTATAGCTCCCGAAATAATTGTTGAGTACGTAGCGAATATCCCGGTCATTCCTGTAGATGATGCGAAAATTAATTATAATCCTGTTTCGCCCAATACTTACAGAAATGTATTTTTTGGCTTGCTTGCCGGTATTGTTTTGAGTTGCGGAGCTTTATTCCTTATTGTGTACTTCGATAATACTGTTAATGATGAAGAGAAATTGAAGGAAAGGTACGATGTATCGGTTCTTGGGGTTGTTCCTGATGTCAACAAACCTTCTAAAAAGTATGCTTATATAAAATAAATAGGTGTAGAAAAACACACGCTTTTTAAAAGTGTGTGTTTTTTTGTGTGTATTTGAAAGTAAAAATGCCGTCTTCGACCGAAGACGGCATAATCATTTACTTACGCATTCAATGAGTTAAGCTTACGAGTGAACTGGCTCTTTTTGCGAGCTGCGGTGTTCTTGTGGAGAAGACCTTGAGCAACTGCCTTGTCGAGCTTTTTAACAGTAGCCTTGTAAGTTTCTGCTGCAACTTCTTTTTCGCCTGCTTCAAGTGCTGCTTCGTATTTCTTTATGGAAGTCTTGAGAGCAGTCTTAAGCATCTTATTCTGTAAGGTTTTAGCCTCGATAGTTTTAACGCGCTTCTTTGCGGACTTAATGTTAGGCATCTATTTCACCTCCTGAAAAAATCTAATACATCTATCATTTCCTTATATTAGCACACTTTGCTTGAAAAATCAACCCCTTTTTTTAATTTTTTCTTTATTTTTTGAAATATTAAATTTTTGTTAACTTTTTTTGTGTTGTGTGAATGGACTTGACAAATTATGTAAAAAATGATACCATATTATACTGCAGTACCAGCGTTGTGATGAGCAATGGATAAAAACGCAAGTAGTGCAAAAAACAAGGAAGAATGCTGCTTTTTTTAAAAAAAGCGGTTCCAAAATAATGAATGTTTAGGACATACCACTGGATTTCCGTGGCCTATATTCTTTGATTTTTTCGCAGCTTATAATTCGGCTGTAACCAGCATGCCGTAGGGGTAGTGAACGAAAAAAAGAGTGTAGGACAGGGGGACTTTTTGGTATGCCTATTAATTTGAATGGAGTGATTGTTGCATGGTCAAGCCCCATAAGCTTGGTACAAATGTCAGAATGAGTTTTTCGAAGATCGATGAAACACTCGATATGCCGAACCTCATTGAAGTGCAGAAAAAGTCCTATCAATGGTTTTTAGAAGAAGGTTTGAAGGAAGTATTGCGTGACGTGTCCCCTATTGTTGACTACTCTGGCAATATTTACATTGAATTTGTAGACTATACCGTTGAGCCAACCCCCAAATACCCTGTAGAAGAGTGTAAAGAAAGAGATGTTAACTACGCTGTTCCTTTGAGAGTTACCGTACGTATGTATAATAAGGAAACAGGTGAAGTTATCGACAAGAACGTATTTATGGGTGATTTTCCCCTTATGACAGATAACGGTACTTTCGTTATCAATGGTGCTGAGAGAGTTATCGTTTCTCAGATCGTACGTTCTCCCGGTATGTACTATGATAGTTCTATTGATAAAACGGGTAAGAAGCTTTACACGGCGACTGTAATTCCTTACCGTGGTGCATGGCTTGAATACGAAACTGATGCGAATGATGTTTTCTATGTTCGTATTGATAAAAACCGTAAGATTCCCGTAACTATTCTTATCCGTGCTTTAGGTATTGAGAGCGATGCAGAAATCAAGGCTTATTTTGGTGAGGATCCCAAGATTGTACAGACTCTTGAAAAAGACGGTATGAATCAGGAAGCTCAGAAGAACGGTACTACCGTTGGTGATGAAGCTTTGAAAGAAATCTATAAAAAGCTTCGTCCCGGTGAACCTCCGTTGGTTGAAAGCGCTCAGATTCTTATAAATAATCTTTTCTTTGATCCCAAACGTTATGACCTTGCAAACGTAGGTAGATATAAGTTTGATAAGAAGATGGGTATTGCGAAGAGAATAGTAGGAAAGACTCTTGCTCAGGCAGTAGTTAGTCCCATTACCGGCGAACTTCTTTATGATGCGGGCGCTTACGTTACTCGCGAAATAGCTGACCTTATTGAAAAGGCGGGGGTAAATGAAGTTACTATTTACGTTGAAGAAGAACGTGCTATTAAAGTTTTCTCTAACGGTATGGTATATCCCGAAACAGTATTCGGTTTTGACCTCAAAGAAGCAGGTATAAACGAGAAGGCAAGACTTTCCGTGTTGCTTGAGATTGCTGAAAACTGCGAAGGCGATAAGGATAAGATTATTGAAGAGGCTAAGGCGAGAATTGCAGAGCTTTGTCCTAAGCATATAACTAAGGATGATATTTTTGCATCCATTAACTACCTCATCGGACTTGCTCATGATATTGGCAGTGTTGATGATATTGACCATTTGGGTAACCGTAGACTTCGTTGCGTAGGTGAACTTCTTCAGAACCAGCTCAGAATCGGTTTCTCGCGTATGGACAAGATAGTTAAGGAAAGAATGACTATTCAGGACAACGATACTCTCAGTCCTGAAAACCTCATTAATATAAGACCTGTTGTAACCGCTATCCGCGAGTTCTTCGGTTCTTCTCCCTTGTCTCAGTTTATGGACCAGAATAACCCCTTGGCTGAACTTACGCATAAGCGTCGTTTGTCGGCTCTCGGTCCGGGCGGTCTTTCCAGAGACCGTGCATCCTTCGAGGTTCGTGACGTTCACTATACTCACTACGGCAGAGTGTGTCCTATCGAAACCCCTGAAGGTCCTAACATCGGTTTGATTTCTTACCTTTCAACCTATGCAAGAATCAATGATTACGGTTTTATTGAAGCGCCTTACAGACGTATTGATAAAGAAACGGGCAAGGTTCTTGATGAAGTTGAGTATATGACTGCTGACGTTGAAGATAATTATACGGTGGTTCAGGCTAACGAGCCTTTGACTGAAGATAACAGATTTGTAAATGAAAGAGTTACAGCAAGACATCAGGCTGATATTATTGAAATAGATGCATCTCAGGGCGATTATATGGACGTATCTCCCAAGATGGTTGTATCTGTTGCTACAGCGATGATCCCCTTCCTTGAAAACGATGACAACTCTCGTGCTCTCATGGGTTCAAACATGCAGAAGCAGGCTGTTCCGTTGTTTGTTACTGACTCTCCTATCGTTGGTACAGGTATGGAATACAAAGCTGCTGTTGACTCTGGTGTTGTTGTAGTAGCTAAAGAAGGCGGTCTTGTTGAAAGCGTATGTGCAGACGAAATAGTTATTCGTGCATCAAGCGGCAGAAAAGACGCTTACCAGCTTGTTAAATTCAAGCGCTCTAACCAGGGCACTTGTATAAACCAGATCCCGATTGTAAAATGCGGTGAGTACGTTGAAGACGGACAGGTTATTGCAGACGGTCCCGCAACGGATAAGGGCGAAATCGCTCTCGGTAAAAATGCTCTCATCGGCTTTATGACTTGGGAAGGTTACAACTACGAGGACGCTGTTCTTCTTAACGAACGCCTCGTACGCGATGACGTATACACATCAATTCATATAGAAGAATACTCTCACGAATCACGTGATACCAAACTTGGTCCGGAAGAAATTACTTGCGAAATTCCTAATGTTGGTGCTGACGGTCTTAAAGACCTTACTCCCGAAGGTATCGTAAGAAAGGGTACCGAAGTTAAGGCCGGAGATATTCTCGTAGGTAAGGTTACACCTAAGGGTGAAACAGACCTTACTGCAGAAGAAAGACTTCTCAGAGCTATTTTCGGTGAAAAGGCAAGAGAAGTTAGAGATACGTCTCTCAGATTGCCCCACGGAGAATCGGGCGTTGTTGTTGACGTAAAAGTATTCTCAAGAGATAATTCAGATGATCTTCCTCCCGGCGTAAACAAGGTTGTTAAGGTTTATGTTGCACAGAAGAGAAAGATCTCCGTTGGTGACAAAATGGCGGGACGTCACGGTAATAAGGGTGTCGTTTCCAGAATTCTTCCTCCCGAAGATATGCCTTTCCTTCCCGACGGTACTCCTCTTGATATAGTTCTTAACCCTCTGGGCGTTCCTTCCCGAATGAATATCGGTCAGGTTCTTGAAGTTCATCTCGGTATGGCTGCAAGAAAACTCGGCTGGAAGGTTATGACTCCCGTATTTGACGGTGCTACTGAAAAAGATATTACAGAATGTCTTATTATGGCAGGTCTTTACCGTGACGTTTTGGATAACGAAAACGTTAAGGGTAAACCCTTGTTTGAAGAAGTAGTTACCGAAAGCGGTGCAAAAGATATAAGAAGACTTGCTGACGAAGAAGTTGCTGACGAAGCGTATTTGAAAGAACTTCACGAAGCAGGCAAACTTAAAGTTGTTGACGGTAAGTCTATTCTTTATGATGGCAGAACAGGTGAAGCGTTTGATAACCCCGTTACTGTAGGTGTAATGTATTACCTCAAGCTTCACCACCTTGTTGACGATAAGATTCACGCTCGTTCAACAGGTCCTTATGCTCTCGTTACACAGCAGCCTTTGGGCGGTAAAGCTCAGTTCGGCGGTCAGCGTTTCGGTGAAATGGAAGTTTGGGCATTGGAGGCTTACGGCGCAGCATACACACTTCAGGAAATTCTTACTGTTAAGTCTGACGACGTTACAGGACGTGTTAAGACTTACGAAGCTATCGTAAAAGGACAGAATATCCCTCGTCCGGGTATTCCGGAATCCTTTAAGGTTCTTGTTAAAGAACTTCAGGCTCTTGCTCTTGATGTTTGCGTTCTTGATAAAGACGGAAATGAAATCGAACTTGCTAAGATAGGCGAGGAAGAGGAAGAGGGCGGATACGTAACCGCTGAAGATGTCGGCGAAAGTGTTGTAACAGATGACGTTATGGATTCTTTCACGGAAGAAGACGTTGATGATGATGAATACTTTGACGGCGATGATGATTACGATGACGATTTGGGTGATGACTGATGGAAGGAGAAAAGAAAATGGAACAGAGCATGGAACATAATATATTCGATTCTATACGCATTAGTCTGGCGGATCCGGAAAAGATCAGAAAATGGTCTTCCGGTGAGGTTAAGCGTCCCGAAACTATAAACTACAGAACTCTTAAGGCTGAAAGAGACGGTCTTTACTGCGAACGTATCTTTGGTCCGACTAAGGACTGGGAGTGTATGTGTGGTAAGTATAAGAGAGTTCGTTATAAGGGTAAAGTTTGTGAAAAGTGCGGCGTTGAGGTTACAACCAAGAAAGTGCGTCGTGAGCGTATGGGACATATCGAACTTGCTGCTCCCGTATCTCATATCTGGTATTTCAGAGCTATACCTTCAAGAATGGGACTTCTTCTTGATATTTCTCCCCGTTTGCTTGAAAAAGTGCTTTATTTTGCACAGTATATAGTAATTGATCCGGGAACAACTCCCCTTGAAAAGAAACAGCTTCTTACAGAACGTGAATACAGAGATAATCTTGAACGTTATGAAAATGACTTTAAGGTAGGTATGGGTGCTGAAGCTATCAAAGAGCTTCTCAGAGAACTTGACGTTGAGGCTCTTTCAAAAGAACTCAAGGAAGAACTCGCTACCGCTACAGGTCAAAAGAAGCTTCGTATAATTAAAAGGCTTGAAGTTGTTGAAGCTTTCAGAAAGTCGGGTAACAAGCCTGAATGGATGATTCTTGACGTTATTCCCGTTATTCCTCCGGAAATTCGTCCTATGGTTCAGCTTGATGGCGGAAGATATGCGACGAGTGACCTTAACGACCTTTATCGTCGTGTTATTAACAGAAATAACCGTCTTAAGAGACTTATTGAGCTTAATGCTCCCGATATTATTATCAGAAACGAAAAGCGTATGCTTCAGGAAGCTGTTGACGCATTGTTCGACAACGGCAGAAGAGGTAAGCCTGTAACGGGTCCTAACAACAGACCTTTGAAGTCCTTGTCGGAAATGCTTCGCGGTAAGCAGGGACGTTTCCGTCAGAACCTTCTCGGTAAGCGTGTTGACTATTCAGGACGTTCGGTTATCGTTGTAGGTCCCGAACTTAAGATATATCAGTGCGGTCTTCCTAAGGAAATGGCACTTGAACTCTTCAAGCCATTTGTTATGAAGCGCCTCGTTGAGACACAGAAGGCTTCTAATATTAAAGAAGCAAAGAAGAAAGTTGAAAAGGTGAATGCAGACGTTTGGGATGCACTCGAAAACGTTATCAAAGAACATCCCGTTCTTCTTAACCGTGCTCCTACGCTTCACAGACTTTCTATTCAGGCATTCGAACCCGTGCTTGTAGAGGGTAGAGCTATTAAACTCCATCCTCTTGTATGTACCGCGTTTAACGCCGACTTCGACGGTGACCAGATGCCTGTACACGTTCCTCTTTCTGCAGAGGCTCAGGCAGAGGCAAGATTCCTTATGCTTTCTGCAAATAACCTTCTTAAACCTGCTGACGGTAGAGCCGTTACCGTTCCTTCACAGGATATGGTCCTTGGTTCTTTCTATCTTACTATAGATAAAGCCGGTGAAAAGGGTGAGGGAAGAGTATTCCGTGACTTTGATGAAGCTATGATGGCTTACGAGAACAAACAGCTCGGTCTTCATGCACCTATCAAAGTTCGTGTAAGCCGTGAAATTAACGGCGAAACAGTTACCGGTGTAATTGATGCGACACTTGGTAGACTTATATTTAACAGCATTATTCCTCAGGACTTGGGATTCGTTGATAGAAGTGATCCTTCTAAAGCGCTTGATCTTGAAATTATGTTTACTGCAGGTAAGAAGCAGCTCGGACAGATTGTTGACCGTTGTATTAAGTACCACGGCGCTTCCGTAACTGCTACTGTTCTTGATAACATTAAGTCCTTGGGTTACAAATATTCGACAAGAGCTTCTATTTCTATTTCTTATGCGGACGTTACTATTCCTCCGGAAAAATATACTTTGATAAGCGATGCTGAAAAGAAGGTTGCTGAAATCCAGGACCACTTTATGTTTGGTGAACTTACTGAAGAAGAACGTTACAGAAACGTTATAGAAGTTTGGGAACAGACGACAAAAGACGTTGTTGCTGCATTGCAGACGAATTTTGACCGTTATAACTCCATTAAGATGATGTCCGACTCCGGTGCCCGTGGTAACATTACCCAGATGCGTCAGCTTGCAGGTATGCGTGGACTTATGTTCGCGACAAACGGACGTACAATGGAAATTCCGATTAAATCGAACTTCCGTGAAGGACTTAAAATACTCGAATACTTCGTTGCTGCCCGTGGTGCGCGTAAATCCCTTTCGGATACGGCTCTTCGTACGGCTGACTCCGGTTACTTGACAAGACGTCTTGTTGACGTATCTCAGGAAGTTATTGTTCGTGAAGATGACTGTGGATCTACAGAAGGATATTGGGTAAGCACAATTAAGGATGGCGGAGATACAATCGAGCCGTTCAAGGATAGACTTGTCGGAAGATATACTATCGGCGACGTTGTTGATGCAAACGGAAACGTTATCGTTCCCGGTGATACGATGATGACCGAAGAAGATGCTGACAACATTATTGCTGCAGGTGTTGAAAAGGTATATATCCGTACAGTTCTTAAGTGTAAATCAAGATACGGCGTTTGTGCTAAGTGTTATGGTGCAGACATGGCTTCCGGTAAGCTTGTAAATGTTGGTGAATCTGTTGGTATTATCGCTGCTCAGTCTATCGGTGAACCCGGTACACAGCTTACGATGAGAACCTTCCATACCGGTGGTGTTGCTGGTTCGGATATTACGCAGGGTCTTCCCAGAGTTGAAGAACTCTTTGAAGCTCGTCGTCCTAAGAAGACAGCTATTATTACCGAAATTGCCGGTAATGTAACCATTCAGGATGTTAAGAGAACGAGAAACGTTACTGTTACTTCTGCTGAAACCGGAGAGAGTGCAACTTATGCAGTTCCTTATGGTATGAGCATTATTGTTGCTGAAGAAGATTATGTGGCTAAAGGTCAGGCGTTGACCGAGGGTTATATGAGCCCTGCAGATATTGCAAGAGTTAACGGTCTTGATGCGGTATATGACTATATTATCCGCGAAGTTCAGCGTGTGTACCGTCTACAGTCGGTTGAAATCAACGATAAGCATATTGAAGTTATTACACGTCAGATGACACGTAAGGTTCGTGTTGAAGACTCGGGTGATACAAACTTGTTGCTTGGTTCTATGATAGATATCAACGAGTACAACGACGAAAATGCCGCAATTCAGGCGAGAATTGATGCGGGTGAAAGAGATCTTTGCCTTGCTACCGTATCTCCTGTATTGCTTGGTATTACGAAGGCTGCATTGCTTACGGAATCCTTCCTTTCTGCAGCTTCATTCCAGGAAACTACAAAGGTTCTTACTGATGCTGCTATCAGAGGTAAGGTTGACCACTTGCTCGGTCTTAAAGAAAACGTTATTATCGGTAAGTTGATTCCTGCAGGTACAGGTCTCCAGAGATACCGTAGCGTTGAAATTGATAAGAATGAGCCTGAACAGGCACAGTCTGAAGATTCTGCTGAAGAATGATTGAATAAAAAACGGATACACAGAAAATGTGTATCCGTTTTTTTGCTGTTTGTATATAATTGAAGAGGGAAAAGTTTGAAAATTGTGCAAAAGGTAGAAAAAAGTGCATAAAAATAAAGATTCTTGACAATTATAGAAGTTGGTGGTATAATCTATTGTATCTATGTATGCATAGGCATAGTTATGCCTATTTGTAAATAGAAAAATTGAAGAAGGAGGAAGAATATGCCAACCTTTAACCAGTTAGTAAAGCAGGGCAGATCAGAGAAGACTTATAAGTCTAAGGCTCCCGTTCTCCAGAAGGGTTTCAATACCATTAAGAACGTTCCTACAGACCTCAGTGCTCCTCAGAAGCGCGGTGTTTGCACCAAAGTTTCTACAACAAGCCCTAAGAAGCCTAACTCAGCTCTTCGTAAAATCGCGAGAGTACGTTTGACAAACGGTCTTGAAGCTACAACTTATATCCCCGGTATAGGTCACAACCTTCAGGAACACTCGGTTGTACTCATCAGAGGCGGAAGGGTTAGAGACCTCCCCGGTGTGCGTTATCACATCATCAGAGGTAGCTTGGATGCTCAAGGTGTTGCAAACCGTAAGCAGAGCCGTTCCAAGTACGGTGCAAAGAGACCTAAGTAAGGCCCTGTACCACATTTTATTTTAAGGTAACACATGAATATCGTCATTGCGATTATCCGAATGACCGGTACTTATTTATATATAAATATTTAACCGCCTCGGAAAAAGCATGTACGAAGTTATTCTTCGAGTACCTATGAATTCATTATTATTTATGAAGGAGGGAAGATCCGTGCCAAGAAGAGGTAAAATTGCTAAGAGAGATGTATTGCCCGATCCTTTGTACAACTCAAAGTTGGTTACAAAGCTTATCAACAACATTATGTTGGACGGTAAGAAGGGTGTTGCTCAGAAGATCGTTTACGAGGCTTTCGCAGCTGTAGAAGCTAAGACAGGTAAGCCCGCACTCGAACAGTTCAACGCTGCCATGGAAAATGTTATGCCTGTACTTGAAGTAAAGGCTCGCCGTGTAGGTGGTTCAACATATCAGGTTCCTATGGAAGTTAGAGCAGAAAGAAGACAGACACTCGGCCTTCGTTGGTTGACAGCATTCTCAAGAACTCGTGGCGAGAAGACAATGGCTGAAAGACTCGCAAACGAAATTATGGATGCAATCAACAGCACAGGCGGTGCTTTCAAGAAGAAAGAAGAAACACACAGAATGGCTGAAGCTAATAAGGCTTTTGCACATTACAGATATTAATGCCGCATAAAAAATTAAGGAGAAATGTATAATGCCAAGAGAATATACACTTGAAAAAACACGTAATATAGGCATTATGGCACATATCGACGCCGGTAAGACAACCACTACAGAGCGTATCCTGTTCTATACAGGTAAGACTCATAAGATGGGTGAAACTCACGACGGCGGCGCAACGATGGACTGGATGGTTCAGGAGCAGGAAAGAGGTATCACAATTACTTCTGCTGCTACAACATGTTTCTGGAAGAACCACCGTATCAACATCATTGATACTCCCGGACACGTTGACTTTACTGTTGAAGTTGAGCGTTCGCTCAGAGTTCTCGACGGTTCAGTAACAGTATTGTGTGCTAAGGGCGGCGTTGAGCCTCAGTCTGAAACCGTTTGGCGTCAGGCTGACAAATACGGCGTTCCGCGTATGGCTTATGTTAACAAGATGGATATTATGGGTGCAAACTTCTACCGCGTTGTTGACATGATGCATGAAAGACTTAAGGCGAACGCTGTGCCGATTCAGCTCCCCATCGGTGCCGAAGATACTTTCAGAGGTATCATCGACCTTCTCAATATGGAAGCTGACGTATATTACGATGAATTAGGAAAAGATATGCGTGTCGAACCCATTCCGGAAGACATGCTCGAAAAGGCTCAGGAATACCGTGCAAAGCTTATCGAAGCTGTTGCTGAAACAGACGATACATTGCTTGACAAGTTCTTCAATGATGAAGAAATCACTGTAGAAGAGCTCAAGGTTGCTATTCGTAAAGCTACTATTGCTAACCAGATAGTTCCCGTTGTTTGTGGAACTTCTTATAAGAACAAGGGCGTTCAGAAGCTCCTCGATGCTATCATCGACTATATGCCTGCGCCTATCGATGTTCCCGCTATCGGCGGTATTAACCCCGATACACAGCAGGAAGAAACTCGTCCTTCATCTGATGACGAACCCTTCGCTGCTCTCGCATTCAAGATTATGACTGACCCCTTCGTAGGAAAGCTTTGCTTCTTCCGTGTTTACTCCGGTGTTATTGAAACAGGTTCAACTGCTTACAATACCACAAAGGGTGCAAAGGAAAGATTCGGTCGTATTCTTCAGATGCACTCCAACGACCGTCAGGATATAGACAAGTGCTACGCAGGTGATATTGCTGCTGTTGTAGGCGTTAAGAATACAACTACAGGTGATACACTTTGTGATGAAAAGTATCCTATTATCCTTGAATCAATGGAATTCCCGGATCCTGTTATCCGTGTTGCTATTGAGCCTAAGACCAAGGCAGGTCAGGAAAAGTTGGGTATTGCTTTGGCAAAACTTGCTGAAGAAGACCCCACATTCAGAACTTATACTGATGATGATACCGGACAAACAATTATCGCCGGTATGGGTGAATTGCACCTCGAAATCATCGTTGACCGTTTGCTTCGTGAATTTAAGGTTGAAGCTAACGTAGGTAAGCCTCAGGTTTCCTACAAAGAAACCATCAGAAAGTCTGCATACTCCGATACGAAGTACGCACGTCAGTCCGGTGGTAAAGGTCAGTACGGTCACGTTAAAATTACTATTGAACCTAACGAAGCCGGCAAGGGCTATGAATTCATTAACAAAGTTGTTGGTGGTGCTATTCCTAAGGAATATATCCCCGCTGTTGACGCAGGTATCCAGGGCGCAATGCTCACAGGTACAGTTGCAGGCTACAACGTTGTTGACGTAAAGATTACCCTTGAAGACGGTTCTTACCACGAAGTTGACTCTTCTGAAATGGCATTTAAGATTGCCGGTTCTATGGCATTTAAAGATGCAATGAAGAAAGCAGATCCTGTTCTTACAGAGCCTGTAATGAAGGTTGTTGTTATAACACCTGAAGATTACATGGGCGACGTAATCGGTGACCTCAACTCCAGACGTGGTCAGATTCAGTCTATGGAAGCTGTATCGGGTGCTCAGGAAATCAAGGCATTCGTACCTCTGTCCGAAATGTTTGGTTACGCAACAGACCTCCGTTCCAAGACACAGGGACGTGGTCAGTATTCTATGGAACCCAGCCACTTTGCTGAAGTTCCGAAGTCAATTATGGAAACGTTGGTTTCCGCAAGAATGAAAGAACAAAATAAATAAGTAATATTTTAGGAGGAAAACTAAAATGGCAAAGGAAAAATTTGAACGTACGAAACCCCACGTTAACATTGGTACTATCGGCCACGTTGACCACGGTAAGACAACTCTTACAGCAGCTATCACAAAGACACTTTCTCTCAACAACGATAAGATCGAATTCCAGGCATACGATCAGATCGACAACGCTCCCGAAGAAAGAGCAAGAGGTATCACAATCAACACAAGACACGTTGAGTACGAAACAGAAAATCGTCACTACGCACACGTTGACTGCCCCGGACACGCTGACTATGTTAAAAACATGATCACCGGTGCTGCTCAGATGGACGGCGCTATCCTCGTTGTTGCTGCATCTGACGGTCCTCTTCAGCAGACTCGTGAGCACGTTCTCCTCGCTCGTCAGGTTAACGTTCCTCAGATCGTTGTATTCATGAACAAGACTGACCTTGTTGATGACGAAGAACTTCTCGAACTCGTTGAAATGGAAATCCGTGATCTCCTTTCTCAGTACGACTTCGACGGTGACAACACACCTATCATCCGTGGTTCTGCAAGAACTGCTCTTGAATCTACAAACACAGACATCAACGCTCCTGAATATGCTCCTATCGTTGAGCTCATGGCAGCAGTTGACGAATACATTCCTACTCCTGACAGACAGGCTGACCTTCCCTTCCTTATGCCTGTAGAAGACGTATTCTCTATCTCCGGTCGTGGTACTGTTGCTACAGGTAGAGTTGAACGTGGTACAGTTAAGGTTTCCGACGTTGTTGAAATCGTTGGTCTCGCAGCTGAAAACAAGAACACTGTTGTTACAGGTGTTGAAATGTTCCACAAGCTTCTCGATCAGGCTGAAGCAGGCGACAACGTAGGTCTTCTCCTCCGTGGTATCGCAAAGAACGAAATCGAAAGAGGACAGGTTCTCTGTAAGCCCGGTTCTATCCAGCCTCACACCAAGTTCGTTGGTCAGGTATATATCCTTACAGAAAAAGAAGGCGGACGTCAGAAGCCCTTCTTCTCCGGTTACAGACCTCAGTTCTACCTCAGAACAACAGACGTTACCGGTGTTATCAACCTTCCTGAAGGCGTTGAAATGTGCAAACCCGGCGATAACGTTGATATGACAGTTGAGCTCATCACTCCTGTTGCTATCGAAAAGGGTCTCCGTTTTGCTATCCGTGAAGGTGGTAGAACAGTTGGTTCCGGCGTTGTTTCCGAAATCATTGAATAATTTTTAAAGAAATATTTAAAAAATATTCTTATAAAAAGCAGGCAGAGTTTATACTCTGTCTGTTTTTTGTTTGATAATACTTGACAATTAGATATAACACGCATATAATAGTAACAACAGCTTCGGGGCGGGGCGAAATTCCCCACCGGCGGTAAAGCCCGCGAGCCGTTTTCGTCATTTAATGAAAATGGTTGATTTGGTGAAATTCCAGAGCCGACGGTTACAGTCCGGATGAAAGAAGATTGGTTATAATATTGTTTTATTATGTTATAATTATGCTCCCCGTATTTCTTTTGGGGAGCATTTATTTTTTATGTTTCAGAGAGGTTATTATGAAAACAAATCAAATCAAGAAATTGACTGTATTATCAATGATATGTGCGCTCGGTTTTATTGCAATCTTCTTTTTCAGGTTTAACGTAGGCTTTTTGACGTTTGATTTTAAGGATGCGATCATGTCGATCGGCGCATTTTTATATGGTCCTGTTGCAGGGCTTGTGTGTAGTATTATTGTTCCTATACTCGAATCTGTTACAGTTGGTGATACCGGTCCCTACGGATTGATTATGGACATACTTTCAAGCGCATCGTTTCTCGTTCCTTGTGGTTTGGTTTATAAGTATAAGAGATTTTTTTCGGGAGCGATATTTGCGGCTGTAAGCTCGGTAATATCTGTACTTATCGTTATGACTCTTGCAAATATTATAATTACCCCTCTATATACGGGGGTGTCGAGAACAGACGTAGTAGGTATGATTCCCACTTTGTTGTTCCCGTTTAATTTGAGTAAAGCTTTAATGAATGCGAGCGTAATGCTATTGATATATAAGCCGGTTACCCAGATTCTTCGTAAGACGAGAATGATTCCCGTATCGAATAACGAGACGAATATGAAGAGCGCGAAGACATTGTGGCTTGCTGTTGGAGCTTTGGTTGTTCTCGCGACAGGCTTGATTATAATAATTTACGGATTAGAAGGAAACTTTGAGCTTTTTAGCACAAATAGTTGACAAAATACGACGTATCGTATATAATACTTATTGTCGATTTAAATGAATATTCCCTTATCAAGAGCGACGGAGGGACAGGCCCTGTGATGTCGCGGCAACCTGTAATTTAGTCAAGGTGCCAAATCCTGCGGAAATGTCCGAAAGATGAGGTTTTTATTTTGCCGCTTCTTTCGAGGCGGTTTTTGTTTTGTTTAAAAATTTAGTTAGAATATATGGAGGAAAAAGAAAAGTGAAGAAATTTTTGTTTACATCGGAATCTGTAACAGAGGGACATCCCGATAAAGTTTGCGATAAGATAAGTGATGCTGTTCTTGACGCTATGTTAAGAGAAGATCCAAAATCAAGAGTAGCTTGTGAAACTGTTGTTACGACAGGTCTTGTTATGGTTATGGGTGAAATTACAACCAAGGCTCATATAGATATTCAGTCTGTTGTAAGAAATACGATTAAAGAAATCGGTTATACAAAGTCGGATTATGGCTTCAGCTATGACTCATGCGCGGTTATTAACTCTATCCACGAGCAGTCTCCCGATATTGCTATGGGTGTTAATGAGTCAGAAGAAGCTAAAAGAGGTGAGTTTTCCGACAATCTCAACGAGGGTGCAGGGGACCAGGGTATGATGTTTGGTTATGCTTGTAACGAAACAGAAGAGCTTATGCCTATGCCTATTTCACTTTCACATAAACTTGCAAAACAGCTTACAAAGGTTAGAAAAGAAGGCAAACTTACATATCTCCGTCCCGACGGTAAGACACAGGTAACTGTAGAATACGTAGACGATAAGCCCGTTCGAGTTGATACCGTTCTTATATCTACACAGCATGATCCTGAAGTTTCGCAGGAACAGATAAAAAATGATCTTATTGATAACGTTATCAGACCTATTATCCCTGCTGAATTGCTTGACAAAGATACAAAGTATTTTGTTAACCCCACAGGCAGATTCGTAATTGGCGGACCTGCCGGCGACTCCGGTCTTACGGGCAGAAAGATTATAGTTGATACTTACGGCGGTTATGCAAGACACGGTGGCGGCGCATTCTCCGGTAAGGACCCGACGAAAGTTGACCGTTCGGCAGCTTATGCGGCTCGTTACATAGCAAAAAATATCGTTGCTTCGGGTGTTGCTGATAAGTGCGAAGTTGAAATTGCATACGCTATCGGTGTTGCAAAGCCTCTTTCCGTTATGATTGATACGTTCGGAACGGGTAAGATAAGTGAAGAAAAACTTTCCGAAATCGTAACCGAGCTCGTTGACCTTAGACCTTCTGCTATTATAGAGAGATTTGATCTTCGCCGTCCTATTTACAGTCCTGTTGCCGCATACGGTCACATGGGCAGAGAAGATATTGACGCTCCTTGGGAAAAGATCGATATTGCACAGAAGATTAAGAAATATTTATAACAAACATCCCCCCTTATTGCATATTATGTGAATAAGGGGGATTCTTATGTTAAAAACACTTTTTGATATTATACTTGCATTTCTTGCTGTTTACGGCGGATATTGCTTATATATAAATTTAATCTACATATTCTTTTGCAAAGATAAATCAAATATTTGCTTGGCATATATTCTGAAAGAAGAAAAAAATAATTTTTCTGAAATTTTTTTGGCAAAAAAGGCCTTTTTGGGGAGAAGTCGTGTTATAATAGTGATAGAATGTGATTCGGGAAATATTGACTCGAATAACGTATGTAAAGAAGCGGCGGAAACACCTGTTTACCGTGCAGAAAGGATAGACAGATATGAAGGAAATTATCATTAATGAAGAATTGAATGATGATAAGGCTGAAATTGCAGGAACGGTTGAACATATTATATATCAAAGCGAAGAAAGCGGTTATACGGTTTGCGAAGTAGCGACCGAAAACAACGAACTTTTTACCGTTGTGGGTGATATGCCGTTTTTGGGGGCAGGTGAAATGATAAAGGCTGTCGGAAAATGGACTCTTCATCAGACTTTTGGAAGACAGTTCCGAGTTGAATACTATGAAAAAGAACTTCCCGCAACGGAAAATGCTATTTTGAAATATCTGTCGTCACGCGCAATAAAGGGAATAGGCCCTTCTATTGCTTTGAAAATTGTAGGTCAATATGGGGTGGATTCTTTTGATGTTATTGAAAACCACCCCGAGTGGCTTGCTGAAATTCCCGGTATTTCTCTCAAAAAAGCAAAGATTATGTCAGAGGATTTTAAGGCACAATTCGGCCTTCGTTCCGTTATGATGTTTTGCAGGGACTTTTTCGGACCTGCACTCGCCGTAAGAATATATAAAAAATGGGGAAGCGGTTCTATTGACGTTATAAAAAGAAACCCCTATATTCTTTGTGATGAAATACACGGTATAGGCTTTGAAAAAGCAGATAACGTTGCAAGAAGTCTTGGTATAGAAAATTACAGAGAAGAGCGTATAAAGGCGGGAGTTAAATATCTTCTTTTATATAACGGTACCCAAAACGGTCATATGTTTCTTCCGTTGGACAAGCTTATCCCTGCTGTTACTCAAACACTTGCTACCGACGAGGATATTGCTTTAAAGGCTATTGAAGAATTGGTTTCGTTGAATCAAATTGTTATAAAGAAATATAACGGCAGATCGTGCGTTTATCTGCAGAATTATTACGAAGCGGAAAAATACGTTTCAGAAAAATTACAGATGCTTGATAACTTCTGCCCAAAGATAGAAACGTCAGATATTGGCAGAATGATAATGCGTATAGAAAGCGAATTCGGCGTTGAATATGCGGCAATGCAGAAAAAGGCTATTGTAAATTCGGTAAACAACGGCGTTATGGTTTTGACGGGAGGCCCCGGTACGGGTAAAACTACCGTTATTCGCGCGGTTATCAGAGTGTTTGACGAACTTGGATATAAGATTGCACTTGCTGCGCCGACAGGTCGCGCGGCTAAAAGAATGAGCGAATCAACTTTACAAGAGGCGAAGACTATTCACCGTCTTTTAGAGATGGATTATTCAAATGATAAGCAACCGGTATTCCGCAGAAACGAATCTATGAAGCTCGAAGAAAACGTCGTTATTATTGACGAGGCTTCAATGGTTGATACTATGTTATTTGCCGCCCTTTTGCATGCGGTAAAACCGGGAGCAAGACTCATACTTATCGGTGACTCCGATCAGCTTCCGTCGGTTGGCGCGGGTAATGTTTTGAACGATATAATAAAGAGCGACAGATTTAATACTGTTGAACTAAAGGAAATATTCCGTCAGGAAGAAGAGAGCCTTATTATAACCAATGCTCACGCTATAAACGAGGGCGAATACCCTACGCTAACCTCAAAAAACAGCGACTTTTTCTTCTTGCCCAGAGCTGACGATGAGGCAATAGCACGTACTGTTGCTGAACTCTGTGCCGTAAGACTACCCAAGACCTACGGAAAAGATATAGTAAATGATATTCAGGTTATTACCCCCTCAAGAAAGGGTAATGCGGGGACCGAGGTGCTTAATTCATTGCTTCAAAGAGCATTGAATCCAAAGAGTGAATATAAAAAAGAGAAAAAGGTCAGAGAAGTTGTTTTCCGCGAGGGCGACAAGGTTATGCAGATAAAAAACAACTATGATATTGAGTGGGAAAACGACCGAAAAGACGGTATTGGAATATTTAACGGAGATATCGGTACAATAAAAGAAATAGACGCGAAGAACGAGCGTATGAAAATAGTATTCGACGATAATAGGTGCGTTGACTATGACTTTTCGCTTCTTGACGAGCTTGAACATGCTTATGCGATAACAGTTCACAAAAGCCAGGGAAGTGAATATCCCGTTGTTATTATTCCAATGTATAATTTTAATGCCAGACTTATGACCAGAAATCTGCTTTATACAGCGGTAACACGTGCTCAAAAGATGGTTATCTTGGTTGGAAGAGCAGAGGTAGTTCAAAATATGGTTGATACCAATAAGCCGGTAAAAAGATATACCGGTCTTGAAATGATGTTGAGTGAATATGAATGATTTTAAACTGTTTTTCAAAAAGTTTTTAGACTTTATCTGCGTTAAAAAATGCGTTGCGTGTAATGAACTGCTTGAGTTTGATTATGAGGGATTTTTATGTCCAAAGTGCGCAAAAGAGTGGGACGAAGCGAAAAGGACTGTTTGTGAAAGATGTTTTAATATGCACTCAAAATGCCGATGTTCATTTTCAAAACAGTACGTCGACGGTATGCGGCATCTTGCCTTGTATGACCATACCGACAGAGAATGGGTGGTAAATAAAATTGTTTATGCGCTGAAAAAGAGCAATGCCGAAGAGGTTTTTGAATTTGTCGCAAGAGAAATGGCAGAAAGTCTTATTGATGAAAAATCGCTTAAAAATGCGGTTTTTGTAGGTGTTCCGAGGAGTCCAAAGTCGGTGAGAAAATACGGTTATGACCATGCGAAAAAACTGGCAAAGAAACTTGCAGAAATAACAGGCTGTGAATATGCGGATGCATTAGGTCATCACGGCGGAGTGGTTGAGCAGAAGACGTTAAATAAATTGCAAAGAGCTTTGAATGCGAATGAGAATTGCTTTATAAAAGAAAAAGCTATTCTCAAAATAAAGAGTAAAACGGTATTTCTTGTAGACGATATTGCTACTACGGGAGCGATGACGGGGGCATGTGCCGAGATTTTGCATGAAAATGGGGCAAAAAAGGTTTTTTGTTTGCTTGCTGCAAAAAATAAGCTCCAAAGGAAAAAGTGATTGATAACAAAATGTAATATATTTGTGAACAACAAAAATCCCCTTGACAAAAAGGGGATTTGTTGTTATAATGTGTAAAGTGTTTTACTTTACAGGTGGAATTGCGATGAATTATGATGAGAAACTCAATATGTCCTTGCTATATGATTTCTACGGCGACATACTGACTGAACGTCAAAAAGAAATTGCATCACTTTCATTTGATGAGGATTTGTCGCTCAGAGAGATATCCGAAATTACGGGTATTACACCGCAGGGAGTGCGTGATGCGCTCAACAAGTGCAAAAGTATATTGATAGATATGGAAGAAAAGCTTGGACTGCTTTCAAAGTTTTCCGAGAATAAAAAAAATACTGACTACATTATCGAAAAGTTAAATACAATGAAAGAAGAAAATCCTCTTCTTTCGGAGGAAATAGACGGCATAATTTCAGTTGCCGAAAAAATGCTTGATTAAGGAGGCGCATAATATGACATTTTCAAGTCTTGCGGATAAATTATCCTCGGCATTTAAGAATTTCAGAAGCAAGGGTAAGCTCACCGAAAGCGATGTCAAAACGGGTATGCGCGAAATCAAGCTTGCGTTGCTTGAAGCTGACGTTAACTTTAAGGTTGTTAAAGATTTTATAAACAAAGTAACCGAAAGAGCTGTAGGAGCTGATGTGCTTGAAAGCCTTATGCCGGCACAACAGATTGTAAAAATCGTCAATGAAGAGCTTATTGCTCTTATGGGCGGAACACAGTCGAAATTGACTATTTCACCCAAACCGCCTACGGTTATTATGATGACAGGTCTTCAGGGGGCAGGTAAAACTACTCATGCGGCAAAACTTGCGGCGCATTTCAAAAAACAGGGTAAAAGACCATTGCTTGTTGCCTGCGACGTTTACAGACCTGCGGCTATAAAACAGCTTGAAGTTGTTGGTTCGCAGATAGATGTTCCCGTATTTACTATGGGAGATAAGATAAGCCCCGTTGAAATTGCAAAAGCGGGGGTTGAACACGCAAAGAAAAATGGCTTTGATATGGTTTTCGTTGATACGGCAGGTAGACTGCATATTGATGAAGATATGATGCAAGAGCTGAAAAACATAAAAGAAAAGGTTGAACCTACTGAAATACTGCTTGTTGTAGACGCTATGACAGGTCAGGACGCGGTAAACGTTGCGCAGTCATTTAATGACCTGCTCGATATTACCGGCGTTGTTGTAACCAAGATGGACGGCGATACACGAGGCGGCGCGGTGCTTTCTGTAAGATACGTTACCGGTAAGCCTATTAAGTTTGTCGGTATTGGTGAGAAGTTAGATGCTATCGAACCATTCCACCCAGACAGAATGGCATCAAGAATACTCGGTATGGGCGATATGCTTTCCCTTATCGAAAAGGCTGAACAAGCGTACGACGAGAAAAAAGCAGCAGAGCTTGAACAAAAGCTACGCGAATCAAAGTTTACTCTTACTGATTATCTTGAGCAGTTTGAGCAGATAAGAGGAATGGGCTCTATGGAACAGCTTATGGGTATGATGCCCGGAGTTAAAGGCCTTGATCTTAAAGATGCTAAAATAGACGAAAAACAGATCGACCGTATGGAAGCTATCATAAAATCTATGACTGTAAAAGAACGTGAGAACCCCGACATTATTTCTCCGTCAAGAAAAAAGAGAATAGCTTTAGGAAGCGGTACTACGGTTGAAGACGTTAACCGTTTGCTTAAGCAGTTTGAACAGACTAATAAGCTTATGAAGCAGTTGTCGCAGGGAAAGGGAATACCCGGCCTTGGCGGTTTCGGCGGATTCGGTAACAGATATACAAAGAAAAAACTTAAAAAGAACAAGAAAAAGAAAAAATAAAAATTTAAATATTATATAATTTTTGGAGGACAAAAAAATGGTAAAAATCAGACTTAAAAGAGTTGGCGCAAAGAAGCAGCCCTTCTACAGAGTAGTAGTTGCAGATTCAAGATCTCCCCGTAATGGCAGATTTATCGAAGAAATCGGTTATTACAACCCCTTGACAAATCCTGCTGAAATCAAGATCGACGCTGAAAAGGCAACAAAGTGGATCGGTAACGGCGCTCAGCCCACAGAGACTGTAAAAGCACTTCTCAAAAAAGCCGGCATCACAGAATAATTATTTCTGCGGTAAAACACTATGTTGGATTTGAAACAGATTCTCACAGATATTGCGAAAGCAATAGTTGATGAGCCTGATGCAGTTACCGTAATCGAGAACGACAACGGAAGCAGTGTTGTTTTGACACTCAGCGTTGCGGCCCCGGATATGGGTAAGGTTATCGGACGTAACGGCAGAATCGCAAAAGCTATTCGTACCGTTATGAAAGCGGCGGCAAACGCCGACGGTAAAAAAGTTACAGTCGAAATCAGATAAAATATAAGCCTACGGACTTTAATAATCCGTAGGCTGTATTTTTTTGTGCAAATAAAGAATAGTGGCATAGACCAAGTTAAGCAAGTTCTTTGCCAAGCTTGCTGTGAAAGAAAGTAGGTCTGTACAGACAATGAAGTATGTACAGACCAGTTATTCAAAGTTCTTTGCCTACTTTCTTTCAAGAAAGTAGGTCTTTCCTTAAAAGAAAGTAGGGGGGGCTTCGGGGAGCTCGAACCAGAAGGTTGAGCCGTGTCCTACGGTACTGTATACACCGTAATATCCTTCGTGAAGCTCTACTATCGATTTTACTATGGAAAGCCCAAGTCCCGAGCCCATTTGGGCGCGGCGGTGGAATTTGTCTACCTTGTAGTATCTGTCCCAAATAAGCGGCAACTTATCGGGCTCAATTCCTTCTCCCGTATCGGTTATCTCTATTCTAACGTAATTATTTCCGTTGTGTTCTGCATTCGTTTGTCTGATTATAACCTTTTTGTCTTCGCCTGTGTGGGTTACAGCATTGTTTACAAAGTTAAAGAGAACTTGCAAAATCTTCTGTCTGTCTGCATAAACTGTTGCCGACGTTGTTCCGATAAAGCTTATATCGTAGCCATTCTGGTCAACAAGCCTTTGGTAACGTGCCGCCGCTTCTTTTATAACTTCTGTTATATCAAAACGTTCTTTTTTTAGCTCGAAGGTGTTTGCCTGAAGTTTTGAAAGGTCGAGTACGTCGTTTACAAGGGAAGTAAGGCGTTTAGATTCGTCAATAATTATCTGTAGGTTTTCTGCAGTCATCTCATTAGGAATATCTCGCATAACCTCACTGTAACCTGTAATAAGTGTTAAAGGTGTGCGCAAATCGTGGCTTATGTTTGCAATAAGTTCGCGTTTTAATACTTCGTTCTTCTTGAGTTCTGCTGCTGCATAATTAAGACTATCCGAAAGAATTGCTACTTCTTTTGATGAACGCGATGAAAAGTCAGTATCATAATTCCCCTTTGCAAGTTCGTTTGCCGATTTTGTAAGTTTTTTTAGCGGTCTTGTAAGACTGCTTGAAATTATAAATGATAGTAAAAGGGCGATTGCAAGAAGGGTAATGCTTACATAAATAAGAATCTTATTGAGTGTCTTAACCGTTGCATCGACCGGTGTAAGTATAGAGTTTATAAAAATAATAACATCTTCTCCGGTACTGTCGGTAATGCATTTTGTAAAGATAATGTTTTCTTCAGATGTAGTTTCTTTGTCCTTTACCGAACGGAATACACCTGTTTGTGGATCAAGTTTAAAGCGCTCGTACAATGTTCCGCCCATACGCTTTGCATCAAGATAAAGCCTTGCGCGGTCTTTATACGATATATTATGAATAACGCAGTTGTGAAGTGCTTCAGTCGATATGATAACCATATTCTTGCTGTCTTGAACTAAAACACATAACTCGTTTTTTCGGGCGATTTCTTCGGTTTTTTCCTCTAACGAAGAACTGTTTAAGTATTCGGATATTTCCGATGCGCTTTTGTTAAGTTCATTAAGTTTTACTGCTTTGTATATATCATCAAGCAGTACAGTTTGTGTTATCCAAAGTATAACGAGAATAATAACTGTGAAAATTGCAAGAAAGCCAAAGACCTTCCATTTTATGCTCAAGGGGCTTTTCAGTTTATTTTTGCGTTTCAAAGCGATATCCCACCCCTCTCACCGTTACAATAAGTTCAGCATACGGTCCAAGTTCTTTTCTGAGCAGTTTTATATGCGTGTCGAGGGTTCTGTCATCGCCGTAGAAGTCGTATCCCCAAACGTCACAGATTAATTTTTCTCGACTGAGAGCAATATTTTTGTTTCTGATCATATAAAATAAAAGGTCATATTCTTTTGGGGAAAGATTAAGTCTTTCGCCGTCAACAAATACAAGTCTTGCAGTAAGATCCGCTGTAAAACCATTTATAGACAAAACCTCGTTTTGCTGTGTTTGTATGTCCGGTTTTGTTCTTTTCATAATAGCGTTGATTCGGAGCATAAGCTCTTTGGGCGAAAAAGGTTTAACAACAAAGTCGTCAACGCCAACTTCAAAACCGTTTATTCTATCGTATTCTTCGCCTCTTGCTGACAGAATGAGTATGGGCGTGTTTGAAAATTTTCTTATTTCTCTGCATGCGGAAAAACCGTCAAGTTCAGGCATCATTATATCCATTATTATTATATCGTACACGTTGTTTTTGCACATATCAATAGCCTTGAGTCCGTTTTCGGCTTCGTAAACGCTATGTCCCTCAAAATATGCGTATTTTTTTATGAGGGCTCTTATGTGTGCTTCGTCATCAACTATAAGTATTTTATACACGGTCTTCACCTCCTGCATATATCTAACAATAATGCTGTGCGAAAGTATATCGCACAGCATTATTATATAATACATTCATTCTCTTTGCAAGTAAATTGCGAAATTATTTATTCGGCTGCAACGTTGTTTTCAGCCGAGTCGATAAGGGTTACTTGAACGTCAATCATTTTGTTCTTTCTTGCAACGGTTACGGTAACCTTGTCACCTACTTTATGGTCGTTTATTATCGATTTAATATCTGATGAGGTGGTTACGGAATTGCCGTCAATTGCTATAATTCTGTCGCCTGCCTGGAATTCTTCGTTAAGAGCTTTTTGGATATATACACCGTAACTGCTTACACCGTACATATATCTTTGATAATCGGTTGTAACTTCAATAATGCTGATACCTATAGAAGGTCTGCCCGTAACGTGTCCTTTTTCCATCAAGTCCTTGATTATTACTTTTGCTGTGTTTGCGGGGATCGCAAATCCAAGACCTTCAACGCTTGAACCGGAAGATTTTGCATTTACTACGCCGATAAGTTCCCCATTTGCATTAAACAAACCGCCGCCGGAGTTGCCGGGACTTACCGCTGCGTTGGTCTGGAGGAGTACCATGGTTTCTCCCTCAACGGTGATTTCTCTGTCAAGAGCACTGATTATACCGTCTGTAACAGTTCCGCCAAGTTCTCCCAAGGGATTGCCGATTGCAACTGTAAGTTCACCTATAACAAGCTTGGAAGAGTCGCCGAATACTGCGGGAACGAGGTTTTCAGCTTCGATTTTTACAACTGCTATGTCTGTTTGCGCATCTGTTCCGATAAGCTTCGCCTTAAATTCTTCGCCGGTCGTAAGACGAACTGTAATATTTGATGCTCCGCTTATAACGTGGTTGTTTGTTACGATATATCCATCTTTTGAAATGATAACGCCGCTTCCTGCGCCTTCTGTTACATACTGACCGTAAAAGCTGTTGTTTACAACGGCTTCGGTTCTGATTTCAACAACGGAGGGAAGCGCTACTGCTGCTACCGTTGCGACAGTTCCTGCTTCTGTCGCACTTTCGGGAAGTTCTCTGTCTATTGTTTCAAAAAGAACCGTCGAGCCCGCAGGGGTATTGCCAGCGCCTGTATTTTTGCTTGGTTCGCCTGCAATTATTTCGTTATATAAATACATTCCGCCGAATGCTCCTGCAAGACCGCAGAAAAGTGCAAGAAGAATACAGCATATAACTAATCCGGCGTTTCCTTTTTTCTTTTCTTTCTTCTTTTTCTGTTCGGGGACGGGCTGATAGGGATTATTGTATGGCTGATTATTTAAAGGATATGAATACATTCCCCCCGACGGATTTCCGTCTCTGTTTGCCGATGAATAGTATCCGGTGTTATATGGCGGATACGAATAGTTTCTGCTATCCTGATTGTATTGAGGTGTTTCTCTGTTTTCGTAATTGTTTCTTTCCTCAAACTTCGGTGTAGGATCTATAGAGGGAGGCGGTGTTTGGTTTGTCGTCTCGTTTGTGTTTTGGTTTTCATAGTCATTGTTTCTGATTTCGTCTGACATATTATTTTCTCCTTTTATGATATAGTTTTGTTTTTGCAAATTCAGTATAGACTTTAAATGTGATGCCTTCGTGATATTTTTGCGTTTTGTTTCTGAAAAATAAATGAAAAATCGAAAATTACATCATTATTATCTCTATACGAGGTCTATTGTAAACGCCTATTGTGAAGGTTGTGTGAAGACTGCCCGAAACATTAATGAAAATAGCAAAAAAAATTTCATTTTTTACATAATTTTTTCAAATAATCCATTGTAAATGTGCGAATAATTATGTAAAATATATCTGTTGAAAAATATTCTCATATTTGGAGGTATATTAACTTGATTGAAGTACAAAATCTTGTGAAAAAATACGGAAACCATACTGCAGTTAAAGGTATCAGTTTTAAAGTTGATACGGGAAAAATCTACGGTTTCCTCGGACCTAACGGCGCAGGTAAGTCTACCACTATGAATATTATGACAGGTTGTCTTGCCGCTACGGAAGGTAAAGTTATTATTAACGGTCACGATATTTATGATAACCCGAAAGAAGCAAAAAAATGTATCGGCTATCTTCCCGAACTTCCGCCCGTTTATATGGATATGACTCCTCTCGAATATCTTCGTTTCGTAGGTAAAGCAAGAGGTGTAAAAAAGGCGGAACTTTCTGAACAAATTGAAGAGATTATGGATATGACGGGTATCACTAACGTATCAAACCGTCTTATCAAAAATCTTTCAAAAGGTTACAGACAGAGAGTAGGTCTTGCACAGGCGCTTATCGGTTATCCCGAAATAATCATTCTTGACGAACCTATGGTTGGTCTTGACCCCAAGCAGATAATTGAAATAAGAGAACTTATCAAATCGCTCAGAGAAAAGCATACCGTTTTCCTCAGCTCACATATTTTGAGCGAGGTAAGTATGATTTGCGACTACGTTATGATTATTGCAGACGGTAAGCTCGTTGCAAGTGATACGCCTGACAACCTCAGTAAGCATATTTCGGGAAATACTCTTGATATTTCCGTTAAGGGTAATACGAAGGCGATACTTTCTGCGCTTAAAGGTGTTAAGGGCGCAGGTGAAATTACCGTTGTTTCCGAAAATGACGGGGTAGTAAGAATTAAAATTACTTCCGAAGAGGACATTCGTTCTGAAGTGTTCTTTGCTCTTTCTTCCATTAAAGCTTCTATTATGGAACTTTCAAACAGTAATATGAGTCTTGAGGATATTTTCCTTAAACTTACAGAAAACGAAGAACCTGCCGAGGCTGAAGAAAGCATACTTTCGGAAGAAGACGAGGAAAATGAAGAAACTGAAGAAGAGGAATATACTCCTTTGTTTACTTCCGACATTGAAAAAAATGACAAGAATGGAGATGAGGATTAATGTTTGCGGTTTATCAAAAAGAGCTTAAGGCTTATTTTAACAACCTTTTTGGATATTTATACGTTGCGATAATTCTTCTCTTTATGGGAATATTTGCTACGTTCTATCATTTCTCAAACTATCTTGTTGCTGACATTGCATATTCACTTGATAACCTTGCTATTGTGGTTATGCTGGTGTCTCCACTTTTGACAATGCGTATTATCGCTGAAGAAAGACAGAGAAAAACTGACCAATTGCTATATTCATTGCCTTTGTCTGTTACTTCTACGGTTGTGGCAAAATATCTTGCAATGGTTACGGTTTATCTCGTGCCTATGCTTATAATCAGCGTATATCCTTTTGTGATGGCTTCATTCGGTGTAGTTAACTTCGCAAGAACATTTGGTTCGATACTTGGTTTCTTTCTTATGGGCTCTTGCCTTTTGGCTATTGGAATGTTTATTTCATCGTTGACAGAAAATCAGATAGTTTCTGCTATCATTTCATTCGTAACAATGCTTGTTATCTATTTCTCGGGTTCTATAGCTCAAATGATTCCTTCGGATTCTATGTCTTCATTCGTTGCGATTACCGTTCTTGTTGTTATTCTCGGAATCGTCGTTTATATTATGGTTAAAAACTACGTAGCCGCGCTTGCAGTAATGGCAGTTTTTGAGGTGGTTCTCGCTGTTTTCTATAAAATAAACGTAACTGCGTTTGAAGGATTGTTTGCAAAAATTATAGGTTGGATATCTGTCTATGGAAGATGCGCAAGTTTCTACAACGGCATATTTGATTTGACTTCAATATTATATTTCCTTTCGGTTAGCTTCTTGTTTGTATTCTTTTCTATACAAGCAGTTGAGAAACGCCGTTGGAGCTGATTGGAGGTATTTATAAATGAACAAGTTGAAACTTAATACAAAATATCTTAAAACGGGCGGTTATTCCGTTCTTATATCGGTAATCGCATTGGCTATCGTTATTGTAATAAATCTTTTTGCAAACACCCTGCCTACAACTTGGACAAAACTCGATATGTCATCGGGTGATATGTTCTCTCTCACCGAACAGTCGGTGGAGCTCGTAAAGGGTATAAAAGACGAAATTACCGTATATTACGTTATTGAACACGGTTCCGAAGATACAAACGTTCAGACTATGCTTGATAAGTACAGTGACCTTTCGAGCAAGATTAAAATTGAAAACGTGGACCCCGCGCTCAATCCCGCGTTTCTTACGGGTGACAAGTCTACTGTTGAATCAGGCAGTATTATCGTTGAAAGCGCAAAAAGAAATAAGGTTATTAAAAATATAGAAATTTATTATCCCGGCGTAAGTATGGAGCAACTCGAAAGCTATTATATGCAATATCAGAACTTGCCCACGGCTACCGGATTTGATATGGAAAACCTTATGACTTCCGCTATTAACTACGTAACAACCGATGTTTTACCGATAGTATATACACTTACGGGACACGGCGAAGACGTACTTTCTGATACCTATAAGGGTTATCTTGGTAGTGAGAGTTTTGAACTCAAGGATCTCAACCTTGCAACACTTGACGCTGTACCGGAAGATTGTGATGCAGTGTTGGTAAACCTTCCCGATAAGGATATTTCCGAGGATGAGGCGACAAGACTTCTTGATTACCTCAAAAAAGGCGGAAAGATGTTCTATATTTCATATTTTGCAAATACTGCAGAAGCAAAGCACGCTAATATGCAGACAGTTCTTGATTACTACGGTGTGTCTGCTGTTGACGGCGAGTTGTTTGAGGGGGACAGCAATCTTCATTATCCTCAAAATCCTTTCGTTCTTCTTGCTCAATATGGTAAACACGAGATAGTTGATCCTCTTGCAGGTTATTATATGTTTATGGGTTACTGTCAAGGTATCAAACAGAGTGATGATATCCGTGATACAGTAACCGTTACACCGCTTCTTTCAACATCTGATAAAGCGTATTCAAAGGTTAATTTGAACAGTACTACAACAGCTAAAGAAGAGGGCGATATTGAAGGTCCGTTTGATTATGCGGTTGCTATAACAGATAAAAACGAAGACGGAAGCGAAGCTAAAATCGTTTGGGTAACATCTCCTATGATTATTGATGCCGGTTCGGATATTTATGGTACACTCAAGGGAATGTTTGTGAATACTTTCGGTTGGTTGTGCGATAAGGAAGATGCTATTTCAATTCCTGCCAAGGCTATCGAACAAGAATCGCTTAACGTTTCCGAGGCTCAAGGAAACCTCTTGTCTATTGTATTTACCATTATTCTTCCTGTAGCATCTATTGCAGTAGGCTTTGTCGTATGGATGCGTAGAAGGAGCAGATAATGAAAAAACTTATAAAACTTATCGTTCTTTTAGTTGTTCTGGCAGGACTGGTAGTTGGATATATTCTTTACAGTAATTACAAAGCCGAGCAAGAAAAAGAAAATACGGATATTCCGCAAGATACAACGGTAAACGTTCTTTCGATAGAGGAAACAAGCGTTACCTCTATTGAATATACGTATGACGAAGAAAAGATTATGCTTAAGAAAAAGGGCGACAAATGGTTGTGGGCTGAAGATGAAGATTTTCCGCTTGAACAGAGTTATCCCGAATATATGCTTGATGACCTCACAAACATAGTTGCAGATCGTCTTGTTGCCGATAACCTTGATAATGAGGCTGATTTCGGTATGGATGAACCTAACTTCGTTATTAATTATACAACTTCAGACGGCAAAGAGTACGTATATACTATAGGTGATTATAATTCTGCGGCAAAATGTTACTATATTAAGTCGAGTGTTTCCGACAAAATATATATGACAAAAAAATCTGCGGTAGAGCCGTTTGTGTACTATATTCTTGAAATGGCAGAAGTTGATACAATCCCTGAATTTGAGGCAGAAAAGATTACTTCCGTATCAACTGTAAAAGAGGGTAAAAAACAAGTTCTTACCACAGACAGAACGGGCGTTGAATTTTACAATAAGCCTTACGAATATTTCTACGTTGAAGATAATGAAATAAAAATTCCTGCCGACGGTGTTGCTACCGGTGAATTTTTAAATGCAGTAGAGGCACTTTCCCTTGGAGAAGTTGTTGAATTTAAGCCGAGTGACTATAAGATTTCGTCTTGCGGACTTGGGGATACGTCAAGAATCGTTTTGAAGGTTACCTATGATGAAGAGGTTTCTACCGATGAAACGGATACCAGCGTAACAGTTACGAAGTCAAACAGCTTTAATGTTTATATTGGAAAAGCGATTGCAGAAGAAGATAAATATTACGCAATGTTTGAAGGTTCCGAGCTTCTTTACAAGCTTGACGGCGGAAAGACATTCTTTGAGAAGATGTCTGGTAGTTTTATATCAAAACTCGTTTGCCCGGTTTCTGTCGATGATACGGTTTCCGTAAAGATAGAAGTAGGCAGTGATGTTTATTTTTACAATGTTGATGATATTAAAAACAGTGAAAAACTTACGAAGCTTTTCAACACTATAACAAGTATTGTGCATCACGGCAAGATACGTAAAGCGCCAAGTGATATGGAATCAGAGTTGGCTTGCAAGGTTACGTTTGACGTTGGGGATGAGGAATTAGTCCTTGAGCTGTATAAGCGTGAGGGCTCTGCTGGTTATAACGCAGTTTTTGATGGTATGTTATATTATCATATTCTCCAACAGTCTTATGACGAATTTATAAAAGAATTACAGAGCTAAAATTAAGTGCTGTCCTTATATTCGGGGCGGCACTTTATTTTTGCAAAATAATCGGCTTTTTCATTGACACTAATATAAAATAGTGGTAAAATTATCTTAATAAAAATGTATTGGAGACTGAAAGAATGAGTGACGCTATTTTTGAAAAGTACAGCAATATTGTTGAAAAATACAAGGATTTGATACTGGATACAGAAAAGTATCTTTATGCTAATCCCGAGACTGGATTTAAGGAATACAAAACTACGAAATATCTTGAAAATGAGTTTGAAAAGCTTGGATACATACTTCATAAAGCTGATGGGATAACCGGCTTTTATACAGATATAGATACGGGTAGACCGGGACCTAAAGTTCTTATTTTCGGTGAACTTGACTCTGTTATTTGCGCCGAGCACGAATTTGCCGATAAGGAAACGGGAGCTGTTCATTCTTGCGGACATCATTGTCAGACGTCGGCTCTTCTCGGTATAGCGGCGGCGCTTAAAACTCCTGGAGCATTAGATGAACTTTCTGGTTCTGTAAAACTTTGCGCAGTACCCGCAGAGGAACTTCTTGAAACGGAATACAGAGAAGATTTAAGAAAAAAAGGAATAATCAAATATTACGGCGGTAAGGTCGAATTTATGTGGAGAGGTTATTTCGACGACTGCGACCTTGCGTTTATGGTTCATACAAGATCGGGATTGCCTTCTCATTCGATTGGACTTAAAAAAGGCTCAAACGGCTGTATTTCAAAAAATATTATTTATAAAGGCAGAGCATCACATGCCGGTGGAGCTCCCCAAAACGGAATAAACGCGCTCTATGCGGCGAATATGGGCTTTAACGCTGTTAACGCTCTTCGTGAAACTATGGTAGATGGCGAATATGCACGAGTACATTCCATTATCACAAACGGCGGACAGATGGTTAACGCTATTCCTTCTGAAATTGCGATTGAAACACAAGTCAGAGGTATGTCAAACGAGGTTATAAAGAAGGTTAACGATAAAGTAAACAGAGCGTACGCGGCAGCGGCGGCATCTATCGGTGCTAACGTTGAGATACACGACAGACCCGGATATTCTCCCGTTGAAAATGACGATACTTTACTTGAAATCGCCGAGAGGGCGGCTCTTATGTGTACGACACCCGATAAGGTAAGCCGTGATACAAAGCGCGGCGGCGGTTGCTCGGATATCGGTGATATTCAAATGGTAATGCCTGCCGTTCATCCTTACGTTTCGGGGGCTTCGGGTTCAAGCCACGGAGCGCAGTATTATATAACAGACCCCGAAAGCGCGTGTGTGTTCTCTGCAAAGTTCCAGCTTGTTATGCTTCACGAGCTTTTGAAGGATGATGCGGCTGAAGCGAAGAGGGTTATTGAAAATTCTAACCCCACATACAAGACGAGAGCGGAATATTTTGCGGCAATCGATGAGTTTTTGAAAGATAAAGAAGCTGTTATCTATAATGATGACGGCACTGTTACTTTGGATTATTAATTAGTTTATTATTATAAGGTTTAAGGAGTGTATATATAATGCGCAGTGAAGTTTTTGAAAAGTATAGTAAGATTGTTGACCAATACAGCGAATTGATTCTAAAGGCTGAAAGGTATATTTTTGCTAATCCCGAGACCGGTTTTAAGGAATTTAAGACAACTAAATACCTTGAAGATGCTTTTGAGGCTTTAGGTTATACTCTTCATAAGGCAGAGGGAATTACAGGATTTTATACCGATATAGATACAGGCAGACCGGGACCTAAAGTTCTTATTTTCGGTGAACTTGACTCTGTTATTTGCTCGGAACACCCCGAGGCTGACAAAGAAACGGGTGCTGTTCATTCTTGCGGACACAACTGTCAGTGCGCAGCTCTCCTTGGTATAGCGGCGGCTTTAAAAACTCCCGGCGCGCTTGACGGACTTTCCGGTTCTGTTAAGCTTTGTGCAGTACCTGCAGAGGAATTGCTTGAAACGGAATACAGAGAAGAATTAAGAAAAAAGGGAATAATCAAATATTACGGCGGTAAAGTTGAATTTATGAGCCGCGGCTACTTTGATGATTGCGACCTTGCATTTATGATACATACAATGACAGGTGAACCCTATTCACTCTTTATTAAATCGGGCTCAAATGGTTGTATTTCAAAGAATATTATATATAAGGGTAGAGCATCTCACGCAGGCGGTGCCCCGCAAAATGGAATAAATGCCCTTTATGCCGCAAATATGGGCTTTAATGCTGTTAATGCTCTTCGTGAAACTATGGTAGACGGTGAATATGGAAGAATTCATTCTATTATCACAAACGGCGGACAGATGGTTAATGCTATTCCTTCGGAGATCGCCGTTGAAACTCAAGTAAGAGGCGCGACGAATGAGATTATAAAGAAGATTAACGATAAAGTTAATAGAGCCTATGCGGCAGCGGCGGCATCTATCGGCGCTAACGTTGAGATACACGACAGACCGGGATATTCCCCCGTTAATAACGACCAGACTATGATAGATTTGTTTAAAACAGTTGCCGAAGGTTGTACAGATCCCGAAAAAGTAAAGATTGCTTACGTAAGAGGCGGCGGATGTTCGGATATCGGTGATATTCAGAGCGTTATGCCTGCAATTCACCCGAATGTTTCAGGGGCGACGGGAAGAGCGCATGGTTCGGATTACTATATAACTAACCCTGAAAGCGCGTGTGTGTTCTCGGCAAAGGTTCAGCTTACTTTCCTTCACGCTTTGTTGAAAGATGATGCGGCAGAGGCAAAGAAGGTTATTGCAAACTCGCAGCATCCATATAAGACAAAGGCGGAATACTTTGCGGCGATTAATGCATTTTTGAGAGATAAAGAAGCGGTTATCTACAATGATGACGATACCGTTACGCTTGATATTTAATTAAAGAGGGGTTTTGCTCTGTGGAAAATGTGGTTTTTGAAAAATATGATGCTATAGTAAGAAAATATACCGATTTGATTCTTGATGCGGAAAAGTATATATTTAATAATCCGGAGCTTGGATATAAGGAATACAAAACTAACAAATATCTTGCTGAAAAGTTTGAAGAACTTGGGTATGAGCTTCATATGGCGGAAGGCTTAACCGGTTTCTATACAGAGATTGATACGGGCAGACCGGGGCCGAAAGTTCTTGTTTTTGGTGAACTTGATGCTATTATTTGTGCCGAGCATCCCAATTCCGATAAAGAAACGGGCGCAGCTCACTCTTGCGGCCATAACTGCCAATGCGCAGCTTTGCTTGGTATTGCGGCGGCTCTTAAGACTCCCGGCGCACTTGACGGACTTTCAGGCTCTATTAAGCTTTGCGCAGTGCCTGCTGAAGAAACTCTTGAGAGTGATTTCAGAGAAGAGATGAGACAAAAAGGCTTGATTAAGTATTTCGCCGGTAAAGTAGAATTTATGTGGAGAGGTTACTTTGACGACTGTGATATTGCGTTTATGGTTCATACCTTGAATAGTATGGAGCCATACAGCATCTATATGAAGAAGGGTTCGAACGGCTTTGTAACCAAGAGTATTAAATATAAGGGGGTTGCTTCTCATGCGGGCGCGGCTCCACAAAGAGGGGTTAACGCTTTCTACGCGGCAACTTTAGGTGTTCAGGCGATAAATGCACTTCGCGAGACTATGGTAGATGGCGAATACGCAAGAGTTCACCCAATTATGACGTCGGGCGGACAGATGGTTAACGCTATTCCTTCGGAGGCTGTTCTTGAAGCGCACGTAAGAGGTGCGTCGAACGCTATCATTAAGAAAGTTAACGATAAGGTTAACAGAGCGTTTGCCGCGTCGGCTGCATCTATCGGAGCCAACGTTGAAATACACGACAGACCGGGGGCTTCTCCCGTTGAAAATGATGACACAATGCTTGACCTTGGACACAGAGTAGCGCCTATGTGTACGACTCCCGATAAGATTAAATATAATCCCGCGCGTGGAGGCGGTTGCTCGGATATCGGTGATATACAGTGTGTTATGCCTGCATTCCACCCCTACGTTTCGGGGGCTACGGGAAGAAGTCACGGCAATAACTATTTTGTAACTAATCCAGACAGCGCATGTGTGTTCTCGGCGGTATATCAGCTTGTATATCTCCACGAACTATTGAAGGACGACGCGGCAGAGGCAAAAAAAGCTATTGCAAACTTTACGCCCGTATATAAGACCAAAGAAGAGTACTTTGCGGCTATAGATGAGTTCTATAAAGATAAAGAAGCTGTTATCTACAACGAAAACGGCACCGTAAAACTCGACTATAAATAATATCTGTAACGAAAAGTGTGTGGGTGTAAGCCAACTAACATAATTTAAACAAGCTTACTTTTCCAATAAAACGGAAAAAATAGGCTTGTTTTTTTACCACGGTGTAGTTATGATGAGTGAGTAGATGCTATGTAAGCCCTTTCCTGCTGTGAAAAAATATAAAATTGCATAAAATACCTGTATAAGTATTTACTTTTTTGTGAAAAAGTTGTATAATTGCCTTGTATTATAAATTTTGGAAATCGAATTGTATAATTTTTCAAAATTTTGATTTTACACGAAAGGCAAGGTGAAATCTTATGAAAAAATTGTGGTTTATTCTTATTGCGGTTGTGTTAATAGTGGGCGGGGTTATTTTAATCCCTCATAATGTTGATGCGGCTACAGATGGGGTTCTTACATACAAAATTGTAGATGGTGAAGTTACAATAACCGGTTGCGATACCTCTGCTTCTGGCGAACTTGTAATACCCTCAACCCTCGGCGGATATCCTGTAACGAGCATAGGGGATGAAGCATTTTACCGTTGCTTCAGTTTGACGAGCATAGAAATTCCCGACAGTGTAATGAGCATAGGAACTCAGGCATTTAGAGATTGCCGAAGTTTGACGAGTGTAGTAATAGGCGACAGTGTAACGAGCATAGACGTTGAGGCATTTGGCGGTTGTAGCAGTTTGACAGAAATAAATGTATCAGAGAATAATGCTACATATAGTTCGGATAATGGAATATTGTTTAATAAAAATAAGAGTGTAATAATATGTTATCCAAAGGGAAAAACAGATACAAGTTATAAAATTCCCGAAGGAGTAACGAGCATAGGAAACAGTGCATTTTACGGTTGCGACAGTTTGACAAGCATAGAAATTCCCGAAGGAGTAACGAGCATAGACTGGAGTGCATTTTCCAATTGCAGCGGTTTGACAAGCGTAGAAATTCCTGACAGTGTAACGAGGATTGGTGTTAATGCATTTGCCTATTGCGAAAGTTTGACGAGATTAGAAATACCCGACAGTATAACGAGCATAGAGGGCGGTGCATTTATATATTGCACAAACTTGATGAGTGTAGAACTTCCAAATAGTATTTCTTGCATTGACGAAAATGTTTTTTACTGTTGCAGTAGTTTGGCAAGTGTTGTAATTCCCGATAGTGTTATAAGTATAGGGACTGGTGCATTTGAGGGATGTGGGAGTTTGACTAGTATTGCAATTCCCAATAGTGTAAAAAGTATAGGTGCCGGTGCATTTTCTGGGAGTGGTTTAACCAGTGTTGTAATACCAGACGGGATAAGAGTAATAAATTTTGCTACATTCAGATGGTGCGGAAATCTAAAAAAAGTTGTAATTCCTAACAGCGTAATATTTATAGGCGATGAAGCGTTTATGTATTGTGATAATTTAGTGAGCGTTGAAATTCCCAACAGTGTAACAGATATAGGGAGAAATGCATTTTCTGTATGCACCAGTTTGACGAACATAGAAATTCCTGATAGTGTAACGTACATAGACGGTAGTCAATTTTACGGTACTGCATTCTATAACAATACAAGCAATTGGGAAAATGATGTATTGTACATAGGAAATCATCTTATAGAAGCAAAAGATGCCATATCTGGAGCATATACCATAAAAGCGGGGACAAAAACTATTGCAGGTAGTGCATTTTATAATTGCAGCAGTTTGAAAAGCGTAGAAATCCCCGACAGTGTAACGAGCATAGGTGGTGCGGCATTTTACAATTGCACCAGTTTGACGAGCATAGAAATTCCTGCCAGTGTAACGAGCATAGGTGAGAGTGCATTTTATAATTGCAGCAGTTTGACGAACATAGAAATTCCTGACAGTGTAACGAGTATAGGTAATAATGCATTTTCCGGTACTGCATTCTATAACAATACAAGCAATTGGGAAAATGATGTATTGTACATAGGAAATCGTCTTATAGAAGCAAAAGATGCCATATCTGGAGCATATACCATAAAAGCGGGGACAAAAACTATTGCACCTTACGCATTTTCCGAGTGCAGCAGTTTAAGGAGTGTAGTAATTCCCGACAGTGTAATGAGTCTAGGTGATAGAGCATTTTACGATTGCAGCAATTTAACGAGCGTAGAAATTCCAAACAGTGTAACGAGCATAGGAAATGCTGCATTTTACTATTGCGACAATTTAACGAGCATAGAAATCCCCTCGAGTGTAACGAGCATAGGCAATAGTGCATTTTACTGTTGCAGCAGTTTGAATACAGTATATTATGGTGGTACAGCGGAAGAATGGGGCAAAATTTCGATAGGTTCATGGAATGAGCCGATGTTGAATGCTAACATAGTTTATGAATTCCCCAAACTTGAAGCCATAGAAGCTGCTATTGAGGGAACAAGCTTGAAGCTTGGCGTTATGGGAAATAATGAAGCGGTCATAATAGCGCCAACATCAAAGAACGGCAAGGCAATGAATGTTGCAGAGCTTGAGGCAATGTCCGACGATTTAGAGGTAACAAAAGAATCAAGTAAGGGTGTTGTCGGCACCGGTTGTAAGGTTGCAGTCGGTCAATATGAGGCGGAAATCGCTGTCAAGGGCGATATTGACGGCGACGGTATTGTAACCGTATTTGATGCGCTTATGGTTAAAAAGGCATTGGCAAACAACGGCTTTGAAAACGAAACTTTGAAAGAATTTGCAGGCGATGTTGACGGCACAGAAGTAACAGACATCGCAGATGTTGATGCAATTCTTGCACATATCGTAGGCGAAATGTTTATAGCATAAATAATAAAAAAGCACCCTGATGGGTGCTTTTTTTATGAGTAACAGGGAATCAGGAGCGTTGCTCCCGAACCCACACCAAAGAGGCTTTTTGAAAAAAGCCCCTTTGGAAACCGCAAAAACTTTTAAATGGGATGTCGAGGGCGCCATCCCCTACGAAGATACTCTGCTTGTTTATGCGTTTATTTAAAGTTTTTGGGATTCTTAAGACCTTTTTTCAAAAAGGTCTTAAGGTAATTTTATACGTCTCTTATAAGATTGAACGTATTATACAGGTCGAGCTTTCCGTAGCCCCATTGAAAATTGGGGTAGCTTCGATTGTCGTCTCGTTCGCACCCTCTTATAAGATACCCTTTTATCTGAAAAGTATCGAGCGCAATTGCATTACCTTCAACTATCCCCCATTGCAGCATAAGCGCGCAAGCCCCTGTTGTTATTGCAGTCGCAACCGACGTTCCGCTCATTATACCCTCGCCTGTAGGGAATATACCGGTTACTCTTACTCCCGGTGCAACGAGGTCGGGCGACGATGCGGGTAATCTTGTCGGTCCCCACGACGTATTTATATACAAGCTGTTATCCTCATCATTATATGCGCCGCATGTTATAACCGCCGTTGACGTTCCCGGTACTGTAACCGTATAATTCGGGTCCGGTTCAAGAAATTCTATCCCCTCATAGCCTATACTTGAAATGGGCAAGTATGCATCAATGGTTCCGTCGAGTATTATATCTCCGTATAGAGTAACAGTCCAAATTCCCGGTGTCGCATTTTCAATCTTTATTATCGTCGCTTGACCGCTATTCACAGATAAGGGGAAAAAATATTGAACGGTTACTTTTGCTCTTTCCAGAACGAGCCTTGAAGTATACGTAGTTCCTGCTCTTGCAGGGGTACGGGCGATAAGCTCTCCTGTCGGTGAGCGTATAGATACTGAAATTCTGTCGGAAGCTGAATTAAGTATGGACAAATATATACTGCTTTGTTGGTTTTCGTTGTTTATATCAATATCAACCGTACTGCCTCGTTCAGATAATGTTACTCGGGCATGATGCCTTTCTTGACTTTCGTTACCCGCTGCCGCGCAAATACATACGCCCGTAATATTTGAAACTGTACTTATATACTGTTCAAAAATAGTTGTTCCGTCATGGCTACCTAAATTTGTGCCTACGCCGAGGCAGATAGCCACAGGTCTGTTAAGTTCTCTTGCCTTTTGAAGTATGTATTCTATCCCTAACATCACAGAGGTCGATTCATATACGTTTCTGTTATCTTCGGGAACGAGGTAGTTGTTTCTTATAAAGCTACCCGCTTCTTTCAGTTTTACCACAATAAGCTCGGAATCGGGGGCAGCACCTCTGAAACCGCCCGATTCACGCCCCGCCGCCAATGAAGCGAGAAACGTACCGTGCCCGACTTCGTCTCGGCTTGGAACTATATCATAAGGTGGGTTGTTTTGCAGAGCTTCATTAATTTGTTGGTTTGTATATTCCGTACCAATCAAAAAGTTTCTTGGCGGATTTCCCGATATTGTTTGGTCATAGATAGCGGCAATTCTGCTTGTGCCGTCTTCATAGCGAAAAATGGGATTAGTGTAGTCAATTCCCGTATCAACTATACCTATTAACACCCCTCTTCCTGTGAGTTCGAGAAATGCTTGTTCCTGAACTTGAATAATTCCCGAGCTTTCAAGTGCTGAACGGTCAAGTAAGCCTACAACATAAGGCAGAGAAGAATAAAAATTCGTTCCGAGAATGTCGGCGAGGCGTTCTATATCGCTGTTATCAACGTATCCTAAAATATAGTAGTCTGCCAAAAGCTGTGTAACTCTGACAAATGGATAGTTTTGAATTTCATTTATGTAATATTCGTTTGCTCTCACTACGAAATCGGTTGTGTTTGGGCTGTTGACAAACTCTTCGAGATTGTTTTGAACGTTATTCATACCGAAAAACCTCCTTGATTATTATAAGCGTTAAGTAAATCCAAGGTGTTAGATATACACAATGTGCCATATCCCCACACGTTGTTGGGGTAGGGAATATTCTGCGTTCTTCTTGCCCCTTTTTGCAAAAAAGCTTTTATTCTTTGCCCATATAAAAATTGGTCGTTTCCTTGAACTATCCCCCATTCCAGAAGCAGACAACAAGCGCCCGCAACGAATGGCGAGGCTATACTTGTTCCCGTAAATTGCATATATCCACCGCCTGCGCGCGTCGTTAATATATTAACCGAAGGTGCTGTTATATCGGGTTTCACATATACGTCATTTCTTGTAAAACCGCGTCCTGAAAATGTTGCCGAAGTGTTGGTGTTCGCGTTATATCCCCCCACCGATATAACTCTTTCTGCAGTTGAAGGAAGTGTTAGTGTAACATCTGTATCGGGAAAAGAAAACGCCGTATCGTTCGTAACGTCTTCGACAGTAGGAAGCCATATATCAAATCTTCCGTCAATAATATCTTCGCCTATAGCGGTGAGAGTCCATATTCCTTCGGGTATGCTTACACCTTGACTCTCTATCAGAAAATACACTTCTTGATATTGTGTTAACGGTGTCGGCTGACCGTAAAAAATACTGACCGACGTATTTGCGGTATTAAAATTATAATAATTTTGGTCAGGGGTTATAACTATGTTTGACTCATTGGTGGGCGATGATAGTCTAAAGATAATAGTATCTGAAAAGTTTTTCCAAAGAGTCATATATATTTTTTGGGACGCGCTCGAAACCGAAATGGGAATATTGATTTCTTCGCGCTGTGTAAGTGTTGCTGAATAATGATGTCCCGCCGCACCCTCATTACCCGTGGCAACGCATATCGCCGTCTTCCATTCGTCTGCCGCAGAGTTTACGTATTGCTCAAAAAGGGAACTGCCGTCGTGTGAGCCGTTATTTGTGCCATAACTTAAATTTATGCTTAACGGAAGCCCCAGTTCTTTTGCCTTGTCGATTGTATATTTAATACCTCTCATAACCTCGGTGGTTCTTGAAAAGGCGCCGAAGCCTCTGTTGCCTAATTTTACTGCGATAATTGTTGCTTCGGGAGCAATGCCTCTTTCTCTTCCGTTTGACTGTCTTCCGTTTCCGCAAGCAACTCCCGCTACGGCTGTGCCGTGTCCTACAGTATCGGTAAAGGAAGATAAAGTTATAGGAGTATTGCTTGATAATGCTGCATTTATTTCTTCATTCGTATATTCTGCTCCTTTTGCAAACCCTTGTGGGATTTTCCCCACAGCCGATTGGTCCCATATATAAGCAATACGGCTCGTGCCGTCTTCATTTCTGAAATCGGGGTGGGTTATATCTATTCCGGAGTCAATAATTCCTACTGCCGTTCCTCTGCCTGTAAGGTTATACGGCGCATCCTGCGCTCTTGATGCGCACACCGAATATCTACTGCTCGACAGTTCGTAGGTTAACGTCTTTGGCAGTTCTATATATTCAATAGTTGGGACTGAATAAAGCGTTCTTATTTGTTCTGCCGTACCTGTAACTATTGCAAAACTTCCGTTCAGTATTTCAACTGATTCAACGTAGGCTGATATCGATTCGATATCACCGTTATATTTAATAATGGCTTCAAGTCTTCCGTTTGTAATTAGGTTTTCATCAAAGCGTAAAAAAATATTGGTTGGTTGTAGTGGTAAGGTTGAATTCATATATTGTCTCCTCGAATACAGTATATGAATTTTTTTAGTATTTGACAGTCAAATGAAAATTATTTGCATAAGATGTTATCAAGAAATGATAATGAGGTGATTTTTTTGCAAAATCAAAATAACTTTCAAGACGGATTTTTGCGTGTAAGCGTTTATGACGAGAATGAGGGGAGACCTTTAAATAACGTTACGGTAACCGTTTCCTCTCCCGGAGAAGAGGGGGAAATAATAGAAAATCTTGTTACCGATTCGTCGGGAAATACCGAGTCTATAAACCTTGGTGCGCCCGATATAGCTTATTCTTTAGAGCCCGAATCCGAGGTAAGACCGTATTCTGAATATGATATAACAGTGAATGCAGACGGATTTGAACCGTATCGGATAGAGGGGGTACAAATTTTACCTGAAACCCTTGCACTGCAAAATATATTTTTGAGGCGCAGACAATCAAACAGACCTATTGAAACCGATATTTTCATCTTACCCCATACGCTGTGGGAAACATTTCCTTCGAAGATTCCCGAAGAATCGGTAAAGCCTTTACCCGAGGGCGAAGGTTTTATCGTATTGCCCGAGCCTGTTATTCCCGAATTTATAATCGTGCACGACGGCGTGCCTTCTAACGCTTCTGCACAAAATTACTACGTGCCGTTTAAAGAGTATATAAAAAATGTTGCAAGCTGTGAAGTTTATTCAACTTGGCCCGTGGAAACGCTTGAGGCGAATATATTGGCTATTCTTTCGTTTACTTTAAACCGTGTATATACCGAGTGGTATCGAGGTAAGGGATATGATTTTACCATAACCAATTCAACGGCATACGACCAAGCGTTTGTTTACGGAAGAAACATATTCTCGGAAATCTCGGAGATTGTTGACTATCTTTTTACTACTTATATAACCAAGCCAAATATAAGACAGCCTTTGTTTACACAATATTGCAACGGAAGAAACGTAACTTGTCCCGGGTGGTTGAGTCAATGGGGGTCGAAAGAGCTTGGAGACCAAGGTTATGATGCGGTGGAAATATTGCGGCAGTATTATGGTAGTGATATTTATCTTACGTCAGCCGAAACGGTTTCGGGAGTGCCTTCATCATATCCGGGTGAATCTTTGCAGATAGGTTCTGAAGGCTCTGCAGTAAGAACTATACAGGAGCAGCTTAACGCTATTTCGGATAACTATCCTGCAATAAGTAAGCTGCGGGTAGATGGTATTTACGGACCGTTGACCGAGGCGGCGGTAAGAAAATTCCAAGAAATATTTGACCTTCCGCAAAGCGGCGTTGTTGACTTTGGAACATGGTATCAAATATCCAATATTTACGTTGCAGTAGAACGTTTGGCGGGAAGATAAAGATAAAAAGGGCGATACACATCAATAAAGGTTGTGTGTCGCCTTATTGTGTTCAATTTGCATTGTTGAAAACATTCATTTTGCACGATATGTTTTTGTTGAATTCAACAAAAATGCTTGTGCGAAAACAAAAATAATTGGTGTATTATTGCAAAGAACGGCGTTTTATGGTATAATAATTCAAATAAATTGTGTTGTTTGTAAAGGAGGGGAAATAGTGCTTCGAAACGAGATAAAATATTTGCTGACATACGAAGATTACGTCATACTTTCACGGCGTATATCAGCAATTTTGGAATTAGACAAGCATACTGTTTCTCCCGATGGATATAGAATAACGAGTTTGTATATGGATGATATGTATGATACTTCTTATTACGAAAAACTTTCGGGTGATACCAACAGAAAAAAATACAGAATAAGGGCTTATAATTATAATCCGTCTGTAATATCGCTTGAATGTAAAGAAAAAAAGCAAAGTAAAATTAATAAAACGAATACGAGGATAGATCACGATATATTCAAAAAAGTTCTTGTGAATGACTTTGAGCCTTTTTTAGAGAGAAGCGACGAGCTTTCAAAGGCAATTTTTGCTCTAAACAGAGAAAAAGAACTGAAACCGTCGGTTGTCGTCGATTACGTCAGAGAGGCATACGTTCACCCTCTATCCAATACAAGAATAACCTTTGACAAAGAGCTTGCTTGTGGAATTAATACAAACGACTTTTTTGACCCCGATTATAAGAGCGGATATATTTTTCCGCGTAACGAGGTTATACTTGAAGTGAAATTCGACCGGTATCTGCCGACGATGATAAGGCAAATGCTGTCTATAGGATACAGACCGCTTGCGGCATCGAAATATATGCTTTGCCGCGATTATCTAAAAAATAATAATATTATTATAAACAATTCTCAGGTTGGAGGTAAAAAATGAAAACACTGATTAATGACTTTAGAACGGCTATTCAACAATCGGGGCTGTTGCTGGAGCTTGACACAAAAGAGATAATGACGGGCGTCGGTATTGCCTTGGTGTGTAGCATAATCATATATCTCGTATACAGACTTTTCTACAGAGGCACCTGTTACAGTGAGAATTTTAACCTCTTGCTTGTAATGACTTCACTTATTACCACGTTTATCATTATGACTATTTCTGCCAATATCGTGCTTTCGCTCGGTATGGTAGGTTCTTTGAGTATTATTCGTTTCCGTTCGGCAGTAAAAGACCCACTTGACGTAGGTTTTCTTTTCTGGTCGGTAGCTGTTGGTATCACTTGCGGTGCAGGGCTTTACAAAACTGCTATATACTGTACGTTGTTTATAGCTGCCGTATACGTTGTAGGCGTGCTTCTCCGCTTTGGCATAAAGAGATACCTTATCGTTGTAAAATACGATAACAGCGCAAAAGAAGCGGTAGACAAGGCTCTTCCCGCGCCCTTCTACAGATTGAAAAACAGTATTCGCACGAAAGAAGAGAGCGAGATAACCATACAGGTCAGCGGAAGAGAATTTTCAAGAAGACTTCAGGATAAATTTCTTTCTATCGAGGGTGTAAAAAACGCTATGCTTGTTGAATTTACAAGCGATATGTAAAAAAGAGAAACAAAATGAACAAATATTTAAAAAGTTTAATTGCTTTTTTGATATTTCTTGTTGCCATAACTGCTTTTGTATTTGCTTTGGGTGATGACTTCGGTTCTTCGACAGATATAGAGAATCAGCAGACAGCTACGGATAAAGGTGATATTTATTTTGTAACCGAACCGGGTTTTTACGCTAAAATAGTTAACGTATCTATCGCAAAAAATAAAGAGTGCGATATTTACTATACAACAGACGGCAACGTTCCCGGTGAATCTATTGAAATATCAGAATGCAAAAAATATGAAGACAATGGTATTTCCTTGCGCGGTTCTAAAACTGACTTTGTTATTTACAGTATAACTGCGCGTCCCCGTTTCTCTGACGGTAGTTGGGGAGAAACTATTATTAATACATACGTTGTAGGGGGAACGGTGGCAGAGCGATTCACAAATCTTGCGGTGTTTATTACATGTGATCCGGAAAAGCTTTTTGGGTATGAAAATGGTATACTTGTTGCTGGAAAGCTGCGTGATGATTGGATAAGAGATAATCCGGGTGAAACCCCTATCGCTATTTCTCCTGCGGGCTATATGCTTCGCGGTTGGGAAGCGGAACGAGTAGTAAACGTTGAATTTTTTACTCCTGCAGGTAAACAGGTTATAAATCAGACTGTAGGCGCACGTCCTGCGGGCGCATATTCAAGAGCATCAAAGCTTAAATCCATCAAACTTTTTGCAAGATCGGATTATGAATTAATTGATAATAAGTTCGTGTACCAATTGTTTGGCGACCAATACGCTTGGGATGGCTCGGGCAGAATTATTACGGATTACAAGCGCATTTTGCTTCGTTCCGGCGGAAGTGATGTAAAAGGCTCACAGATGCGAGACGAGGTTCATCAGACACTTGCATATCAAGCGGGATTGATTGGTGCACAGCTTGTTGAGCCTGTTGCCGTATTTATAAACGGCGATTACTATGGCAGTATGTGGGCGCACGAAGTTATCAGCGACAAGTGGTTTGAGGATAACTTTGGAACGTATCCGGGGATTATGGCAGTTGCTTCGGGGCCTGAAAACAGTAAGCCTGACAAACGTTATGAGATAGATTCCATAGAAGAAGACCAGTTTTTCTACGATGATTGGAATGACGTATATGATACCTTTAAGGCAGCTGATATGAATGACGATGAAGTGTATGAGAGTTTTTGCTCTCGTGTTGATGTAGAGAATTATTTGTTCTACTATGCGTTTAACGTATATATAAACAATAACGACTGGCCAAACAACAACCACAAGAGTTACAGATATTTTGCAGCTGAAGGCGAAGAATATCAAGAGGGAACTATATTTGATGGCAAGTGGCGTTTTCTTCCTCACGATATGGACTGGATCTGGGGAGCTGATTATGATATTTTGAATAAGAATCTTATCACGAAGAGTACGAGAAGCGGAATTTTCCGCAGTCTTATGAAGCGTGATGAATGTGTGGATATGTTTATTGGCTATCTTATGGAACTTATGAACGGAGCTTGTTCTGCAGAAAATTATCTTGCAACAATAGACAGTTTGCACGAGGAAAGATTGGCGGAACTCGAATACTATACAAGCGACAGTAAGTACGTGGTTTCCGGTTTGAAAACGATGCTTAACTGCGTTGAGGAAAACAGAACATACGCTAAAGCAAGACCTAAAACATTGATAACAGACTTGAGAAGAGCCTTTAATATTAGCGGAAAGACCTATACCGTTAATATAAAGAATCCCGAAAACTGTTATATAACAACGGGCAATTGGGTTATAGATAAGGCCTTTAATGGTACCTATGTTGTTGAACACGGCGCGACTTTTGAATGTAACGCTATGCTTGGATATGAGTTTTCTCATTGGACGGTAAACGGTGATATAGTAACTACTTCGGAACTTTATATAAGCGAGTATTATATCGGTCAAAAGAATGTTGAAATAGAGGCTCACGTCATTCCTGAAAAAGATATGCATCTGACGGTGCTCGAATATTCTTCAGAGGGGCAAAATGACTATATTGTGCTTTACAACCCATCGGTAACAGAGGTTGTATCTACTTTTGGTTACTCTTTGAGCGATACCGAAAATAAGCTTGGTAAATATACGCTTCCTGCGAGAATAGTAGAGCCTCAGGGAAAGATAACTATTTACTGTGATAATTATTCGGGGGCTGAAAAGTTTCATCAAATGGCAGTTCCGTTTAACCTTAAAGAAGGCGAAACGCTTTATCTTTCTGACGTTGGAAACATAGTCGAAGAAATAACCTTGATGCACTTGAACGACGGTTATTCAGCCGTAAGAAGTGTTAAAGACAACAAATTCTATGAAACAAGAATAGATTAGTAAAAGCATATAGTAATAAAAAGGTAGACACATAGAAAGTGGACTCTGTGTCTACCTTTATTTTTATTGTGGAATAGCATAAACAAAGCCTTCTCCAGTGGGAGAAGGTGGCTCGGCGATATGTTAATAAAAAATAACCCACTTGTTTTGTCGCCGAGACGGATGAGGTTGTTCCAGAAAGAATACTAACTTTTCAAAGACGACCTCATCAGTCGTGCCGCATAAAAATAAAACTATAATCAACATCATTAGCGGCACGACAGCTTCTCCCACCGGAGAAGCTACAAAGTTGGATATTTTATTGCGTTTGTTTTTGCTTTTTTTGTGTTTCTTGGGGGGATTCTTCAAAGTTTATAAACATATCCTCACACTCACATTGCGCTTTTTTTAATATTTCTATTGCTTTTGTGGTTTCATTAAATAAGTGCAGATACATTTTTTTATAATCTTCCATTATAACACTTCCTTTCTGTTTATATTTTAGGACAAATAGTCTATTTTGTCAATAGGACTATTTGTCTTAGGGTATAGTAAAAATGGTGATTGTAATGAGATTAAGAATAAGAGATTTGCGTGAAGATAATGACTACACGCAGAAATACGTTGCTAAATATTTGGTTTGCGACCAGTCTTTGTATTCAAAATATGAAAGAGGGGAACGACCTGTTCCCCTTGAAATTATGGTTAAACTTGCAAAACTATATGATACAAGTATAGATTATCTTGCAGGTCTGACGGATAATCCTGATAAGCAATAAAAAAAGGACTTTTTCAAGTCCTTTTTTGTTTTAGTCTTTATCCTGATAGTTTACTGTTTCGCCTGTAATGAGTTTTTTAGCATCGCTTACCATTTTGTCAATTGCATCTTTTAAAACGTAGAATTCGCCTTTTCCGTTAAGCGTATACAAGCAACGTCTTGTTGCATAAGGGTAGAATGCAAATTCAGTCTTTTTACCTTCGCGAGTAACTATTTTTAGTGTGGCCAAACATTCGAGCCCCTCGGTGTCTTTTACATCTGCATAGGTTACGAGGTTGGTTGTAAGCAAGCCCATATAGAACTGTCTGAAGTTCTGCGGGTCAGTAACGTATTTGTCGGAACTTTTAATTTTTACCTTCAAATCGGTTTTAGTTGTAGTGGCCCCCGTTACGGGATTTGTAACGGTTTCGCCTTCCGAGGTATAAACGATAAACGTTTCGTCAAAATCCTTTGCCGTAACAGTTATACTGTCAATATCGGTGATGTTGTACTGGAAGAGGGGCTTTTCAATATAGTCTATCAATTCCCATTCAAGAAAATTAAACAGGTCAGCGGGAATATCGCATATCGTATTGAAGAGCAGGGAATATGCGTAATATACGCCATCTTCCGTCTTTTCACTTATACAAATATCGTTCTTTATTCCGTTGTGTGTAAACAAAAGCTCGTATGCGGGATTCTTCAAGTTGTATTTTTCTAAAATCTCATCCGAGAAAACTTCGCCGTCTTTACAAAGTTCAAGTACTGAGTTGCCGTAAAACTCCATAAAGCTTTGAAGCATTACGTCGTAATTTGTAGATACCGTATATTCTGCGGGGTATTGCATTTTGTAATTTATAAACTCTTCGTATTTCTTTCCGTCAGATGTTTGAGCTTCTTTTGTTTCGCTTGTAACTTGAATAAATGGCTTGCTTCCTTTTGCCAAAATCAGATCTTTTACAAGGAAGTAATCCGATTGTGTTGTGGGTATAAAGAGCATTGGCGTAATAAGATTTTCGATTTTGCCGAGAAGTGTTTGCGATATCGAAGCCTCTGTAATATATACTGCATCGCGCTTTTCATACTTAGTGTAATATCCAACTCCCGTTGGAATCATATTTCCGATATATACTTTAAAGGTTTCACCTTTGCGTGTAGTCAGAATATAGTAGGCGGGGTTATCGCTTTCTGCGAGACCGTACTGGCTAAGGTCATTAGTTTTGTCTACCACTCTTTTCATTGTTACGGGGTAGCCTGCATTGGATATAAGGGTAGCAATCATTTCCTTACTGTAGGGGGCGCTTTCGTAACCTTCAATAAAGAAGTCTTTTTTTGCTTCATCGTAATAGAATTTGTAGTTATTATTTTTGTTAAAAACTTCGATTGACTGAATGTTTGCTCGTTCTACGTGGTCAAACATCAATATCGTTTTAGAAGATGCAAAGGATTCGCCTTCGAGAAGTTCGATTTTTTCATTTTCTCCGTCTTTTTCTTCCATCATAGGAGCAATAACGAAGAGATAAGCGCAAAGCAGAGCAACGAAAACGACTGCAATAAGGGATATAAGAATTATTCGTTTTTTTATCATAAGTGTTTTCTCCTTATTTGGATAACAACACCGATAGCAAACACGATTACAGGCATAATTACCGTAACTGCAAGTGTCCAGTTGTTTGCCGCTTCGGTTGTAATTTCAAGCGACTCATCTTCGAGATATTTATGCGCAATATTTGTGGGAACGGTTTCCTTGCCCATAAAACGCATTGCCGAATAAAGAATTTCGCTGTTTGCGTATGCTGAACTGTGGAGATATGAATCGAGAGCGAAATCAGTTGAACCCGTTACCATAACGTAGGAATAATAGATTTCATTATCAATAATCTGTTCTTCGCGTGTAATGGTCATAAGGTTAAAGGGGGATTTGCTTTCGAGTTCTTTTTCTTCTCCGAATGAATATGCTTTTGCGGTATTATATGTGGTAAGAACTGCGGAAGCATGTCTTGTTGAAACGGAGTTTGTTATATCGTTTCCGTCAACCCCCCAAAGAACAGTAAGCGGTCTTGCATAATTAACTATAGTTTTCGGGATAGAGTCGTGATTTCTGAGTGAAGTGTGAAGTCCCGAACCCATAGTATCGGTAGGATAACTTGCGTTGAGTTTGAGACCGTCTGCGGAAAGCGCATTTACACTGTCCTTAATAACAGCGTCTTCTACCTTGATTCCCCATTCTTCAAGTAACGCTTCAAGTTCGGGAAGGTCGGGAGTTTCGGGGTCGATAAATACCATAAGATTGCCGAGGTTATCAAGGAATTTTGCAATTTTGTCGATTTCGTTTACGGCATCGTTAAAACCGAGGAAGTCTTTTATAGGGTCATTGATTATAAGAACCTGAGCTTCTTCGTCGAATTCTTCTTTTGTGAGGTCTATTGTTTTTACTTCATAACCTGCGGTTTCAAAAAGCTTCCAGAGGTCAGGTCTTGCGCCGTTGCTTGTACCTGTAGTTTCGCCGTGACCTGTTGAGAAATATGCTATAGGACTATCGGACGTAAGCTGAAGAATCGCAGAAGTAAGTTTTAACTCGCCGTCAAACGCTAATACTTCGTTGGTTTCGCTGTCGGTTGCAAAAAATGAATCGCGTGTAAACGTTCTTGAATCATTTTCGCTTGTTACAACAACGCTTGTTGTTTGAATTCGTGTGTCCGAACTGTTTGCATATTTTTCAATAGCAGCAGGGTTAGTGATAATATCAAGATATTCAACCTTTATATTATCAAAGTGCTTTTCATATTCTTTTGCGCATTGATAAATAAGGTTTTGTACTTCATTTTCAACGAGGGTATCAAGGGGCTGACAGAAGTTAATAGTAATTTCTTCGTCAACATCTTTGAGAAGCTCGTGAGTTGCGTCGGAAAGTGTGAAAAGTTGTTCGCTTGTCATATCTACTGACCAAAGGAATTTGTCAGCAAGGGCAGAGAATATAACGTTAAATATAATTACCATTGCGATACATACGCATGTGAACGCAATAGCGGCAGAGCCATATTTAAATTTTTTGTTTTTGAAAAATGCTTTAAAATCCATATTTTTAGTCCTCCCTTCAATTCATATCAGTCCCAACGGCGCTTTTCGAATATGCGCACGGTGAGGAATAAAAATACGAATGTTATTGATGCATAGTAAACTATTGCACTGAAGCTGAATTCACCGTAGGTGAAGGGGGTATATCTTGTAAAGATAGACAGCCAGTTGATAACCAAACGAATGGGGGTAAAGTTTACGTATGATGAAGCAACGCCGAGGAGCAAGAGTACGAGAAGTATAGCCATCGTACCGAATGCGGCAATGAGCTGGTTTTCAGTCAATGCAGATACGAAAACGCCAATTGCGATAAATGCTGCGCCTACGAGTAAAATGCTTATGATGTTGCCGAGAATTATCGGTATTTCGGGTGAGCCGTAACTAAACAGGATAATAAAGTTTAGGCAGCTTACCAAAAACGTTATAGCAAAGATAGCGTATGCCGCAAGGAATTTTGCAAAAACCATACTCCAAAGGCTTATTGGAGAAGTAAGCAAAAGCTGTTCTGTCTTAAGTTTTCTTTCTTCGGAAAAAAGCTTCATTGTCAAAAGGGGAAGAATTACAACGAATGCGAAGAGCATAAGCGTAAAGTAGAATGAAGAGTCGCTGTTTTCACGTTGCTGAAGTGTTGTGTATGAAAACAAAGCGCCGCTTAAAGCAAGGAATATACCTACGAAGATATAACCTATTGACGTTGAAAAATAAGAACGGAGTTCTCTTTTGAAAATAGCTAACATCTTTTATTCCTCCTTACTTCTGCGCCTTCGCGCGTTTTGTTTTTTGTTGTTCCTTGGCTTTGTCTACCAAAGAAATGAATATGTCTTCGAGGGTTGCGCCCATAGCGTCTATGCCGATAAGCGGCCAGTTGTTTTTAGCTAAAGCATAGAACAAAGTCTTTCTTATGTCTATTCCGGGCTGACTTTCAATCATAAACGAGTTGCTGTCAAGTTCGGCACTTCCAAGATATTCAACCTTTGCAATACCTTGCATATTCTTAAGTTCTGCCATAACCTCTTTTTGAGGACCGCATATCTGTACTTCAAAACGTCTGTTGCCCTGAATAAGATTTGTGAGGTTTTCTCTTTTTTCATTTGCAACGACTTTACCTTCGTTTATGATAATGATTCTATCACAAACAGCTTGTGCTTCAGGGAGTATATGCGTACTGAGGATAACCGTATGGTCTCTTCCGAGTGTTCTTATAAGGTTTCTTATTTCGATAATCTGCTTGGGGTCAAGTCCTATTGTAGGTTCGTCGAAAATTATAACTTTCGGGTTTCCTATAAGGGCTTGAGCAATGCCTACACGCTGTTTGTAACCTTTTGAAAGGTTCTTTATCATTCTTTTATATACGTTTGTAATCTTTACAACGTCGCATATTTCAGCGAGATGTTTTTTGCGGTTCAACGTGCAACCTTTAAGCTCGTATACGAAATTGAGATACTCTTCAACCGTCATATCAAGGTAAAGAGGGGGCTGTTCGGGAAGAAAGCCTATCTTTTTCTTTGCTTCCATCGGATTTTCAAGTATATCCACGCCGTCTATCATAGCAGAACCTGATGTGGAAGAAAGGTAACCCGTAAGAATATTCATAGTCGTAGACTTTCCCGCACCGTTCGGGCCGAGAAAACCGACTATTTCACCGGCTTCAACAGTAAAGCTGATGTCGTTTACAGCTTTTTTGTCGCCGAAATGTTTAACCAGATGGTCAATCTTTATCATTTTTAATCCTCCGTTATGAGTATTATTTTACTTAATTTATTTTTGCAAGTCTTTCTATTCCGTTTTGCAAAGCAATAGATAACTTGTCAATTTCATCTTTTGTATTATCTTCCGAAAAACTTATTCGGAGTGAACAGTCAGCTGCTTTTTCGCTGATACCAAAGGCGAGGAGAACGTGACTTGCTCTTTTTGCATGGTTTGATGAACAAGCAGAGCCGCTTGAAACGAATATACCTTCGCTTGAAAGATAGTGAAGCATAGTTTCACTCTTTATTGAAGGCAGAGTAATATTCAATATGTTCGGCGCGCTGACTGTAGGTTCGTTAAAGTTTACGAGAGATGATAGCTTGTCCTTTGCATAAGCTTTAAGTTCTGATACCTTTTTAAAGTTATCGGCAAGATTGGGGAGCATATATTCACAAGCTCCGCCGAAGCCGCATATTCCAAGCATATTTTCAGTACCCGAACGGTAGTCGCCCTCTTGACCGCCGCCGCATATAATGGGTACGATTCTTTTTGTTTTTATTACTTCTGCAGAAACGTAAAGTGCACCGCACCCCTTGGGACCGTGTATCTTATGTGAGCTTACCGTACACATATCGGCGTTACATTTTGCAGGTGAAAAGGGAATTTTCATAAATCCTTGTACGCAGTCGGTATGTGTAGTAATATTCGGGTTTATCGTCTTTGCCGTTTTAAATATATTCTGTATGTCGTAAATAGCACCCGTTTCATTGTTTACTGACATAACGGATATAAGAATCGTATCTTTGTCAACGGTTCTTTTTACGTCTTCAATATTGACTTGTCCGTTTCTTGTGGGCAGATATTCGACTGTGTAACCCTCTTTTTCAAGCTGCTTGAAAGGTGTTAATACAGATGGGTGTTCGCTGTCGGTGGTAACTATCTTTTTGCCTTTGTTTGCGGGCTTTGAATGAACGCAACCGAAAATTGCAAGATTATTTGCTTCCGTTCCGCCGCTTGTAAAGATTATTCGGTCTCCCGATGTTTTTCTGACTCCTAACGCTTTGTAAAGACTGTCACGTGCAGATTCTTTTAACTTTTCTGCTTCAAACCCAACGCTGTGCAAGGAAGAGGGGTTGCCGAAACAGGTTATAGCCTCGTTTATTTTATCTATAGCATTTTTACAAAGCGGAGTTGTCGCGCTGTTATCAAGATATATCATTTTTATTACTTCGTAAATGTAAAGTTGTCGAGTATCTGCTGTACAGCTTCAAGGTGGCTGTCGTATGCTTCTGCCAATGCGGTATAAGTGAAATAGTATATTGTTCCGCCCTTAACGCAAATTATCTGCATATATTTATATTCGTTGCCTACCAATTTTGCAGAGTATTCGATTTTTACAGCTTCAACTCCGTTAAGGAGAGTCTTGCCCTTTTCGGGATAACCCTCTTCGAGTTTGAATTCTTGGAGATTTTCTTCAAGTTCTTTGACATAGTCAGATACGTATTCGTCAAGTTTTTTCAGCTCTTCGAGGTTAAACTGTGTCATAGAAATATTTGAGAGATCGTTTGAACTTACGTATGCGCTTACGGCACCTGTTGAAAGGTCTTGTACCCAACCCGCAGGAATATAAATATTGTAATCAAGCTTGTCGCTGCTTTCGAGGACTTTCATTCCGTCGGGAGCGTAGCCCGAGTTTGAACAACCGCAAAGCAATGATATTGCCAAAACTAAAGTTAATACTAAAGAAAAGATTTTTTTCATAATTCTTTTACCTTCCTGATAATTTATTCACCTAATACTTGAGATGCGGCTGAAAGTATTCCTACTTTACCGCTTTCGTAAGTCAATCCGCCTTGGAAATAAGCTATATAAGGCTCTTTCATAGGGCCGTCTGCAGAGAGTTCGATAGACGCACCCTGCGTAAACGTTCCCGCCGCCATAATAACGGAATCCGAATATCCCGGCATATCCCAGGGTTCAGGTGTAACGTAAGCGTCAACGGGTGAACCTGCCTGAATGCCTTGGCAAAAAGCGCACAGCTTGTCCCCACTGCCCATGTGGATAGCTTGGATTATATCATATCTGTCGTCGTTCCATTTAGGATTGGTGTAATATCCCATTTTTTCAAATATATATGCCGCCAATGCCGCGGTTTTTAATGCTTGAGCTGTTGTGTGCGGTGCATAGAAGAAGCCCTTGTACATACTCTTCATAGTATTCAAAGTACAACCCGCTTCGCTTCCTATACCGACAGAAGTAAGTCTGTAGGAAATAAGCTCGATAGCTTTGGCGCTTCCTGCAAGATAACCGCCCGTTTCAGCCATACCGCCGCCGGGGTTCTTTATAAGTGAACCTGCAATAACGTCAGCATCGGGTTCGTTTTCTTCAACAAATTCTCCATAGCAGTTGTCGATAAATACGTAAGCGTCGGACACTTCCTTTACCGCCTTGTATAGCTCATTCATTTCAGATACGGGGAGGGTAGGTCTGTCAAGATAACCTTTTGAGCGTTGGATATATACGACCTTTATTTTTTCTGATTTCAGTATCTCTACCGTTTTTTCAATATCTATTTTTCCGTCTTCGGTCAGTTCAATCTGCTTGTATGTAATACCGAAATCCTTTAAGCTTCCGTTGTTCTGACCTTCGTCTTTGATTCCGATAACTTCATCAAGCGTGTCGTATGGTTTGCCCGTAACCGAAAGCATAACGTCTCCCGGACGCAACAAACCGAAAAGACCTGTAGACAGCGTATGAGTTCCCGATATAAGCGTATGGCGCACCAAAGCCGCCTCTTTGTTGAACACCTTTGCGTATATTCTGTCGAGCGTATCTCTGCCTCTGTCGTCGTAGCCGTAACCGCTTGAACCTGCAAACATAGCTTCTGCCACGCGTTCTTCGCGGAAAGCATCTAATACTTTTTTTGTGTTTATAAATGAAACAGAGTCAAAATGTCTGAATTTTTCTTTTAAGGCTTCTTCAGCCTCTTCCGCTAATTTTAATAATTTTTCCGAAATAACCATAATATACCTTAAATTTTGTTTAATACAATGTCCTTATAGAATTTTCCTCTGACTTCGAAGTTTTTGAATTTATCGAAACTTGCTGCCGCAGGAGAGAGAAGTACTATATCTCCTTTTTCTGCTGTTTTTGAAGCAAGGAGAACGGCATCTTCAAAATCTTCTGTTTCTTTGATGAATGTTCCGCTTTTTGCGAATTCTTCACTTTCATCAAATGCTTTTTTTATCTTATCTTTACATGCACCGGTCAAAATAACCGCTTTTGCTTTGTTTGCCATAAAGGGAGCGAGTGGTGCATAATCGAGATTCTTGTCATATCCGCCGCAAATAACTATTAAGTTTCTTTCGGGGAACGCGCTCAATGCCGCAATAGTTCTCGTAGGAGTCGAGTCAATAGAGCCGTTGTAATATTTTACTCCGCATTTTTCTGCTACAAATTCAAGTCTGTGTTCAACGCCTTTAAAGGTTGTTGCAACTTTCTTATATGCTTCTTTTGAGGCGAATTTATACGTAGCGCCGATAGCCGCCATGTAATTTTCAACGTTGTGTCTTCCGGGAAGAAGGATATCTTTTGTTTCAAGAACCGCCTCTCCGTTTATAAATATGACACCGTTATTTTCGCAGATGTCGCTGTCTGCTTTGCTTGAAAAGAAGAGTTTTTCGCCTTTCGCTTCTTTTGCCATATCGACGGTGATATCGTTTTCTGCATTGGTTATAAAGGTGATATCATTGCGATTTCTGTATATGTTTTTCTTTGCATCTATATATTCTTGATAGTCGGTATGATAGTCGAGGTGATTGGGGCTTATATTAGTAACCACCGCAATCTCGGGAGATGTCTTCATAGTGTGAAGCTGGAATGACGATAGTTCAATTACTGCAAAATCATCGTCGCTCATCTTGTCAACGTCGGGAAGTAAAGGCTTTCCGATGTTTCCGCCGAGCCATACTTTTTTATCCGAAGCCTTTAAAATTTCCGAAATAAGAGTGGTTGTGGTTGTTTTTCCGTCGCTTCCTGTTATGGCTATTTTCGTGCAAGGGCAGAGGTCGAAAAATACCTGCATTTCACTTGTGAGAACAGCACCGTTTTTTACAGCCTCCACAAATCCCGGTTTATCGTAACGGAGACCGGGGGTACGAAAGATTATTTCGTCTTGTATATCGTCAAGATATTCTTTTCCGCAAACAAGGGTTACGCCCTTAGCTTCAAGCTCTTTTGCAATATCTCCCAAATCTTTCTTTTCTTTCATATCGCGTGCGGTTATTTTTGCCCCCGCAGAAAGAAGAAAGTCAATAAGCGGAAGGTTTGATATGCCTATTCCGCAAACGGAAACCTTTTTGCCTTTTATTGAGTTTTTGTAGTCTTGAATTCTATCCAAAAAAATCACCCTTACCCTAAAAAATGCATACTAATATATTATATATAAAACTTTATAATATATCAACCGATTTCACAAAAAATTCACTTGTTTTCACAATATTTTCACTGAAATAAGGCTAAATAAGAAAAAAGATGCATTTCTGCATCTCAAAGACTTGCTTTTTTTCGAAAAAACACCTCTGTGTACTTGTTATAGCTCTGCACGAACCAAGTGAGATTCCAAAGGTGGAAGTAACTTTGATAGTGTTTATGAAAATAAACATTATCTTCAAACAAAACAACACCTTTTTGCATTTATTACAACTTTGCACAGACCAAAGAAAGAGTCCAAAGTAGGAAACCCTTTGGCCGTTTTGGGGGCATGGGTTTCAAAGGGGTGCCGGAATCGGTCGCCACGCGAGAGGGAATCTCTGGTTCTTCAAACTCAAGAAAGCACTTAATTAACTTGTACAAACCAGTTTTCTCCTGCGGTGTTACCGCCCAGCCCCTTTGCGTCTTCTTTGGTTACTTTCTTTACGGAAAGAAAGTAACGAAGAAAAATCTAAAAGAATGTAATTTTTTGCTGATACATTTTTTTAGAAGAAACTAACAATTATCACAGAGATATTGTTTTTAAAGGAGTTCTAATTTTTCTTTTTTTCATACTTTCTTGGTGCCAAGAAAGTATTGCAAAGAAGGCACAAGGTGGCAGGGGTTTCGATTCCCCCGCCCCCTTGACCCCCTACCCCTAAAACGACCAAAGAGGAGACCTCTTTGGAATCTTCCTATCTTGACTGTACGTGCATACATAGAGGTGGAGTCTTTGGAATCTTCCTTGGTCTGTACAGACTTTTTGTAAGTACACAGAGGTTATGTATTGTTTTGTAGACAGTTTTTTTGACACTATAAAAAAAGTACAGACTTTGGATTAATCCTCAGTCTGTACGAACTTTTATTACAACGTTAGTTTGAGCGAATTTATTTGAATATTTTATCGTCGGCAAAATATGCCCCTGTGCGAAGCACTTTTCTGTGAATCGCTTCAAAACCCATTTCTTTATCTAATGCACCTGTCATATAGAATGGATTAAGATAGTTTTCGCTGTCGGCGCAAAGTACGCACTTCACAAGCACACATCCATATTCAAAGGAAACGTCAACTCTGTGTATCATCGGCTGAATATCAATATCTCTTTCGCCCTTTTTCGTCTTCTTGGTTACAACAAGCGGATTATTAAATATTCTTTTGCCAATTTCAGCCGCCTTTTCCGACTCGTCTCCGTAGTCGAGATACATAGTATACGCGGCGTATTTTATATCGGTAAATTTAGACTCCGCCTCGTACACCTCGATAATTTTCATATCGTCAGGCAAGTTCTTACCCAAATTCACCTTAACGTCTTCACACTTAACGCCACCGTCGGTCTTTATATCCATAAACTCATAAACGCTCTCGATTCCAATAGAAAGAGGGAGTGCAAAGTTTATTTTCATATGAGGGTTAAAGCCCTCTGAATACATCATCTTAACCTTTGCTCTGCGGAGCGCCGTCTGCATGGTACGAAGCAGGTCAAGGTGTGAAATATACTGCAATTTCCCTGTCTTCTCAAACAAAACTCTTAATGTTTTTGGTTGCACCACGTCTTTTCACCCCCTAAGCAATTAGCGCCGCAAGCCGAGCATTTTTCACGGCAGTTAGGCGTCGTTTTCGACTCGTGCGCTTTTTGGTTTTCACGGAGAAGGAATTCCTTGGTTACGCCGATATCAATTATATCCCAAGGCAAAATCTCATCTTTACCAAACTCACGATTAGCATAAAATGCAGGGTCAACACCACATTTTTCAAACACACTCATCCATTTTTCATAGTCAAAATACTCATCCCACGCATCAAACTTCAGTCCCGCTTTGTGTCCCTCAAGCATAACTTTACAGAGCTTTCTGTCGCCTCTCGCAAACACAGCCTCAAGTCTTGATACCTTCGCGTCGTGATAGTTAAACTTAACCTTTCTGTCGGTTATAGTACTTAAAATATACTGCTGTTTTTCAAGCAAGGTTTCCATATCCTCTTGCTTTTCCCATTGAAAAGCTGTAAAAGGCTTCGGTATAAAACAAGCCGCGCTTATAGTAACCTTGGGCGACTTCCCTTTAGGTCTGTCGGGATTAGCATAGTACGTATCTACAACCCTCTTCGCTAATGCATGTATTCCGTCAAGGTCTTCTTTTTCTTCGGTAGGTAAACCCATCATAAAATAAAGTTTAACCTGTGTCTTACCCGCCTTAAATGCAACGTCGCAAGCTTTGAGCAAATCTTCTTCATAGAGATTCTTGTTTATAGCATCGCGAAGTCTTTGGGTTCCCGCCTCGGGAGCAAAGGTAATACCGCCCGTTCTTACAGTCGAAATCTTGTCCATAAGCTCTTTCGTAAAACTGTCGGCGCGTAGACTTGGCAGAGAAAGACTAACCATATTTTCATCTGTCCATTTCAACAAATCATCGGTAAGCTGATTTATCTTTGAATAATCGCTTATACTAAGTGAAACGAGAGATATTTCGTCATATCCCGTATTCTCAAACAGACATTTTGCCTGTTTATTCAAAACCTCGGGAGATTTTTCTCTTATGGGGCGGTAAATCATACCCGCCTGACAGAATCGGCAACCTCTTATGCAACCACGGTAAACTTCCAACATTGTTCTGTCGTGAACAGTTTCAATATATGGCATCACGAGCTTATCGGGGAAATACACATTGTCAAGGTCTTTTATAATTCTCTTGCGAATTTTTGCAGGTATATCATCATATTTCGGAGTATAAGCCTTAACCGTACCGTCTTCATTGTAGGTAACGTCATAAAGCGAGGGAACATAAAAACCCTCAATCTTTGCCGCTTCGTGCAAGAAATCTTTTCTCGTATATGTACCGTCTTCTTTCATTTTCTGGTGGAGAGCAACGATTTCGCAAACCGCTTCTTCACCCTCACCTATAAAGAAAAGGTCAAAAAAGTCAGCAACAGGCTCTGCGTTATACGAGCAGGGACCACCGCCGATAACTATAGGCGTACTGTCATCTCTGTCTTTTGACAAAAGGGGAATGTTCGCCAAGTCGAGCATATTCAAAACGTTTGAATAACAAAGTTCATACTGCAAAGTAAATCCAACAAAATCAAAGTCGAGCAATTTATCTCCGCTTTCAACCGCCCATAAAGGAATATTATTTTTGCGCATTTCTTCTTCCATATCTTCCCACGGAGCGTATACTCTTTCGCACCAAACGTCTTCGATATTATTCAAAACACCATAGAGTATGCGAATACCCAAATTAGACATACCTATCTCGTATGAATCGGGAAAACAAAAGGCAAATCTTGTTTTCACTTTAGCTTTATCTTTAAGCGTCTGCCCGTACTCACCGCCTATGTATCTACCGGGCTTCATAACTTTAGTCAATACATTTTCTAAATTCATTTTTTCCTCCGAAAAAACACACATTCGCAAAATCGGGAGGGAATAATCTTCCCTCCCACTGTTTTATACATAAAATTTTGAAATCAAGTATACGGGAACCATCCAGAACAACTGATAAAGTACAACGTATAATGAGGGAATTGCAGTTATCTTTCCAAATACAAGCAAGAACGCCATAAGCAACACACTAAACGCAACAGACAGAATCTTAACTGCAACGTTCGTTCTGTTCGCATAGAGAACCTTGGAACAAAGCACAAACGCATTAAGCAACGATCTCGGACCACTCTTTGATACGATACCGCTATCAGCCTCATCTTGAGGTACAGATGCCTCTTCAAGAGTCTTGCAACGCAAAATTCTTACGGGATATTTGGTTATCTTAACCTTACTTCCAAGAAGCTTGTCATCAACGTTAGGATCAAATGTTTTAATACCGATACAAATTCCGGCCTTATAAAGTCTTCTTAAAGCAAATTCAAAATCGGGATCAATCGTATACTGAACGTACATTTTTGCAGAAACAACGTCATCGCAAACCATATGCATTATACTTGCTTCACCGCTTGTTTCAAGCATATCATCATCGGACTCGACCATAGGCATATAACCCTTTTCGAGAATGTAAGATGTCTTTCCGACAAAAACGTGCTGACCGTCTATAAGCGCTTCTATACCTTCTTTTGCAATTTCAATTATTTCAACGTTATCGGAATTTCCGAGTTCATGAGTTGCAGTATCAAAAACGTCTGCCAAAGGACCGCCTATAAACTTAAATATACTTGCGGAATTATAGAGAATCTTATCGATTCTGCTGTCACCGTAAACCTTAATACTCTTAACCTTTACACCGTAAGAGGGGAATACGTCTTTATCATCAAATGAAAGTGTATTTGCACGTGAATATTCATCTAATGATACGTTACCGATAATAGCACTGTCGTCATCAAACGCCTTCTTTGATGCTCTGTAGAAAGGCAAACTGAATGCTAATATAGAGCAACACGGAACAGAGATAATAAAAGCAAGATAACCAAACGAAAATGCCGACTTAACGTCATGAACAACGGTAGAGAGAATAAAAAATATCAGTCCCAAAGCAACCGAAGCAGAAAGAAGAATCGTAATGATCGAATTGGTCTTTGAATATGAATTCATTCTGTTATAGAAGCCTTTAACAAAAGAAGTCTTGCCAATTCTGAACATCGAAATATCATCTTCTTCAGACAAATATTCGCCAAACGCTTCATTTTCAAGCCCTGCACTCTCATTCTCAACTGTAGTTATGGTGTACTTAATACGCTTTGATGAAACTATGTTAAAGCTATATATTTCTCTTCTGAGATTAAAGAAATCGCAAATAAGGGTAATAAAGATACAAAGGATAGCCGGGAATACGTAAAGGGCAACCGAAGGATCTGTTTCGGATATGAAACACTGCGCTATATGATATACAGCCGAAGTAATTGCAACGACTGCAGTTATGCTTTCGGGCAACGGCTGCAATGCCAACAAAGCTTTGAGTCCCTTGTATATTTCATCCCAAGCTATAGCACCGGCAAGTACCAACAACTGAAGACTTGCAAGCATATAAACTACGGGATAATTCTGCTGATTCAAAGCACCGGGAAGAACTCCGCCGAAACCGGTTATGTTCTCAAGAATCAAAGCAACAACCAAAAGGGCAAAACAACCTACAATTTTCAAAAGACCAAACTTATGTTCACGTCTGTATGAAGCAAATATCTCTTTCTTTTGGGAAGGATCAATAAACTCTTCTTCAATCTTAACGTTCTTAACGTCTTTCTTTTCAGCCTTGAGATATTCCTGAACGTCAATATCAAGTTGAGTTTCTATCTTTTGCGCTTCTTCCTCACCGAACTTTTCTTTAAGTTCATTTTCGTCGCCGAAAGCTGAAGCTATCCAAAGATCCGTCTGGTCATATTCTTCATTTTTTTCTTCGGGGGCAGAAAGAACGTTTTCTTCGGGTACATTTGATATATCGTTTATAACTTCTTCGGGGTTATCAATATGCTCTCTGTCGAAAATAAAAGCTTCTGCTTCTTCGATACTCTTTTGAAGATCCTCTTCCGTCATACTAAAAGTCAACTGTTCTGCTTCAGCAACCGCAGGAGATTCGCTTTCACCAAAGAGTTTTTCATTCTTCTTGGATTTCTTTCCCTTTTTTATATCTTTGGGATCAAACACATTTGTCTTATCCGCTGATTTTTCAATAACAACAGAGTATTCTTTTTCAGCAACATTCTCTTCTTCGGCAACGTTCTCTTCTTCAGAAACACTCTCTTCGGCTTGAATCTTTTCTGCAATATCCTTTGCAGCTTTTGCAACAATAAGATTCTCCCCGGTTTCATCAAATATCGGCTCTTCTTTTGTCTCCTCTTTTTCTTCATTACGCATAGCCGCAATAATGCTCTTTATAGAGTCAGTAACAGAAGGCTTTTTCTCCTTTTTTGGCGGTTGTATGGACTCTGCCACCTTTTCAAGTGAAAAATCTTCTTTTATATCTTCAACTTCAGGTTCTTCGCGCTTAAAAACCTCTTCAATTTTTTCCGCAAAAGACTCATTAGACTGTACGTCTTCTGTTTTTTCAGCATTATCCGCCTCGAAAACATCCTCGCCCTGAAGGTTCGGATTTTGCTTTAAATTGGACTTGAGCCTTTTTATAAGCTCATCTGCCGTTATGGGCGTAACATCTTCCATAGCGTCATTTTCCGGAGTATTCAATTCAGCGCCGTTAATCTTTTCGTTATCCATTTTCCCCTTACCCCTATATCTGATTTTTCATTTAAGCCAAAAGAATTATTTATTACGCTGTCTTGCCGCCTCGCACAGTATTACCGCGCCCGCTGCCGCAACGTTAAAGGAATTAACTTTACCGTACATAGGTATTGAAAGAATAAAATCGCACTTATCAAGCAATAGCTTTGCTACGCCTTTGCCCTCACTTCCCAAAACTATTGCCGCACCGCAAGTCAAGTCTTGTTCGTAGAACTTCTCTCCGCCTGCTTCCGCGGCGAAAATCCAAAGCCCTTTTTCTTTTAGTTCGTCAACAGTCATAGCAAGGTTGGTAACCTTTGCTATTCTCATATGTTCCAACGCCCCCGCCGACGCCTTTGAAACTATCTGCGTCAGCATAGCGCCTTTTCTTTTTGGTATTATTAACCCGTGAGCACCCGCACATTCAGCCGCCCTGATAAGCGCACCTAAATTGTGTGGATCTTCTATCCTGTCAGCGATTACAATAAGAGGCTTTTCGCCTTTGCTTTCGGCAAAGCTTATTATATCATCGACCGTACAATACTCTTTTTCTGCCGCAAACGCCGCAATACCTTGATGGTTAACACCGCCGGATATACGGTCAAGTTTAGCCTTTTCGCATTCAACTACGGGAATCGACCGACTTCTTGCCTCTGCAATCAAACTGGTTATAGAACCTGTCCTTTCGCCCTTTTGAACAAATATTTTGTCTATATCTCTTTCTGACGCAAGCAATTCTCTTACCGAGTTTCTGCCGGCAGTTATGTTTGCGCTGTCTTCATACTGTTCCGTCTCTTTTTCGCGACGGAACTTTCTTTCGTTTTTCATCTATTAATGCCTCGTCTGCACAATTATATATAATACACCTAATTATACATATAGACATTATAACACAAAACACTTCATTTGTACATATTTTTTTTGCATTTTACACATTTTTTTCAAAAAACTTTTCTACACTCCAATTTTTCATAAAAAAAGTGCAAAAACACGAAAAAAAGCTACACAAAAAAGTGTAGCTTTTAAACTGACATATAAATCTTTTTATGTAAACAAAAATCGACTTACTGCTGATCCTTCATAGCTGCAAAACATTCGCTGCAGTATACGGGTCTGTCATTGCTGGGCTGGAAAGGAACTTTGGCTTCTTTTCCACAGTTTGCGCAAGTTGTTGTGAACATTTCTCTGTTAGCCTTTGTAGCTTGTTTTCTTGCATCACGACAAGCCTTACATCTCTGAGGCTCGTTTTGGAATCCTCTTTCAGCGTAGAACTCCTGTTCACCTGCTGTAAATACGAACTCCTGTCCACATTCTTTGCAAACTAATTTCTTGTCTTCGTACATTGTTTTTCCCTCGCTTTAAATTAGGATAAATTATATGTATTCTCTTTTCAGAGTTAATACCATCTTTATAAATCGCGCATACCCTTCAACTTATTCTTTATCCGATACAACGCGTTATCAACCGTCTTAACCGACCTACCAAGAGTTTCGGCAATCTCTTTATACGATTTATTTTGAATATAAAGACGAAAAACCGAGTACTCAAAACCACTCAAAAGTTCTTCGATTCTTTTTTCCATCTGAGAAGCAACATCTTCATCAAAAAACGAATACACAGGATCTGTATACCCCTTACGCTTTTCTTCACCTTTCTCGGTATTCTTCGCCTTTTTCGACGCAGTTCTGAGAAGTGAAACGAGTCTGTTCCTCACGCATATTTTCGCGTACAACCCAAAGGTTACTTCATCCGACGGTTTATAAGTCTGAACCGCAGAATAAAACCCCAAAGTCGCCTCTTGAATAAAATCATCTTCCGTAAAGAGAACGTTACCGCATTTGGCGGCGTATGTCTTTCCCGAACTCTCTATCAACGGCTTGTACATCACGGTCAAATCAGCAAACGAATTCTCATCTCCCGACCGCGCAAGTTCTATAAGTGTTAGTAAATTATTATCCACTAATTGCCTCTAATCCTACAGATACATATTGACATTATACCACTAAATGTAAATTTGTCAATAGTTTTTTAACAAATTTATTCCAAATAAGATTTAATATTAGTGAAAATTGTACAAAGTTTCGTAATATTCTACAGAAATTCACTTAATCCAACAAATAATCCACTTCGCCGGAAAGAAGCGCCAATATACCTCTGTATATATGTTCCGGGCGCGAATCGAAGTTGTACACCATTCTGTCAACCTGCTTTTGATTATCTAAAATACATTTCAATTCCATCAACTCAACGCCATCATCTATAATAGTACATTTCAACTCATATCTTCCCCGCGATAACGCTTTCACGTCGGTGGATATTTTACTCCCCTTCTTCTTGAACGCAATCAATCTTAATGCACTCTTCATCGCGCGTTCCTTAACGCTTGCAAGAAGACGTCCGTTAAGCGTCACAGCAATATGCTTACCCTTTTCGGTTATCTCTAACCTTTGAGCCTCGCTCTTTTCTTTTCGAATATTGCCGTTCGCCAATAATTCACCATAGGCTTCAATAAAATCAAAACTCGTTATAAATCCGTCTTGAACCGCCATATCGTGTAAATCATCATACGACAAAGGGTACCCTATGCTATTTAAAATATATAAAATAAAAATTTGTATATCGTCTCTGTCTGACAACATATTATTACCTCAGTCTAACCATAAACAGCCGGAGACATAGTAGCTCCGGCTGTTAAATATTCAAAAATTACTGTTCTTCTTTTGCCAATTCTTCTACGTTTGTATAAGCTTCGTAATTCTTAAGCTTTGCCTTCGTCATTATAGGACAACCGTAGTAATCGAACGAGAATCCGCTAAACGCCTTATTAGAAACGTATGCATTCTGCAACGTTACAAGAGGCATTACGGGCATATCCTTGAGAAGAATTTCTTCTGCTTCATGAAGATACTTCGTCTTAACAGCTCTGTCAAGTTTTTCATTAAATGCAGCATCTATTTTTGCATTGTATTCTTCGCTGTTGTAACCTGTTACACCGGGTTTAATGTCCCATCCGCCTTCTTCGGGATGTGCAAGGTCAAGTGCCGTTCCTGCATAACCCAAAGCAAAACCTGCGAGCGTAGCAAATGCATCCGTAGAGAACATCTGAAGATCAATTGCCGCTACGTCAAAATCACCCGCCATAAATGCCTGTTCAAACAAGTCAACGTATACTTCATACTCGTTTGCAGTTACCTTCTTTTCAGCTTCAAGTTTCTTAATCTTAACATCAAAACCAAGCTGCTTCCAAACGTCCTTTGCATAATCTGCAATAGCAACGTCAACGTCATTATTTCTTACGATAATGGTAAATGACTTCTCTTCAAGAGTTACACCTTTAAGAAGAGCTTTTGCTCCTTCAATGTCGCCGGTCGTCTTGATAAGATCGCCGCCTTCTTCTCTGAAGCTGTTCTTTCTTGAGGTATCAAACACGCCGTCGGTAATAAGACCGGTTGCCGCTTCTGCAAATACAACCAAATCAGCAATAGCTTCTCTGTCGAGAGCCATCGAAAGTGCCTGTCTCACCTTGGCATCTGCAAATATCTTATTATTCGTATTGAAGTAGTAGGTGTGAACGTTCTGCATATCTACAGTCTTAACGCTCGACTTCCACTCACCTCTTGACTCAAGTGCAATTTCGGAGTTGTAGAATACATCGCCGTTCTTGTATGCAGCAATCTGTTCGTTTGCATCTACTCTAAGGTCAATGTACAAACGGTAAGGCTTTACAATCTTATCTTCAGCATCCTTCTCAATGTTACGGAAGTAATAAGCGTTACGCTGAAGAGCCATCTTTTCGCCGGGACTAAATGAACGAACAGCGAATGGACCGTTACTTACCATAATTGCAACGTTGGAAGCCCACTGTTCTGCCTTGCCGAGAATATCCTCACGAAGCGGAACAAGCAAGGGAGATGCAAGATTTTCTATAAACAAATCGTAGTTTATAGGTCCGTCAAAATAAATCTCAAAAGTCTTCGTATCAAGAGAATACAAACCTACGTCATCAGGTGAGCAATCGCCGTTCTTGTAGTTCTTAGCATTCTTAATATCAAACAACATAGGAGCAGCGCTGCATGAGAATTCAGGATCAAGAATTCTCTTCCAAGCAAAAATAACGTCATCAACAGCTACTTCTCTGCCGTCACTCCAGCCTGTCTTGTTTATAGTAACTTCCATCTTATAGATGTTGTTTTCTTCATCCTCAACGATTTTGTAATCCTTACAAAGCGCCTTTTCAACTTTTCCCTTTGCGTTAATAGTGAAAAGTCCTTCATAAACCATACCCATAATCTTTGTTGCCGCTTCATCAATATGCGCATAGATTGGGTCAAAGTTATAAATGTTGGATGTCATATAGGTTCTGATAATAGCACCCTTGTCTTCTTCGTCTTTCTTGCCGCATCCAGCCATAACAGAAACGACCATCACAAGGCATAATAAAAGTGCCAATAATCTTTTCATTAGGTGAGCCCCCTCATAAGAATTAAAATTTGTAGTAAATATAATTTGTTTGCGTATTTTCTTTAGTTTTATTCAAAAAAGAAATTTTAATTTCCTTATTTGCACAACACAAAAAAGCATACTAAAACACCATATAATTTTAACATATTTTTATGTTTTAATCAACGGTATTCTGCACGTTTTTAAAGTTTTAGCCATTTGCACAATTACTCAAATTGTTTTTGGCTATTTCGCACAACAATTTATTATTATCTGTTTCATTATAATATATAAAACCAAAACTTTCAAGAGTAATTTCAAAGAGTTTTAGATTTTTTTACATATTTTTTGAATTCTTGCAAATAATTAAACAAAACAACTCCAATTTATTAAGGAAAAAAGCACTATGAATCACCAACAATACGTCCGTACAGACCTTGCGTCTGAAAGTCCGGCTTTTGAAAAAGCTCAAGTTATTGAGGGCATTTCGGTAAAAATTGAAAAAAACAAATCTTCGGAAACCGCAATAATAAAAGTCCTCAATAAAATCGGTGCAGAAAAGCTTGGGAAGCCTATCGGCACCTATATAACTGTAAGCTTCGGCAAAGCATGGAATCTGCCCGAAGATGATATAAAAAATATTATCGACACTGTCGCTGAAAAAATCAAATTCCTTTCTTCAGAAATTCTTCCTGCAAAAAAAGAATACAGCATACTCGTCGTAGGACTAGGCAACAGATATATCACCTCCGATGCTTTAGGCCCTCTCACCGTAAAAGAAATAACGGTAACACGACATCTGCAAGATAAGAGTCCTCACCTTTTTAAAATGCTTAATCAGCAAAACGTTTCTGCACTTGCACCCGGAGTTTTAGGGCAGACCGGCATTGAAACTGCAGAACTTATAAAGGGCGCAGTTAACACGGTCTCTCCCGACCTTGTCGTTGCTATAGATGCGCTTGCCGCAAAAAGCGTCAACCGCCTCGCCACAACAATACAGATATGCGACACGGGTATCTCTCCCGGCTCGGGAATAGGCAACACCAAACAATCAATCAATTACGAAACACTTGGCGTACCCGTTATTTCCGTCGGCGTACCCACTATGGTAAGTTCCGCCACGCTTGTCTACGATGCCCTTGAAAAAGCAAAAATCGAAAACATAAGCGATGAATTAATTGAAGTACTCGACAACGGTATCAGTTTTTTTGTTACACTCAACGAAACGGATGCCGTAATAAATCTTCTTTCACGTATCCTCTCGGAAAGCATCGACAAAGCATTTTCTATGGTATAATCCATTTTTTCGTTCCTCTTTTATTAAAAATCTTATTGAACCAAAGAACAATATGTGGTATAATCTTTTCAATAATAATTGCAAGAGGAATTTATATGGAACTGCTACAACTAAAATATTTTTGCGATGCCGCAAAAACACAAAATTTTTCAAAAACAGCGAAAAGATTTGACGTACCGCCTTCCTGTATTTCACAAAGTATAAAAAGACTCGAAAAAGAACTTTCGGTTAAACTTTTCACAAGATCGGTAAATAAAATTTTGTTGAACAGCAAAGGTGTCGAATTTTACGAAAAAGTCTCTATTGGACTAAACTATATCAACAACGCGGCAACTTCGGTAAAAGACGACGGCAAAAACGGTGAAATTAATATATGTGTAAACTCAAACCGCCGACTTGTTATGCAGGCAATAAAAAAATTCCAGTCTATATATCCAAACGTTAATATTATAACTCGACATTTGACCGACTACTACTCCGAAAACTTTGATATTATTATAAGCAGAGAGGATATTACGAACAAAGCATTCAACAAAACCAAACTACTTTCCGAACCACTTTGCGTTGCAATAAACAAAAACAATCCGCTTGCATCTCATGAAAACTTCACACCTGCACTTTTAGCCGATCAACCGTTTATTTCCACAAACAAACAGAGCAAATTATACGAACTCACAAAAGTTATTTGCAACAAATACGGTTTTGAACCCAATATAGTTCTTTTGAGTGATGATACCTACTACGTGAGAAAACACGTTGAATTGAATTTAGCGGTTACGTTAGCCCCTGTTTTCTCGTGGTACGGACAGTTTGATGACAGCGTTTTGCTCTTCCCCAGCGATAACTGTATGTACGACACTTATATCTATACAAATTCAGAAAAATATATCTCCGTATGCACGAAAAATTTCATAAAATTTCTTATAAATGAGTGTCAGGAAGAATACGAAGCGGCTGAATTCACAATTCAACAACAGTCATAACATCATACAACCAACCATATAATAGACCGAGGTAATGAAATTTGCCTCGGTCTGTTTTTTGTGTATGGACATAACCCATACGCTTTATCAATAAGGAGGACGTATGATTAAAATTTTAACAAAAACAGCGCTCTGCTTTGTTTCATTTATAGGATTTTCCATTCTTGCTGTTACAGTAATCTCAAAACCACCGATGCTTTCCGTTATTAATAACGTTACAACAACAGGGCTTGGTATCTCACCTCAGAGAATTCCACCTACATTCATTTCAACAGATGTTGCCAAACCCTATACTTATATTAATCTGCCAAGAGATTTTAACACACCTTCAGGAATAGAATATTACAATAATATTCCAAAAAAAGAAATTCCCCAAGAAGAACAAGATATCCAACCGGAACAACCGCCGGAAGAAACAACAGTTCCGGACAATACATTCCCCATTATCCCCCTCGATATGAGCGACGGACAAACAGTCTTTAACCTTAAATACAAAAACGAAAGCAAATATTCCCCTGATATTAACTCACTTTTAAATCAAGATTATCCACTCAACTTTGCAAAATCCGTTTCGTCAAACAATGAGAATCAGCCGATAGTGCTGATAATACATACTCACGGAAGCGAATGTTACAGTCCCGAAGGGGTACAAGCCTATACCCCCGACACACCGACAAGAACGCTTGATACGACTGCAAACGTTGTTGCGGTCGGAAAGGTTCTTGCAGATGAATTAAACAACAGAGGAGTACAAACAATACATTGCACGACTATGTTTGATGCCGAAAGCTATTCGGACAGCTATGACCTTTCGGAAGAGAAAGTACAAGAATATTTAGCTGAATATCCGTCTATACAATATGTTTTTGACGTTCACAGAGATTCCATTACACGCACAAACAACGAAAAGATAAAACCATTTACAACTGTAAACGATATAGAAACAGCGCAAGCAATGTTTGTCGTTGGCACAGATTCAGGCGGAGCAGACCACCCACACTGGATAAACAATCTTACTGTCGCAACTTTTTTTCAAAATAAACTTATAGAAAAATACGGTAATATTATGCGACCTATAAACTTGAGAAAAGCAAGTTTTAATGCCGAACATGCCCCCGGTTCATTACTTATCGAAATCGGCAGCTGCGGAAACACGCTTTCCGAGGCAAAAAATTGCGCCGCGCTTCTCGGTGAAACGATAGCCGAGATAATTCTCACCGACGGAAGAACATAAATAATTTAATACTTTTGTAAAAAAATATATTTTAACAAACTCGCCACTACGCATTTATAAAAAGTCCGCACAGACCGAGGAGGATTCCAAAGGTGGAAAACCTTTGGTCGTTTCGGGGGCATGGGGTTCAAAGGGGTGGGGGAATCGAAACCCCCAGCCCCCTTGTGCCTTCTTTGCAATACTTTCTTGGCACCAAGAAAGTATGAAAAAAGGAAAAATTAGAACTCTTTTAGAAACAATATCTCTATGATGATTGTTAGATTCATCTAAACAAATGTAATTATAAAAAGATACATTCTTTCAGTCTTTTCTTGGTTACTTTCTTTCCGTAAAGAAAGTAACCAAAGAAGACGTATAGGGGCAGGGCGGTAACACCGCAGGAGAAAACTGGTTTGTACAAGTTAATTAAGTGCTTTCTTGAGTTTGAAGAACCAGAGATTCCCTCTCGCGTGGCGAGCGATTCCCCCGCCCCTATATACCCCTACCCCTAAAACGACAAAAGAGGAGACCTCTTTGGAATCTTCCTCGGTTCGTGAAGAGCTATAATAAGTACATAAAAGTGGTGTTTTATTTAAAGATAGTGTCTTTAAATAAAACTACCAAAATAACTACACTTTAGGATTCTAACTTTAGTCTGTGCGAATCCGTTATAAGTGCATAGATGTGATTTTTATTTTATTATTATGCAAAAATCCACCCGATTTTACGGGTGGATTTTTCGGTTTATATCGTTTTATTAACCTACGATACCGGAACGTTCAATACCTGCAATCAGATATCTCTGACAGAACAAGTACATTATAATCAACGGAGCAATTATAAGAAGTGATGCAGTATTGTAGATTGCAGCTTCATACATAGACTGTCCTGCATATACCGTATCCAAAGACTTCGGTATCATAACAAGGTCGGGCATCGTTACGAAGCTTGACTTGGGGAAGAACAGGTCTGTATAGAACATATCTGTCCACTGCCATGAGAATGAGAACAGGAATACTGTAATCAACATAGGCACGGAAAGAGGAATAATAATCTGTACAAACGTTCTGAATACGCCTGAACCGTCAAGGTATGCGGATTCTTCAAGTTCATCCGGTACACCGCGGAAATATTGACGAAGCATATAGATATACAAGCCGTTCTTAAAGCCAAGACCGCCAAGCGAAAGAATTATCAAAGGCCAATAGGAGTTAAGCATATTTATCTGCTCTCCACCGAACAACTTAATAATGTTGAAAATATCGAAATATCTAAACTTCATAAACATTGAAAGCTGTAATGTTTCGTGAGGTACAACCATCGTGAAAATTACGAGGAAGAACAACAAGTTGTTAAACTTAAATCTAAACTTCGCGAAACCGTAAGCAACTACGCAACATATAAACGTCTGTATAAATGCGCACGCCAACGACAACAACAATGTGTTAAAGAAAGCTGTAAAATACTTCGCCTCAACTATCAACGCTTTATACGTATCAAGCGTCGGATATTTTGCAATGTACTTAACCGTTACGTCAACGAAGTCTTCTTTGCCCATAAACGAGCTGAATATCTTCGAAAGAACGGGTGAAAGAATTACGTAAGAAATACCAATGAGAAGTACTAAACGGAATATTACCCATACAACCGTTTTAACAAATTTGAAAGAAAGGTATTTCAATTTGAATCTCGTCCAGAAATCCGTACGTTCAAAATCAACGCGGATCTTATTTTTTGTCTCCTTCATTACTTTTGGAGCTGTTGCCTGATTATTCATACTGAAATTCCTCCTTTCTTAGTCTCTTCTCTGATAGAATACGTATCCTGAAATTACTGCGGATACAACACCTATCAATGCTAATACAATCAAGAAGTAAATCCACGACATCGCAGAGCTTACTACGTGCTTGTTAGGTTCCTGATAAATATAGTCAATATACAACATAACACTATTTGAGCTTCTTGTAAATGAGTCGATAACCGTATAAATCGTGTTAACGAGAATCATTGGGCTTATCATCGGGAATGTAATCTTCCAGAACGTTTCCCATGCAGCTGCACCGTCTATCTGACAAGACTCGTAAATCGCAGGAGATATGGACTGAAGACCTGCAAGGAAGATAAGCATCTGTACGCCTGAACGGCTGATTATGTCATAAACGTTTGCGATAATACCTACAACGTAGGTCATCAATTCTCCGCCGACCTTCATGCTACCGAACAACCAGTTAAGGTTTGCCATTGCTGCAAGGGATTCTGATGCAGTAGCGCCTCCGGTACCGTCATCAATAGAACTTGACGAGTCGGTCATATACGTCAACATCGCGTTATTCTGGTCAATGTATTCTACAACACCCGTACCAATAATAACGGGGATAAAGAATATCGCACGGAACAATGCTCTTCCAAGCATCTTCTGGTTCAACAACACCGCCATAAACAACGAGAAAATTACGATTGCGGGAATATCAAATATAAGCTGTTTGATACCTGCTACAAGAATCTGAACGAATTTGGGGTCCTCAAACAAGGCTTCCTGATAGTTTTCCAATCCAACAAATTCAGTGTAATAACCACCGCCGGATTGAATAATAAGCTTAGAAAAACTAAACTTTATTGAGTCTGCAATAATCGGAAGATATACTATAAGGAATATTGCCAAGAAAGGCATTATGAACCACCAACCGGCTCTCGCCTTTCTTGCATCAAGGGATGCTATTTTCTTCTTGCGCTTCTTTGCGGGAATAGCAGAATTATTTGTCATTTTTCACACACCCCTTTCTTAATTTTGAGCTGTTTCTTCAGGAGTTCCCGTGGTTTCAGGTTCGTCTGTCTCCTCGGGAGTTCCTGTTGTTTCATCAGCTGCAGTTTCTGTGGTTTCTGCAGGGTCCATTGTCTCTGCAGGATTTGTTGTTTCTAATGTTTCTTCAGAAGAACTTTCGGGAGTTTCGTTGCTTTCGGGAGTTTCGATAATCTCTTCCGTCTCTGTTTCAACGAATTTCTCTTCTTCAGCTACTGTGGATTCAATAAAACCAAGAGCCTTAACAGTTCTGCCGTTTATGATAATATCAAAGCTGTTGTAGTTCAAAATAAATACTTTGCCGTTTGAATACGTTACCTTAACTACAGTACCTGTCTTTGTAAGATATTTTGTCTTAAGATCAATAAGCTCTTCCTCATCCTCGGGTTCAGCCTCCTCTACGCTTGTATCGGGGTTAACCGTTGAATCTTCTTCTGTCGAGGTTTCAGGTTCTTCTGTTTCCGGAGTTTCAGGATTCTGATTTTCCTGCTGTGCGTTCTTGATTGCCTCAAGTTTTGCCGCAAGAATTTCAGCTCTTCTTTGCTTTTCTTCTTCGTGCACCTTGGTAATTGCATCTTCTTCCTGAGCTGCCTTCAATGCTTCTGCATCTTCTTCAATTTCCTGCTCGGTAGGAACACGTTCTGCCTGTACAAATTCGTGATCAACTATCAAAGATGACTGAACGTCGTTCAATGCATCATTCAATACGTTGTAGTATCCTACAAGGTCTTCTTTCCAAATCTTGTAAGTCACCGAGAAATACTGAGCGTAAACAGGATCATCCTTAAGTTCTGCAGTATTGTCATAAGCAAGTAAGAAGTAGGGATTAGCACCATTTTCAATCATCTTGAGCATTTCGTATGCGATATTACCAGTGGTATTCAAAGGTGTACCTGCAAACTCAACTGCTCCGTGAAGCACCATACCCATAAAGGGAACGGACTGGCTTGACAAAATGTAACGGCTACTGTCAAGGGATACGTTCAACAAGTGGTCAACGTAAGCAAGTACATAAGCGTTACCTGCGTTACTCATTACGCTTGTGTAATCTTCTTTAAAATTCTTGAGAAGCTTAACTGTTTCGTATCTTGCATCTTCGCGGTTGTAAGGATCATCCTCATCAAAGTCTGAGTTCAAATCCGCACCAATCGAACCAACTGAAAGGCTTGTAGCACCAAGTTTCTTCATATCTTTGTTGAAGCCTTCGTAGAATTCACCAAATGCCGATACCGAAATTACAACGTTACCCGTTTCCATAAGTGTCTGATATACGTTGTCATATTTTTTCTTCTGTGTATAACGGTTATCAATAGTTCTTACAGCGTCGTCTTTAAAACTGAAGCCGTCAAATGCAGAAGTGTTGTATACATAGTTGAAGTCAAAATCAGGGTACAATCCAAAACCTTTTTCTTCAGCTGTCTTAACCATTTCAGTAAAGGTCTTATCTCCACCGGTCTTCTTCTGGAACTTAACCTTTGAAGGTACCGTTGAAGAAACACCGCCGTTTGCAAAACCTGTAAGTTTAAAGTTGATGTTTCCTAATCCCTCTGCTTCGAGTTCAGATTGCATAGTCAACAAATCGTCAAACGTAGTAAGGGGTTTTTCAACAGTCACAGGGAAACTGAGGAACTTTTCGGTAGTATCAATAGTACCGAGCGCTTCAATATAAAGCGGAATATCCTCTTTAATTTCTTTTTCATCAATCTTTATAAGCTGTTCTGTGCCGTAAAGGTAATCACGGTACGCTTTTGCCATACCAACGTACGTTGCGTCATATGACTTGTAGTTATCGTTTTCTTCCGCCTTTGCAGCAGCTAAAGTCTGGTCTTCAAGCATTACGTACTTGATTCTGTAACTACCGGTGTACTTTCTGTCAGAAACTACAGTCCATGTTGCGTTACTACCTACAGAAATAGAGTCTGCAAGGTTATATTGGTCGGAAGGACGGGGGTTAAATGAAGTATATGCTGTATTATACTTATGCAACGCACCGCCGGTTTCTGCGTATATCGTTGAGAGTGAATCACCCTCTGTTATAATTGCAAGGTAACCGGAATTAACATCATGCTGCTTAATAACAGTTTCGCCGTTAACTTCTTCCTTTTCAGTTCTCACACCCGTTTCAACTACACCGTAAACGGGAAGTCTCATTGTCTGCTGTGTAGAACCCGTAATCGTGTGGAAAGCGTAGTCCTGACCGTAAAGCTTACCGCTTATGGTTACCGACTTACCTGCCACATCTTCAAATCTAATAATAGAACCGCTTCCGTCGGGAACAAATATGTATCCCGTATTATCGGATGAACCTGCACCAACGTAAGGAAGTATCTTCATGCTGTCAAGTGTGTAAACGGATTCGTCAAAACGGATACCGTTTGCGCCAAGACGCATATCAACACCTTCATCCGTAAGTGAGTATTCAAGAGCAAACTTAAATACAGCCGGAGCCTTATCCTTTGCTACGTATCCAACCATAGAATGGTCTTTTTCCAACTCTTCAAAAGAGTATCCGGGACAGTATGTCTTGATAAGTGTTTCCATACGGCGCATTTCGTTTTCTTTTGCGTCAGTAGAGAACACGCGGATAGCATGTTTTTCAACAATCGGGAACTTTGCTATAAGGTCCTTCTTTGCTGCGTTTGTAAGTGTAGGGTCATTTAGATCCTTCTTTTGATAAAGTGAGTCAAAAGTATATTTATCTCTGTTTGTTCTTCCGTCAATTTCATCGGGAATAAGATTGTAAATCTGTTCCATAAAACGTTCTTCGGTAATCTGCATAGGAAGAAGTTTACGTGTTTCTTCGTTACCTACGGCATATTCAATACGAACGCCGTTTTTGAGATTCTTAACCTTAACCTGACCTAACATTACACAATCTTTATAACTTGTGTATGATTTCGCAACGCCGCTGTCGCTGTAAGAAATCAACACCTGAGAAAGAAGTGTCATCTTAGTGTCATCACTTGCCTTAATACCGCCTACACCGTAGGGGTTAGAAAACAAGAACTGACCTGTAATCTTATTTTCAAGCGCCCATTCGCCCGATTCTTTCTGTACGTAGAAATTATATTTGTCATTCGTAAGCATCGGAACGCCGTTGTTCATCGTCTTAATCTTTTGGGCTGCCGTTGCAAATGATTTTTCCAAATAATTTTCTCTGTAATAATCGGGGGACTTTGCTCCTGTCGTTTCTTCGGTCTCTTTTTCCGTTTCAGCAGCACCGAATACAGGGAGAACAGTCAAGTTTGCGAGTACGCCGATAATCATTACGAGCGACATAAACGCTGATATAATTCTGAATTTTTTCATTTTTATTCTCTCCTTTCTCCTCTATATTCGATAAGTTATTTCTGTAATTATAGCCGTAATAAAGCCTACTACGTTTGTAAGCAACGTTGTGAACAACAATGCAATAAACATAATAAATACCATCGCAACTATAGTTCCGAGACAGGTTACAGCGTTCTTAACCAATGAATAGTCATGTGTAACCATCGTACCGGTAAATATAAGCAAGCCTGCCCAAACAAATGCAAATGTTTCAAGAAGCGTTACAATTGCTGCTTCATTAGCTGTTACAAAGTTTGTGCAAATAGTTGCGGGAATTATAAGCAAGGGCAAGGGAGCAAGTGCGTAGGATGTCGCAATAAAGATATCCTTAAAGCTTCCTTCACCTTCCATAAGTGTTGTAAGACACCAGTTACCGACAACCCAGAGCATAAGAGGAACGATAACTGAAATAATCTGAACCAAAATACTGGGATATGAATCGGTAGGATTGAAGATATACGCTGAACCTGCTGACTGATATGTAAACGTTGCAATTGCAAATACAATGTAGAAGATTGCACCGCGCAACGAACCTCTCTTCTCATGCTTCAAATCCCAGAATCCGTCAAACGGATGGAACATCAAGTGGTTTGCATACAATATTTCTTGCCAGAAGGTACGTTTCTTTCCTGATATGGCAACCTCATGGTTAACCTTAGCTGCATAACCAAAGAACTTGGTAGCACCGATGCATACTGCAACAATAACTATAGGAATAATGTAAATTACTTTTCCAATCAAATCTTTACGATACATCTTGAACGAGTTTGAATAGTTCTTGGTGTCATAAGCTGCGGTAAAGTATTCCATAGATTCGGTCCATTTACCTGAACGGTAAAGAGCCTTACCTATACCAATGTAAGCAGCGTCAAAGTTATTGTTTCTCTGAAGAATTGTTTCCCAGTCTTCTTGAGCTTTGTCGTACTTACGGTTATTCTGATTTTCAATAGCATTCAACAGAATATCGCCATATTCTGTTCTTGTAAATACTGTAAATGAACCTGAACTCTTGTCAAGCAACAATATTTTTTCATCCTGATAAGTAATAGCAGCCATAGCTCTGATGTTACCAAGCTGTGTACCAATATCACCAAAGATGAATAAGAGGTTACCGTATTCATCATAAGTAAATACTTTAGAACGTTTTGAGTCGATTATAGACCATGTGTTTTGCGGACCGAGAGCTACGTCAACGATAACTGACGTGCCTACGGGAGCTGTCGACGTTGTTGAAAAATACTGAATATTAACTTCGCCGAAGCCGAAGAAGCCTGTACGCTTCATAATATCATCACCCGATACGTTAAGCTTCTTAACCGGTGAGAAGTCTGCGTTCTTGCTTCTTGTTGCCGCCTGCTGAGCTTTTTCATCAATAGATGACGTCGTTACGTAAATAAAGCCTCTGTGGTCTATTGTAATATTATTAAATTCCGTACTTACGTACTGCTCTGCTCTTTCCTTCTGTTCATCAGTCTGGAAATATCTCCAAAGTTTTTCCCAAGCTGTAAGAGTTACTTTCTGAGCACCTACAAAGCACTGAAATGAACCGTCGGGGTTCAATGCAATTACACCCATATATGTACTGGATGAAATAACGTACATTGTACCTGCTGAGTCAACTGAAATTGCAACCGGTCTGTAAACAGAGTTTGCAGGGAAAACGTCTGCCTGGGGTTCCTCAACCGTTCTCAAGTAAGAACCGTCTTTTCTATCGAATATTACTATTCTCTTGTTGTCTGTGTCCGCAACGTAAATCATATCGTTACCGATATATACGCCGTTGGGGTTTAACAATGCATCAGGAATACCGTTGCTGTTTGTAAACGATCTGATGGAGAACTTATATTTGTAGTATCTGTCGAGAACAATAATTCTGTTATTGCCCGCGTCAGCAATATATACGTTTCCGTCTTCGTCGGTTTCAAGGTCAGCGGGATTCTTCAACGCTGTGCTGATTCCCATATATGCGGAATCAACCATCTGTTCAGGAGTATAAGCATCAGGAGATGCAACTCCAAAACCGTCCTGTGAGTATGTATACGTTCCATAGGAGGAAGCCGCTACTGCGGGCACAACTCCTATGAACATCATAAGACAAAGTGTCAGGGCGGCTATTTTTACTAATTTCTTATTCATAATAACCTCTCCCTTTCTTTAGTCTTTCATACCGGATGAACCCATCGTCTCGATAATGTTACTTTGAGAAATAACGAATACGAGGATAGGAACCAACATACTGATAACCGTCGCTGCAGCCGAAGCACCCTGACGAGAAATACCGTCAGTTACCAACTGGCTTACTGCGTAGTTAAATGATTTGAGCTGTTCGCTCTGAATGTAGATAGATGCGCCGGAGTTCCAGAGATCTTTAAAGCTATAACATACGAGAGTAAGCCAAGCAGGCTTAACCATCGGCATTGCTATAACCCAGAACGTCTTCCATTCTGTAGCACCGTCAATACGGGCAGATTCAAGAACCGCGTTGTTTACGTTTGTTTCCATAAACTGCTTCATCAAGTACAAACCAAGTGATGTACACCATGCAGGAACTATACGAGCAAGATATGTATCAATCCAGCCCAACCATGAAAGTGTAATAAAGTTTGCAATTGCAGAAACTGTACTGTGGAACATCAATGATGCAACAATAAGTGCAAAAATTCCTTTGCCTCCGGGGAACTTAATCTTTGCCAATGCGTAAGCACACATTGATGACAAAAGCAAGTTACCAAATGTACCGGAAACTGAAATAAACACTGTGTTGAATATGTATCTTGAGAAAGGAACCCAAGAAGTATTCATCAAGTTAAACAAGTCCTTAAAGTTGTTGAAAGTAGGACTCATTACATAAAATCTCGGAGGGAACATCCAAAGTTCATCGAGAGGTTTAAGTGACTGAATAACCGTATAATACATAGGTATGAAAAGGAACATTCCCATCAAAAAGAGGAAAAATCCAATTCCGATATCGCCGCCGTATGAACGGTTAAGCACAACTCTATGCTTTCTTGTTCTTAATTTCTTAGCCATATCAGTTACCTACCTTCGACAAGAGTTTCTTGACTAATGCGTTCGAGCCGTACATTATCAAGAACAGCACTGTTGCAATAGCCGAAGCATAACCTACTTCCCAACGAGTGGTACCGTAGTCTTCCAAATGGTGCATAATCGTATGAGCCGCATAGTCAACCGAGGGGAAGCCTGCAAGTGACGTAACTATCGCGCCAAATCCGAATGCCTGTGTAATAGCCATAACCGCACCGAACATAAGCTGGGGTTTCATGGTAGGCAACGTAATATACCAAAGTTCTTGCCAACGGTTCTTGATACCGTCAACCGCACCCGCTTCGTAAAGCGAATGGTCAACACCCTGGAAACCTGCGATAAATGAAAGGAACGCAGTACCAAGTGACGTCCAAAGTGCAACTACTATACATATAGGCATTACGTAGTCAGCATCCTGGAACCACTGAATAGGCATTGATATAAAGCCTAAATCTATCAAAAGTGCATTTGCATATCCGTATGAGTCAGAGGAGAACACGATGCTCCACATAAGATACGCGCCACCCGAAATAGAGGGTGAGTAGAAAATCAACGTTACGATCGATCTAATCTTAGGTGAAAGCTCGTTAATAAACCAAGCACATATAAACGAAAGCAAATATGAACCGGGACCAACAATCGCAGCAAATATAAATGTATTCTTTACAGATGTAATAAAAATATCGTCATCGAGGAACAAAGTTACGTAGTTTTCCATCCACACGATGTTAGGTGTCTGAAGCATATTAAAGTCTGTAAAACTCAATACTATAGATACACCAACAGGTAATATCGTAAATATGAAGAAGAGAATAACGAATGGCGCAATCATTATGTACGCCGTCTTGTTACGCTTAATCTCTTTCCATGTCCACTGCGCTTTAGTCATTTCCGAACGGTTAACCGCTTTTTTCTTTACTGCAGTGTTTGCGGACATGTCTGATCAACTCCTTTTTTTAGAATGTATATAATATATAATATAAATATGAAAGTTTTTTTCAAATAGGGGCGCTTTTTTTCGCGCCCCGCAGGGCTAAAACGCTTTTTTATTCGGATTCAATATAATCAGCAGAGTTTGAATATGAAATTTCCAGATAATCAAAACCGAACTCTTTACGTTTTCTCGTAATCTCCTTGTTGATTTCTGTTACATAGTCAAGCATTGCTTCTGTAGCATTCGCACCGTTATTATATACATCCATAAATGCGAAGTCAACATAACGTGAAATAATATATCCACCGGGATATTCTGTAATACCCACAGTGTTTTCGAACTGTTCCATAAGGTTTTCATACTCACGTGAAGACCAAGGAAGTTCGGAAAGCGCTTCTGTATTTGCTGTTGCGTTCTTGGAAGACTGTCCAACTACCGCAACAAGCTCGTTTGAATAGTTAGCCTGTACGTTTCCTCTTGTAAACCATTCAAGGAACTTCCAACAGTCTTCGGGATTGTCTTCAGCACCCTTCATAAGACAAACGCCTTCGGTTACACCAATTGCACAGTTGTTAATCTTTCCATTTTCATCAACGAAACCGGGAAGGGATATGAATTCCCACAAACCGTCAATTTCAGGAGCAAATACTGTCAACTGGTTGTAAAGTGAAATGTATTCTGAAATAAGGATAGGCATTTCACCGGTTCTAAAACGGTTAGCCGCTTCGTAAGTAAGCGGGAATCTGTAAGACTGGAACAAGTCTGTAAGTTCTGTAAACGCTGAAAGGGCTATATTTGATGAAAGGTTAATTCTCTTACCGTCGTCCGCGTACAATTCTCCGCCCATCTGATAGAGGAAGAGTCTTGTTCCCGAAAGTTTTGACGGGAAACCTATCGTCATATTGTTTGTCTGAAGTATAGGAATAATGTTCTTCAATTCATCCCATGTTCTCGGCACTTCAATGTTAAGGTCTGCCAAAATGTCCATTCTGTAGAACATCATAAGGAACGTCATCGTGTTAGGCAAACCATAAGTCTTTCCGTAAAGTGTAAGAGTATCCTTTGCAGCCTGAGGGAATCTGGTCATTACCTCGTCAAATCCTTCCATATCATTCAAAGGAAGAACGGCATCACGAATAGCGTAGTTTACGCAGTCCGCGGAAGCAAGGAACGCTATATCAGGACCGATACCCGCAAGTGTTGACTGAAGTACACCGCCGGATACCAACTTAATTTCTACTGAAATGTCGTTGTTCTGCATAAAGTCGCTATCAACAAGCTGACGCATAATCTTGGACTTTTCACGTCCTATCGTCGTCCATACTTCAACCTTGGAATCACTGTCAATTTCAACGGTAGCGCCCAATGTAGAGTAGTCTATAAAGAAACTGAGAACAAACGCTTTCGTTTCAAACCAGAGTGTCTGGAAGAAATTCGAGTTTGCCTTGGGGAGCTTCGTTCCGGGCGTCTGGAATACAAAGTAGTCAACTTCAAGAGGTTGTGCTCTGGAGTCAAGCAACCAAGTACCCAAAGTACCGATATACGTCTTAAGGTTTACAAGGTTCTTCGCAACTTCTTTTTCATCACTCGTCATTCTCTCAAGAAGAATTACTATCTTATTAAGAGTAGCAACGTGAGAACCGGTCTGTCCGGTAATCTCTTCAAGCAACTCGCCTACTGCCTTAAGTTCTTTTGCGGAGAACACGAGGTTGTTAATAGCTTCAGGAACAAGTCTGCTGAAGTTATAATCTCTAAATTCATCAGGGTCAGAACCTGTAATCATTAATATCTTAAGGTAGGATTCGTTCATCAATGTAAGAACATCGTTTACTCGGTTAAGAACCTCGTTCATCGAACCGAGTACTACCTCAAACTTAATCTCATACTCCTTACCTGCTTCAAAGTAGAACTGGTAAGGTGTTCCGTCTTTAGATGCCATTACCGCGTTCTGCCAAGAATCCTTATAAAGAAATTCAAGGTAGCTCGCTTCTTCAAAGGGGATTTCTCCATTAATATATATACGGCGTGAAACGTACATACCTTCGAGCTGGGACTGCTTGAATCTCATTGCGAGTTCATAAAGACCGCTCTTTTCAGGTTTGATAGTGTACTTAATCCACTGTCCCGCTGTCTTCCACTTGTCGCTGCCTATTGTGTTAAGTTTTGTTTTCGCCGGATCCTGGGGGGATGTTATGGGCGAAGATCTGTCGTTCAAAGGATAGATAGTCTGTTCGGAAACGAGAATGGGGTGGTCGGGATCGCTTGATATTTCAGCTTCCACAAAAATTTTCGCATCCTCTGCAGGCTTGTAACCATTCGCTTTGTAGCCTGCCAAAACTTCCTCGTATGTAGGAAGCTCTTTGTAAGGCTTGAAAGTAACCGTTGAGAATACTACGGGTTCTCTTACCGCTTCAAAAGTAAGCGTGTGTTCACCCTCGGTGAAGTAAACTTCCAAAGGATTAACAACGAACCCTGTAGAATCACAGAACGTGTATGTATTCCAAACAGGAAGCTGTGCCTTCGTAGGACGAATGTCGTTCTCCGTAAGGTCCTGTTTAAACACGCCGCCTTCTTCAAGATTGTCTATCCAAGTCTTCGGCATTGTAAGATATCTTGCTTCAGAGAAAGGAATCTTTCCGTCAATGTAAAGCATACGTTCAATCGACGTAGCTTTTGCCATAACAGAGAAGTACTCAATATCAATAACGTAAAGTCCCGCTTTTTCAACGTTAATCTTAAACGTCGCAGAACCCTTCTCAGGCAAGTAAATCGATTTTACTGCTTTTTTGTAATCTGCATTCGTTTGGTCTTCGGTATAGATAACAACATCCTTGTCCTTATCCATTCCTTCAGAACCAACGTAAGCTTCCGCAAAATTCACGGTAAACGCGTCGGTCGCTTTCTTTACATCGCCAAGCGATGCACGATATTCGTTGTAATCAGGCGTATCAAGTATAGCTCTGATTTCCTCCAACGACGATGTGGTCTTCTCGGTTTCTTCTGTTCCCGAGTCAGTCGCGGTATCTTCGGTTGCAAATACACTCACAGAAAGCGTACCCATAACCATAAGTACCGTCAGAAATCCACATAAAATTCTTTTGAATATGGATTTTGTCATGGTCTTTCCTCCCATAAAGATTTGATTAAACTTAACACATTAATTTAAGGCAGGGAGCCGTTTTATTCTGTAAAAAACAACGCAAAAACACTACTCCGCCCCCTATCACCAGAGCGTAGTACTGCCTCATACCCTATAATCCTGCGTTTCAACGCCGGAAATGCCGTAATTTAGTGCGTAATTATAATATCATACCCCCCAAAAAAAGTCAATAGAAGCGCCAACCTTTTTTCTTATTATATATAGCAGTACTTTTTTGAATGCATTTAAAAGTTTACATTTTCGGCATAAATACTCAACTTTCGGCATTTTTTGCATTTTATTTGATTTTCAGCTCTCGGGTAAGTGCTGTTTACCTAAAATGGTTCGAAACCACATTTTATTTACTTTTATTTTACAATATGACATCTATAATACATTCACAGTAAGTTATACTTACTAACCGTTTTTGATTGCATTGTATAAAAAACTTTACCATTTTTGTGCAACTTGCACGTAAATACGCCGTTTTTTTCTACACTTGTGCAACATGCACAAACTCATACTCCAAACGACAATAGACATACCGAATGTAAATATTATGTAAATACACCCGAAACAAACAATGTACTGTCACTGTCAGGGCAATTTTTTACTGATATTATTGTATTTTTAATATTAATATGCTATAATGCAAAAAAGCACGTTTTAAAAAAGGAAAAGAATATGTATAGACAAAAAAACGCCGTTACAATAAATGATATATCGGGAATAGGCAGATGCTCGATTACAGTAGCCTGTCCCATTCTTTCTGCCACCGGAATTCAAACCAACGTTCTCCCCACCGCCCTCCTTTCCACACACACCGGTGGTTTTGTTGGCTATTCATTTTTGGATTTAACTAATGAAATGTCAAAAATTATAAACCATTGGTCCACTTTAGATTTGAAATTTGACGCTATTTACAGCGGTTATCTCGGAAGTATCGAACAACTGAATACAGTCATCGAATTTATTGACAACAACAAAAGCAGTCTTATTATAGTTGATCCCGTAATGGGCGACGCAGGCAGATTTTACGCAGGATTTACCACTGAATATATAAACGGAATGAAGGAACTGTGCGGAAAAGCCGATATAATCGTTCCAAATATCACCGAAGCCTTTTTCCTTTTAGACAGAGAATACAAAGAAGGGCCTTACACCGAAGACTTCATAAAAGAGCTGATGAAAGACATCTCAAAAACCGGCTGCAAAAAAATTGTTCTTACAGGCGTATATTTTAACGATTCAGACGTAGGCGCTGCATCTTACGACCGAGAAAACGATATTTTTGAAGTGTATCTTGCCCCGAGAATTGAAGGTTTTTATCATGGAACAGGCGACGTATTCGCATCCGTTCTTCTGGCTTCTCTTTTAAACGACAAAACCCTCGCTGAAGCCACAAAAATCGCAGTAGACTTCACCGAGGATTCCATTATAAACACAAAAAATGCTGGTACCGACACAAGATTCGGCGTATTATTCGAGCAAGTTATTCCCTCTCTTATAAGAAAGCTCGATTTATAAGAGCATCATCAATACCAATATCATAAGAATATCATCTTCGGATTTACTGTTGAGCATAAGCATAATCATAGCACATATCAATATATCATCCGCCTCAAAGCTTTTATCTTTGAGTCCGTCGATTATTTTTCTTATACCGTTTTCTTGGTTTTTTTCACGGTTAGGTAACGGCGGATTCAGATGAGAAAAATATGGTCTGTCACCCCTCTTTTGCGGAATACGGCGTCTGTCCGAATACGATGAATCGCTTTGAACCAATCTTTCTATTCCTTCCGCATTAATGCCGCCGTATAAAGAGCCGTTTATATCATATATCATTCCCCTATAATTTGGGGGCGGATCAGGAAAAATTGCTTCCTTTTTTTCATCAACCTCTTTTTCCCCACCGTTATTTGTGTATTCTTCTTTTACCACGGCACTTTCTTTAGTTTGGTTTCGGAAAACATCGCCACGCCGAACGCTTCTGCCGCTTGTATTTCGACTATACATTATATATCAACTCTCTTTCACGCATCTTTAAAGAAACGATTTAAAAAGTCCCGTTTTTTCACTTAACTGCACAAATTTCAATATTTTGATTATACCGTCTATTTTATCGCATCTTTCCAATCCCACGTAGGGCTTCAACGCCAACAGCAATCTTATAAGATTTTCGGCATCATCGCTTTTTTTGTTTTTGATGTGATGTTCCTCTTCTTTATCGAGTTTACAAACGTTATCCGTACTTTTACGTTCATAATTTTGGGGACTGTTTTCGGTATAATTATGGTTTTCTTGACCTCCGGAGCTATCTTTCAGCTTTCCGGCTATTCCCATAAGGGTTTTCATCATTTCAGGGTTTTCGGTCAGTTTGCTGATCATATCCCCTATGTCATTCGCGCCGTTCATAACATATAATCCTAAAAATCAGACTGTTTTTTTATACTGTTCAAAGTGTCTTCATCAAGCATGGAAAGTGCGTTTTGTAAATCCCTTTCAGACATATTTGAAAGTCCTTTTCTGAGCTTTGATATATCAGATACGGTTTGCTCTACCCTGCGTCCGCTTACCCCCGCGCTTTGAGCAATTGCGCGAACGATGTTTTTCAACTCCTCATCGCTTATCGTATCAAGCTTATTCATTATTTGTTTCTTATCGATTTCCATAGATAAACTCTCCTTTTGAATAATATTTTTATATTCATAAGCAGTATATGATTAAAATACGTTCGGGTGACTAAAAAAGGAAAAATATATGAAAATACTGGTCTTTTCGGATAGCCACGGCAATCCCGCAAACATTTCAAAAGCAATAAAAATGCATCCCGATGCAGAATTGCTCATACATCTCGGTGACGGAATAAACGATTTATATAAGATAACGGAAACCTATCCAAACTATGAAACAGTTATGGTATACGGCAACTTTGAAGACAGTTTTTTTGTAAAGAAAAGCGAAAACACTTCTGCTTGTATCTCCACGAACGGCAAAAAGATTTTCCTCTGTCACGGACATAGATACAGCGTAGGTTTTTCAAAGCAAAACCTTATATACGCCGCATTGGAACAAGATGCCGATATAGCATTATTTGGACATACGCACGTAAAATATAACGAATATATTCCCTCTGAAAGACTTAATTCAGACAGAGAAAACGGACTTTATCTATTTAATCCAGGCAGTATTTCACGTCCACGCGACAATATTTACGCTTCTTTTGGTATTATTGAAATAAGAGATGAGGGTATCCTCTTGTCCCATTGCATAATAAAATAACGAAGGATATTATTATGAAATATTCCCCTTACACCGACACAAAAATCATAAAAATAATCTCGTTGCTTCTCGCTTTATGTTCGCTTTTTCTTATAGGCATTTCATTAACTGCCGACGGCTTTTCGGCAGACGTTATAAAAGCTATGGCACTTGTACCTTTTTCAAGCGCAATACTATTATCAATACGCTTTGGAATATGCTCTTACACGTACATTATTGAAGATTTTGAATTTATAATAATCCGAAGATTCGGCAGGAAAACAATGACGGTATGCCGGCTTTATTATACCGACATCACAAAAGTAATTCACTTTGATGAAGCAAAAGATAAAATAAAGGGGAGAAACAGATACAACTACCGTGCTAAAATGCTTTCAAGGGATTTCTATTGCCTTTTTTACACACTCGAGAGCGAAGATGGAGTTGTATTATTTGAACCCAACGAAGCTTTCGTAAACTTATTAAAAAAACATATTCAAAAAGATATACTCAACGACTAAACTCTCATCGAAAGGACATTTTTCTATGAACGCTCTTTTTAATCTATTCATAAAAAACGCAGATGATACGTCAGATCCCGCAGTCAGAAATGCTTACGGAAATTTCACGGGTTTTTTCGGTATAATATCCAACCTTATTCTATTTGCAGTAAAGGTTATTTTGGGAATTATTACCGCAAGTATTTCTGTTACGGCAGATGCAATAAACAACCTGTGCGATGCGGGTTCGTCGATTATAACAGTTTTCGGTTTTAAGATAGCGGGCAAGCCGGCAGATGCGAAACACCCATACGGACACGCACGTATGGAATATATATCGGGACTTATAGTGTCGTGTCTTATAACTTCAATAGGCTTTGATCTGGCAATAAGCTCGGTAGAAAAGATAATTAACCCCACCGAAACGAAATATTCTGTAATTGGTATAGTTATTCTCGGTATTACCGTTCTGGCAAAACTATTTCAGGGGTTGGTATACCGTTCCGCAGGAAAGAAGATCGAGTCACAAGCGTTGATTGCATCATCAACCGACAGTATAAATGACGTTATATCAACAGTAGTTGTTATTATCGGAAGCGTAATCGGTCTTGCAACTGACCTGAAAATTGACGGCTGGTTGGGTTGCGCACTTGCTTTGTTTGTAATTTATTCGGGTATAAAGCTAATAATTGAAACGTCGGACCCTCTTCTCGGCGCCGCCCCCGACGAAGAACTTGTAAACAAACTCTCGGAGAAAATATTGAGTTATGACGGAGTTATAGGAATACACGACCTCGTTGTACACAATTACGGTTTCGGACGCTGTTTTGCATCGGTTCACGCAGAAGTCCCTGCAAAAACCAATATTTTGCTCAGCCACGATACCATAGATAATATCGAATTTGAAGTACTTGAACAGATGAATATACACCTTGTTATTCACCTTGACCCCATCGAAACGGACAATTCGGAAGTAAACGATTTAAGAACTGCAGTTCAATTAATTTTGCAGCATAAGGATCCACGAATTTCGATGCACGATTTTAGAGTTGTTTTCGGAGATACGCATACTAACCTGATTTTTGATGTTAATTTACCTTTTGAATATGAAACGGACGACCAATTCTTCTGCTCTGAAATAACTAAAGAAATAAGAAAGATTAACCCAACTTACAATACCGTAATAACAGTCGACAGAAACTATATGAATTCAAGAAATAAGAATTAACATAAAAAAAGCACCCTTTCGGGTGCTTTTTTTATATCCTTTTAAACTGTACGGAATTCAACGCCGAGCTGCTTTGTGAGCTTTTTCATAGTACTGTTTGCAACAGCTTCAATATCTGTACTTGTAAGAGTCTTTTCGTTAGAACCGATAACAAGACGGATAGTTACAGACTTCTTGCCTTCGGGAACCTGTTTGCCCTTATATTCATCAACGAACAGAACGTCCTGAAGATTTTCGGTCTTCTTGCCTGTTACAGCTTCGTAAATCTCGTCCCACTTAACCATAGAATCAACCAAGAATGAAAGGTCGAAGTTGTTTGTGGGGAATTCAGGAATAGGAGCAAAGCGGTTTGTTCTTGACTTAAGAGGAACAAACGCGTCCATATCCATCTCAACGAGAACTGCAGAAAGCACTTTTATGCCGCATTCCATAGCCGCTTTTCTTGAAAGAAGAGCTATATCACCGATTTTCTTGTCGCCGAGATAAATATTCATCCAAACTGTTTCATCTGCCCAGTAAGGCTTTTCTTCGCGCTTGAACGTAAAGCCTTCCATGTGTGTATAACGAGGCATCATACCGATAACGCCTTTTGCTCTGCGGAAGAGTTCAGCTACGTTGTCAGCCTTACCCGCAAAAGCACATCCGAGGTGTTTGCGCTGATAGGGAAGCTTTTCTTTCTCGTCATAAGGTGAAGTATAATCTCTATCTGCAAATATCTGCGCTTCTTCAAATATAGCAAACTCGTCGAATGAGTGTTCGTTCTTTACGATTGCCTTGCAGATATTGGGAAGAAGTGTTGAACGAATATACTTTTCTGTGGGAGAGGGGGGAGTTGACAGAGCGAGAACGCCGTCAGTATTGGGAAGAATAGCGTTCACAAAGGTATCTGTCATCCAAGGATAAGTGAATATTTCCTGCATATTGCAACGGAAAGCAAGATATTCCTTAACCTTGCGCACAAGGTCCATATCAAGCTGATTTATCGCACTATCAAATGACGTTGTAATAGGTGTCGGCTGGAAGTTTTCGTAGCCGTACATACGTGCAACCTCTTCCATAATATCAGCCTTGATAGATACGTCGCCTGTTGAACGCCAGGTAGGAACAACAATGTGCATACCCTTATCGGTGAACTCAACCTCATATCCCATGGTGCCAAGTTTTCTTGCAACGATTTCCTGCGGGATACGCATACCAAGACGTCTGTCGAGCCAGTCGAAATCAACGTCAATTTTTTTCTTTGTGAGCTTGTTTACATACAAATCCTTGAAAGCCGTAACTTTCATTTCGGGATAAAGTTCTTTGAACAACTGCATACAAAGTGTAAGCGCAAGGTCGCATCTTTCAGGGTCAATAGCCTTTTCGTAACGTGAAGATGCTTCGGTACGGTTATCGTAACGAAGAGCCGTTCTTCTTACTGTACGCGAATCGAAGTTTGCAACCTCGAGTATAACGCTGTTTGTTTCGGGAAGTACGGAGTCTTTTGCACCACCCATAACGCCCGCCAAAGCAACGGCGCCCTCTGCGTCTGCAATTACGAGGTCATCTGTTGTAAGCGTAAGTTCTTTATCGTTAAGAAGCTGAAGTTTTTCGCCTGTCGTTGCGCGGCGAACTTCAATATGGTCAATAATATGGTTGGAATCAAAAACGTGGGTGGGCTGACCGAGTGCCAACATTACGTAGTTTGTAATATCAACAAGTGCGTTGATAGGACGCATACCTACGCGCCAAATACGGCTCTGCATTTCAAAAGGAGAGGGCTTTATGCCAAGTCCTTCAATTTTAGCACCGATATAACGGGGGCATTTTTCGCTGTCGATAATGCGAACGTCGTATTCATTTTCGGTATCGGGAGTATATTTTTCAAACTCAACGAGAGGAAGGTCGTAAAGAGCCGCAATTTCTCTCGCAATACCGTAATGGCCCCAGAGGTCAGGACGGTTCGTCATAGATTTGTTATCTATTTCGAGAATTATATCGTTAAGGTCAAGTGCGTCTGCAATTGGTGTTCCCGCGGCAACATCAAGGAAAGTAACGTCCATAATTTCGTGGTCATCTTTTGCGGGGAAGAGGTCGGCAAGACCTACTTCTACGGAAGCGCAAATCATACCGAAACTTGCAACACCGCGGAGTTTTGCGTTCTTTATTTCAACGGGCTCGCCCTCGCCGTGCCAACGTACCATAGCACCCGGACAAGCAACAACAACTTTCATTCCTGCTTCAAGGTTACTTCCGCCGCATACGATATCTTTTATTTCTTCTGTGCCAATGTCAACCTTGCATACGCGGAGCTTGTCTGCGTTGGGATGAGGCTGAACTTCTTTGATTATACCTACAATAATCTTATCGAACTGTTTGCCGAGGTCGTGTGCGCCTTCAACTTCAACCGTTGACATAGTAAGGTCAAACGCCAACTGCGAAAGGTCCATATCCTCGGGTAATTTTACGTAGTCTTTTATCCAATTGAGTGATAATTTCATAATGTTTACCCTCCTTAATTAGCGGAACTGGTTAAGGAAACGCAGGTCTGTACCGTGGAACAGACGAACGTCGTCAACACCGTAACGCATCATAACAAGTCGGTCGAGACCGATATTTACGTAGAAGCCTGTGTATTCGTCGGGGTCAACACCTGCCGCACGAAGAACGTTGGGGTGAGGTGTGCCGCCGGGCATAATTTCAATCCAGCCTACGTGCTTACATACGCTGCAGCCCTTGCCGCCGCATACGAGACAGCCCATATCGATTTCAAATCCTGGTTCAACAAAGGGGAAGAAGCCCGCGCGCATTCTTACGGGAACGTCTTGTCCGAATACCTTTGAAAGAATACTCTTTATCATAACTTTACCCGACGTAAAGGTAAGGTCTTTATCAACAATAAGCGCTTCATACTGGAAGAATGCTCTTTCGTGACGAGCATCTGTGGTTTCGTTTCTGTAAACTCTGCCGGGATATACGAAACGGTAGGGGGGCTTGTGTGTCTGCATATAACGTACGCTTCCGCCTGTTAAGTGAGGACGGAGACAAAGCTTTTCGTTAGCCTCTCCCGAGTCATGTCCCTCGAGCCAGTATGTGTCCATACTCTCTCTTGCAGGGTGTTGAGGGGGGAAGTTAAGATTGTCAAATGCATAATATTCGCTTGTTATTTCGGGACCGTGGAATATTTCAAAGCCCATAGAACGAAATGCATCGTTAAGGTCATAACACATCTGTGTTATGGGGTGAAGTCCGCCAATCTGGGGAGCTATACCGGGAAGGGTATAGTCGAAATCGGGGGATATTTCAGATGCTTTGAGCTTAAGTTCTTCTCTCTTGCCCTCGATATGCTCGGTAAGAAGATTTTTTACGTTGTTGACAGCCTTTCCCATTTCGGGACGAAGAGCAACGTCAAGCTTGGGAATTTCCTTAAGGAGCTCTGTTACAGCGCCTTGCTTACCAAGCAACGCACCTTTGATTTCCTGAAGCTCACTTTCGCTTTTTGCAGCGTCAATTTTTGCCGCACCGTCGCGCAGCAACGCTTCTAACTTTTCTTTCATTTTTTTAATCACTCCAAATTTATATGATATTTTTTTATTTTTCTTTTTTCCTTACTTTCTTTTAAGGAAAGAAAGTAAGCAAAGAAACCTCGATTATCGGGTTTGTACTGCTATTTATAGTTTGTAGAGACCCGAGAGGTAAGTTCTTTGCCAAGCTTTCTGCGAAAGAAAGCGGGGCTTTTTTCAAAAAGCGGCCTTTTGTCAAGGGTTCGGGGCTGAAAGCCCTGACCGCCTGTTACTCTCTGGAACTTTTTGAAAAAAAGTTCCTTTTGTCTATAATGCAAAAAAGTCTTTCATCCTTTACTGAAAAGGACGAAAGACGTAAGTTTTCCGCGGTACCACCTTAATTTATGCTAAATAAAGCAAACACTTTACAAGGCAAATAACGGAGCCTTAATACCGTAACAAACTACTAAAAATTTCATCTGTTCCACTCAAAAGCGAAATGCAAAAGTAACGCAGACACAAGGTTGCTTACAGCCTAAAACGGCAACCCTCTCTGGATATGTCTTGGTGCGACCTGCCAAACTTCTTCAACGTGTTTATTTATTTTAAATATGAGGCATTATAACATAACTCTTCCCGAAATGCAAGTGTTTTTGTCAAAATAATTCAACCGAGTACACTTGATTGAGTTGGCAAGGATAGTAAGAAAGTTTCGCTTTACGCAAACCCTCTATCCCTAAATCTTCCTCGCGGTTGAGATATAATTTATCAGTCCACGCATATTTTGCAAAGCAGTTGTTTATCTTTGCGTATGCGCCGTCATAACTTCTGTCTGCTTTTTCAAAATGTATATCTGCCGTATCTTCGTTTATCGACGAGCCGATAGAGTAAGCAACAAACTTGCCGTCAACGGTAAGCACACCCGCGCGGAGTCCGAGTTCATCAAAATGCTTTACAGCGCATTTTATCGCAAGGTATTCGTTTTCGGGGCTGTTTTCTATAGTTTTATAAAGATGCTCGGCGCATTTTCTCAAAATGTCAACGTTTTCATTATTTATATTTATATATTCACAGTTGTAATTCTTGTCAAATTTTGCGATGTGGTTTCGTTTTGCGTGATATTTTTTACCCGCAAGTTCGGCAAGGTCGCTTTGATTATAGACGTATTCGCACTTACCGTCCATTAAACTTATTTTTGAATTTGGAAATGCTTCAGTTATCTTGTTTGCAACGCTTTCGGTTAACGGCAAAAGTCTTATATTTTTATCGCAAGAGGATATAATAGTATCAATAGTTTCTTTATAATTGTCGTTCAGACCGCGAGGAAAATAGAAAATACAGTTTCCATTGTCAGAGCTTCCGCGGCACACGATATTTCCATTTATTAAAGAATATGAAGTTTTGTAATACTCTTTCCAAAAAAACAGCGAGGCAAAACCAAACATAGCTATTCCCTCTTCGTTTTTGCCCGTAGTTTCAAACAATTCACGGTCGCATAGGTCGATTATTTTCCAATTAATTTTATTTTCGGTGAATGTGGTTAGCATAAAACCGTCCTTTTTCGTATAAAATTCTGCTATATTATACACTAAAAAGCCATACAAATGAATGACATTCAAAAAAAATTAACATTTTTTTGGAAAAAATCTTGGATTACTCTTGAAAAATCAAAATACTTGTGTTATAATACAATGCAATATGTAAAAAACTGAAAAGAGGTAAGTGCAATGAAGACAGCTATTCAGCCGGATTATAAAGAATCAACCATCAGATGTGCATGTGGCGCAGAGGTTAAGACTCGTTCGACAAAGGGCGATATGCGTGTTGAAATTTGCTCAAAGTGCCACCCCTTCTTTACGGGCAAACAGAAGTTCGTAGATGCAGGCGGCCGTGTTGACAAGTTCAAACAGCGCTTGAACAAGGCAAAATAATTGACCTTGGACTAACAACGGGTAAGATGTATTTTACGCACATCTTGCCCTTTTTGTTTTCTTACCGTATTTTTACATTGAATCGAGGTTAGAAATATATGCCTGAACTTAATATATTTAACGATACGCAAGATAAAGAAATAACGAAAGCCGTGCTTGTCAGCGCCGTATTCAGAGGCGATGACAGAGATGAAGCCGAGGTTTCTCTCGACGAGCTTGAAAGATTGCTCGAAACCGCAGGCGGCGAATGTGTTGCAAGAATGACACAACTGAAAACCGCCCCCGATGCGGGAACTTATATTGGAAGCGGTAAAATAAAAGAATTAGCAGAACTCTGCAAAAATAACGATGCCACACTCGTTGTATTTGATACGGAACTCTCTCCTTCGCAGATACGCAACATAGAAAAAGAAGTAAACGACGAAGACAGCGATATATTCGTTATGGACAGAAGTATGCTTATTCTCGATATATTTGCACTCCATGCAAAGACGGGCGAGGGTAAGTTGCAGGTTGAACTTGCGCTTTTGAAATATACGACTCCAAGACTTACGGGTAAGGGATTACAGCTTTCACGTCAGGGCGGCGGTATCGGTACGCGTGGTCCGGGTGAATCGAAGCTCGAAAGCGACAGACGTCATATAAAACGCCGTATGGATGCGCTCGAAGATGAGCTTGAGTTACTCGAAAAAAACCGCATAGTTCAGCGCAAACAAAGAGATAAATCAGGACTTTTTAAGATTGCTATTGCCGGATATACAAATGCGGGAAAAAGTACGTTTTTGAACTATTTGACAGGCGCAGGAATACTTGCCGAAAATAAGCTTTTTGCAACCCTTGATCCAACGACAAGAAAATATGAACTTCCATCGGGAAATGAGATACTTCTTACCGACACCGTTGGTTTTATCAGAAATCTTCCCCACCACCTTATAAAAGCGTTTCGCTCGACGTTGGAGGAGGTTGTATATTCCGATGCCGTACTTGTTATGATAGACGCATCGGAACCTGAATGTGATAATCAACTCGCCGTAACCGAAGGGTTACTCGAAGAACTTGGCGCAGTAGGCAAACCTATTCTTTATGTTTATAATAAATGCGACGTTGAAACGGATATTATGCCGAAAGTAAAGCAAGACGGCGGAGAAAATAACGTTTTCTTTATATCTGCAAGAACGGGCGAGGGCATTGATACGCTTATTGAGAGAATAGAGGCGCTTGTTAACGAAGGAAAGACCGAAGAAACGTTTTTGTTTCCGCATAACGAGCAGTCTATGGTTAACGTGCTATATAAAAACGCCGTTATACACAATACGGAATATCTTGCCGAGGGCGTGAAATTCACAGCGACTGTTGATTCGAAGACTAAAGGAATGCTTTCAAAATATCTTGTAAAGTGAGTTTGATTTATGAAAGATAAAAATACAGCCGAGAGCGGTAAATTATATACAACTTTAGGTGGCGAAGGCTTTTTTGAGATAACTATCGATAAATCGGTGTTTTACGGTTACGCAAAGAGGGTTACCGAAGAAAAAGATGCCGTTGATTTTATTAATCAGATAAAGAAAAAGCACTCCGATGCCAGACATAATGTTTATGCATACGTGCTGAAGGATACTAATACTACGCGATACAGCGACGACGGAGAACCCGCGGGAACGGCGGGTATGCCGGTGCTTGACGTTATAAGAAAGACGGGGTTTACCGATGCTGTTATTGTTGTAACCCGATATTTTGGCGGTATATTGCTGGGTAAGGGTGGACTTGTGCGAGCTTATACGGCGGCGGCAAAGGGCGCAGCCGAAGACGCACAGATTATAACTTATACGGATTATACGGAATTCGAGGTGGAATGTCCTTACGCAGACCACGAGAAGATACGTTATGAATGTCAGTTTTTTGACATTATAGAAGACGGCATTGACTATAGCGATACAGTTAAGTTAAGGTTGGCTATAAAGACACCTTCGTTTGAAGCGTTTAACTTGAAGCTGTCAGAGATAAGCGCGGGGCGAATTTGCGCCAAAAAAACAGGCGAACGCTTTGATAAAATATGATTATAGGCTATTGTTTAAAAAATGAACAATAGCCTTTTTGTTTGGTATATAATTCAAAACAATATTTTTTCAATAAAATTACACCTCTATGTACTTATTAAAAGTACGCACAGACCGAGGAAGATTCCAAAGGAGATGTAACTTTGATAGTATTTTCAAAATACTATCTCTAAATAAAACTTCACTCCTATGTATTTATGAAAAGTCCGCACCGACCAAGGAAGATTCCAAAGGTGGAAAACCTT